>NZ_JBILKJ010000024.1:0-40551 GCF_044376735.1 Gemmatimonas sp.
CGGAGACAACGCCGACATCGCCAGCTGGAAGTAGCCGGTGGTCTGGCGCACCCGCTTCGCGCCGGCGCCCACTGGGTACCTGCACCTCGGCCACGTCGTCAACGCGATCCATGTGTGGGGAATCGCCCGCGCGTTCGGCGGGGAAGTACTGCTGCGCATCGAGGATCACGATCGTACACGGTGCCGCGACGACTACGAAGACGCGCTGCTCGACGATCTCGACTGGCTCGGCTTCGTGCCGGATGTCGGACGTACCGACAGCTTCCGCGCGTCGCGTCACGGCCATCCGCACGGGCATCCTCAGCGACAGTCGGACAATGAGGCGCGCTATGCCGCCGCACTCGCCTCACTCGGTGCGCGTGATGTCACCTACGTGTGTACCTGCACGCGACGCGACATCGCGCGGCACGCACCGCACGCGCCGGGCGAGGAGCCGCGCTATCCCGGCACCTGTCGCGATGCGCGTCATGCCGAAACGGAGTCGCTCGCGCGTCGGGTGTGCATGGACGGCGGCATGGAGCTGTTCGACGATCGGCGTCTGGGCCCCATGCGCCAATCGCCGGCGGATCAGTGCGGCGACGTGCTCGTGCGCGATCGACACGGGCAATGGACGTACCAGTTCGCCGTGGTCGTCGATGACATGGCGCACGACATCGATGTCGTGATACGCGGAGAGGACTTGCTGGCCAGTACCGGCCGTCAGCTGCGGCTCGCGGCGATGCTCGGGCGCGAGCGTCCGCTGCACTGGTGGCATCATCCGCTGCTCGTGCATCCCGATGGCAGTAAACTCAGCAAGGCCAATCGCGACACATCGATCCGGGAACGTCGGGCTGCCGGTGTTTGCGCGGCGGCACTGCTCGGTGAGGCCGCGTTCCTGTCGGGGCTGCTACCGGCAGCGCGTGATCTCTCGATCGACGAGCTGCCGGCGCTCTTTCGTTAGCGCGTCGTCAGCAGGCCGATCACGACCAGCAGAATCCACTGCGGCCCCTTGTAGCCGTCGGTACGGTCGTCGTACGACTCGTCGAGCGAGTGCGCACCGCGGCCCACCCCGCCGCCGTCGAGCGTCACGGCAGGCACGCCTTTGGAAATCGGAATGTTCGCGTCAGTGCTCGAGATCGTCAGCGGCGCATACACGTTCATGGTGCGTGCGGCGGCCAGCGACGTGCGCACGATGAATGACGTGTCCGCCGTCGTCCCCGCCGGACGCAGACCGGTCGTATCGATCACCAGCGCCAGCGGCACCGTCGACTTCGGCCAGCGCGCCTTTTCTTCGGCGAGGGCCTGACGGAGCGCTGCCTGCAAGCGGGCGTCGATGTCGGCCAATGCGGCCGCCGATTCACTGCGCAGGTCGATATCCATCACGCCTTCGGCCGAGATGGAGTTCACCGACGTGCCGCCGGACACCAAGCCGACGTTGAAGGTGACCTTGGGATTCGTCGAGGCTTCCAGCTCGGCGATCTTTGCGATCGCCCGGCCCATGGCGTGGATCGGATTCGGCATGCCGAACGCGCCGTAGCTGTGTCCGCCGGGGCCCTTGTAGGTCACGCGATAGCGATTGCTGCCCACGGCCCCGTTGGTGATGCCGAAGCCGGTACCATCGATCGAGATGAACATGTCGATCGAATCCTTGAGCGGACCGCTGAACAGCGCCCGCACTCCGCGCAGATTGCCCGGACCTTCCTCGCCCATCGTGCCGACCACCAGCAGGCGTCCGGTGAACGGAATCTTGTTGGCGACAATCTGTCGCGTGGTGGCCAGCACCGCTGCCAAGCCACGGCAATCGTCACCGATGCCGGGGGCGGTGAGCTTGGTCCCCTCGCGCTTCACCTTCACATTCGTTCCTTCGGGGAACACGGTGTCCAGGTGTCCGCTCAGCACGAGCGTCGGTCCCGGGCCGGTGCCCTTGATCTCGCCGATCACGTTGCCTTCGCGATCGATGCGCAGCTTCTGTACGCCGAGGGCGGCGAGCTTGTCGCGGAACGCCGCGGCACGGGCGGCCTCCTTGAACGGTGGCGCCGGGATCTCGCAGAGCGCGGCCTGCTCGGTCAGCGTCCATTCGTTGTCGGACTGCAGAGCGGCCATGGCCTTGGCAACGGCGGGCTGCTTGGCGAGGCGATCGAGCGCGGCCTCGGTTGGCGTGGCCTTGGCCGCGGCCTTGGGTTGCTGCGCGTGGCCGATGGCGGGCCCCGAAAGGGACAGCGCCAGAAACGACAACAGCGCCGGGATCGTGGTACCGGCGCTGCGAGACGAAACGGAAGAGGACATGACGTCAGGAGGTGATCGTGATCGTGCCGGCGGCGGTATTGGATGCGACGGTGAATTCGAACAGACCGTTGGTTCGCTCGCCACCGGTCCACGCGCCGCTCGCATTGAACGTGGCGCCATGATTCGGGCAACGGAAGCCCGTACCGCTGATCGCGACGGTGGTGCCCGCATGGGGGCAGATCAGCGAGAACGCCCGGTACTGGGTTGCGGAGGCGCGTACCACGGCAATCGGGGTGCCCGCGCCACTGATCACGGCGATCCCGCCCACGGTGCCGAGTGCGGCGTAGTTGGCGAGGGTGACGGTCGCGTTCACGTTGCGCGGCCCGGTCGTCGTGGAACCTTCCTCGCTGTCGCTACCGCATGCGGCCAATACGGCCGTGATGGCCAGAGCGGAACTCGTGGCCAGGAATTCCCGTCGGTTCACACCGACGCCCACGCAATTCGTACAGTCGGACATGATACCTCCGTTTGGAGAAGAGATCTGGCCCCGATGGCTCAGACTTTGATCAAAGCCGCCGCCCACTTCGCCGGGTCGACGTCGCTCTCGAATGCGATGTCCGGGTCTACGACGATCTGCGCGCCATCGCGCGTGATCTGCAGACGGTCCATGTTTCGCGTCGCACGGCCACTCACGAACGTCCCGTTCGGCAGGTACTTCGACTTGTGGCGTGCGCACTGAAAGCCGGCATTCTTGGGCATGGTTTTCAGTGCCGTGTTCTGGTGCGGGCATGACAACGCGAAGGCGTACATCTCGCCGTTGGAGCGACAGAGGATGACTTCGTTCGCACCGTCGATCGAGACGCCATCCGCGGCGGGGATGGCGTAGCGCACTGCACCACCTGGTCGACGCGGCGCCAGAGCTGCTACAGCGTTGACGGGACCCAGTGTCGAGAGGGTTGCGATGGATGCCGCGCCCGTCAGGGCCGTGCGCAGAAAATCTCGGCGCCCCGAGCAACCGCTGCAGGGCGAGGATGAATCGGTCATTCGGCGGCGTTCCGGTGCAGAGAGGGCAGGGACGGGAACATCAGATATCGGAGAGCACGACACCCAGCAGGACGATGGCAAACCACGCCAGCAGGCTGATGGCCGCCGATCGTTTCAGCGCGACCCACGGCAGCTGCAGGCTGGGCCACGGCGTCGGCTGATCGACGGCGACCCCGGTATCGGCGGCCGCGGCGAGCAACCGCCCTTCCGTACGCCGCATGAACGCGCCATTCGCGATCAGGATGACGAACATCGCCATCTTCATCCAGAACACCTTCGACACCGCGAAGGTCCCGATGTCCGAGGCGGCCAGTGCGACGCCAGTCACCACCAGGAGCACAATCGACCCGATCACGATCGCGTGCGTCGTGCGCAGGTCTTCCGCCGCCGCTTGGAATGCCTCACGGCTGCCGGGCTGCGCCATCAGCACGCGACGGTCTGCCGAAATAGCGATGCCGCCGCCCGCGAACAGCGCCAGCACGTGGATCGCAAGAATCGTGGTGGGAATCCACGCACTGGCGGAGTACAACTCCGACCAGGGAAGGAGCAGGGTGGTCAGGCTCTCGAGCATCTGGTGCCGTGGGGGAGGGAAGCGTCAGTTGCCGATCAACATGATCAGCCAGCTGACCGTCGAGACACCCATGGAGCCGAGTGCCAGATTCCGGTGCGAGCGACGCGCGTTCATGTCCTGCTCGCCATCGTCCGCGAGCTTGGTCCCGGCGTAGGCGAAGCCGCCGCTGGCCGCGGTGAAGAGCACGCTGTGCAGAATGCGACGGGTGCGCCCGTTGGGATCCTTCCGGCCTTCCCAGAGGTTCCATCCTCCGGTCACGGCGTTGGCACCGAACAGGATCGCGCTCCCCGTGGCGGCCGGACCGTGCATGCTGCGCGCCCACGACGGGGCGTCGTCGCCTTTGTTCAAGAGCTGATCGCCGGAGAAATAGGACGCCGCGAACAGCGGCAGCATGGCCCAGCTCAGCGTCTTGTGGATGCGCAAGCGGGTGGCGTACCCATCGCTGTATACGATCGCCTTGCGGCGCACTCGTGGCACGGTATCCGCCGCGAGCATCGTCAGCCCCACCGGCTGCAGCACGGTGGCCGTACGCGCCGGAGGGAGGGAGTCCGCGGGAACTGTGAGAGGCGCCTGCCCAGGAGTCACGGCGGCCTGCCACGCCATGAGAATGCCAACCGCAACGTCGGTGATCGGGATCATGCAGGCGCTCCTGATAAATGACGGAAAAGACCGATTGGTTGAATCTATCGCGGCGTGCTGAACGATCGATGAACAGGGAACACCTGAGCGCGCACGTTCCCCATTCTCGCTGAGGCGATGTGGTACGGTCGTGAACCAACCCAGCGGCAGGCACGCGCCACGAGGCAGGAAACTAGTCGCGAACTATATTGCACCGATCCATGCGCTCCCCGAAAGTATTCCCGCTCCATGCGTTTTCATGCACGGTGCTCGTCCTCGCCGCTGCCTGCTGGCCGCTACGGGCGAGTGCCCAGCGTGCCGCGCGCTGCGACAATGCGCAGCGCGTGCGGTCCGTGAAATTCTCGGGGAGTCCGCACTTCGACGCCGTGACGCTCGCGGCCAGCATCATCACGCATGAGCCATCGGTGATGACGCGGTGGTTTCACCGGGGGACTGCCCCGTGTCTCGATTCGCTCGAACTCCGGCGCGATGCGCTCCGCCTCGCCGTGATGCACCGACAGGTTGGGTGGTTTCAGGCCTCCGTCGTTCCCGTCGTCGATCGGCGCCCCAACGGAGTGCGCCTGCGCTTCGCCATCACCCCCGGCCCCGAGGCGATCCTCGATACGATCGTCATCCAGGGGCTCCCTGAACCGACGGGCGACGGGCCCGCCTTCGAGGCGCCGCTCCGCGCACTCGAGAATGAGCGCTTCGATCGCACGCGAGCCGACGCCGTCATCGAGCGCGTCGTCGCGCAGTTGAGAGACGCGGGGTACGCGCGGGCCACCAGCCCGCGGAGCCTCGTCACCATCGACTCGGCCGCGGCGCGCGCCACGCTCGCGTTGGCCTTTTCGCCCGGTCGCATGGTCACGGTCGGAGACGTCCAGATCGAGGTGCAACCGCTGCGCGATGGACATCCACGTGTCGCGACGGCCGCCGTCGAACGACTCGTGGCGATTCACCCCGGCGACCAGTTCCGGGCCAGCGCGATCCTCGACGCCCAGCGCGACCTCTACCGCTCCGAATCGTTCCGCCTCGTCCTGATCGACACCCTGACCCCCCTCAACGCGGCCAGCGACAGCGTGCTCGATCTGCGGGTGGCCGTGGCTGAAGCGCGCACACGCGCCGCACGCGTCGGGCTCGGCTGGGCGACTCAGGACTGCATCCGCATGCAGGGGCGCATTGTCGATCGCGGCTTTCTGGGCGTCGGTCGCCGGGTGGAGCTGTCGGCTCGCGCCTCCAAGATCGGCGTCGGCGCGCCGGCCGGATTCGCCCCCGCGCTCTGCTCGGGCGCCCTGCGCGTCGATCCGTTCAGCCAGAAGTTGAACTACTACGTCGGGACCACGCTCACCAACACGCGGCTGTTCGGATTGCCGATCCAGCCGACGTTGACCGTGTACAGCGAGCGCCGAGGCGAACCGTTCGCCTATCTCCGGGAAACGGGGGTTGGGGCGCTGATCGAACTGTCGCGGCAGTTCACCGCCCGGACCTCGGGCACCGCTGGCGTGCAGTACGAAAACGGCAGGACGATCACCGATCCTGTCATCTCCTGCTCGCGCTTCGGCCAGTGCCGCCCCCAGGACTTCGCGCTCTCCCTTTTCGGACGTGGCGTCGGCATCGTCAGCACCGGCGCGGCGCACGATCACACCAACGACTTGGTGAATCCGTCGCGTGGTTGGCGCGTGCGTGGCGACGTGCGCGCTGGTGAGAGCGCTTCCGACTCCGTGCAGTCGCTCCGGTTCTACCGCGGCACCGGTGAGCTGTCCACCTATCTCCGGTTCGCGGGCGGTGTGATCGCCAGCCGCGTACAGTTGGCACGGGCCTTCGCCCCCGGCGCGGAGCTCGTGGACGGATCACCGCTGCTTCCGCAGCAGGAGCGCATTTTCTCTGGTGGCCAGAGCTCCGTGCGCGGCTACCAGCAGAATCTGCTCGGCCCGATCGTTTACGTCGTCTCCGACGTGAAGCCGGAAACCGTCGGGCCCAACGGCGAGCGGGTGGTCGTGGTGAAAGACGGTGCCGGCTACGATCGAGCCGTTCCGCGTGGTGGCACGGCCATGTTCGTCGCCAATCTCGAGTGGCGTCGAGGATTCCGGTTCTTCGCCGAAGAGCTGCAGTTCGCGGCCTTCGTCGACGCGGGCAACGTCTGGGAGAGCGACACGGAAGGCTTTCGCTGGGGAAACCTCCGGGCGACCCCCGGATTGGGGCTGCGCATCGTTACCCCGCTCGGGCCCTTCCTCGTCGATGTCGGCTATCGCCCGTACGAGCCGGTGGCTGGCCGCGCGCTCTTTTTTACCAGCGGTGACGCGCAGGGCAGCGCCGGACAGATCCTGTGCGCCAGTCCGCGCAACGCAGCCCTCTCCCGCGGCCTGGCGATCTTCGACTGCCCCAGCACCTATCGCCCGCCGTCCAGCCGCGGCATCCTCTCGCGGCTCACGTTCCACTTCGGCCTGGGCCAGGCGTTCTGATGACGCAGCCCAACGTGCCAGAGTCCCCGCCGGGACCGTCCCCACGCCGTCGCCGCGTCCCGTGGCTGGCGGGGCTGGTGCTCGGCGCAATCGGCAGCGTCGGCATCGCGTACCTCGTGGCCGTGAACACCGAGAGAGGGCGGCGCTGGTTGTTGACGGCCGCGATATCCAGCGCCAACCGACTCTTCGGCGGACGCGGCACCCTGCGGGTCGGCGTGCTGCGTTCGATCGGTCCCACCCGCCTCGTGGCCGACGACGTGTCATTAGTCGACACGGCGGGAGTGCCGGTCATCACCGCCGCACACCTCGAGGGGTCGATCGACGTGAGGGCGCTGTTCGACAAGGCGATTCGCATCAGGCGCCTTGCCGTGCGCGGACTGCGGGTCGATCTCCGGCGCGACGAGACCGGGCCGTGGAACATCGCCTACATCATCTCAGGCGATACCGCGACGCAAGCCACACCGCGCACGCCGGGCTTCGGCGATGCGGTGCGTATCGATTCCTTGCTGGTCGATGACGCACGCATCGGGATGGTCGCGCCGTGGGCGCCGCATCCCGTCTTCACGGGGGCCGCGCGCGACAGCGTCATCGCGCTCAGGGACAGCGTGCATGACCTCGTCCGGCTCCCGAGCGGCACGTATATGGAGCGCCGGACCGTGGTGCTCGAACGGGCGCGCGCGCACGACGCCATCATCGTCGACGCCGAGAAGCGCCCCGCCTCCATGCGGATCGATTCCCTCAGCGGCGTGATCTCCGATCCGCCGGTGCGCCTGTCGCAGGCCGCCGGGCTGGTTCGCTGGACGGAAGACTCGCTGCAGTTGGATCTGGGTGACGTGCGCCTGCCCGCGTCGCGCGGCACGGCGGTGGGCACCATCGACTGGCACATGCCCGGGCCGCTGCGCTACGACGTCGTGATCAAGACCGATGCCGGACTCTCCGATCTGACATGGATCTGGGATGCGCTGCCCACGGAGGGGCGGGGCACCGCCACCGTCCGCATGCATACGCTCGCCAACCCGGACGACGTCGAGTTCTCGCTCTCAGCGCTCGACGTGCGGAGCGGAACGTCCCACATCACCGGCGGCATCGATGTCGTGCTCACGCCCGCGCAACTGCTGTTGCAGCGCGTCGATCTCGCCTTCGTGCCCCTGGAGAGCACGCTGCTGCGTCGCCTCAGCTACGACGCGCTGCCGAAGGAAATTCGCGGCACCTTCACCGGCCGGTTGGTGGCCCGCGACGGCGGCCCGCTCACCGCCTTCAAGATGGACCGGTTCGATATGCGCTTCGCCGACGCCCGCGTGGCCGGCGGTGCCGTGTCCAGCGTGCGGTTGCGAGGGATGGTGGCCCTCGGTGCGAGCCCACGGGCGTCGGGCATGACGCTCGACGAGGCACGGCTCGACCTGCGCTCCGTGCAGGCGCTCTCGCCCGCCTTGCTGCCCACCATGCCGGCCTTCGACGGCGTGATGACCGCACGCGGTGTCATCCGGTCGGCCGATCTCAATGCGGTAGATCTCACCAACGTCGGCCTCACCTGGACCGACGCGGCTGGCAACCGGTCGGCCCTGCAAGGCGACCTGCGGGCTCGTTACGGCGGCGCCAGGGCCAAGGCGCCGTTGGTCAATGCGACGCTACAGCTCGACCCGCTCTCGATGCGCGCCCTCGCTCGCATCGATACCACGCTGCCGATTCGCGGGGCGCTTTCCGGTCGCGTGACGCTCGATGGCACCACCGATGCCATGCGTTGGACGGCCGCCCTGCGTGCCCCGGATGGCGCCGCCAACAGCATCACCGCCGACGGCACCGCGGCGTTCGGTGCCGACGCGTGGCAGCTCGCCGTCAGCGGCCGACTGGATGGCTTCGATCTGCGGCAATGGCTCGGGAGCACGGCCGCGCCGCACACCGCCGTCGACGGCACGATAACGCTCTCGGCGCGCGGTCCGATCGCCGCTGAGGGCACACCGACGGGCAGCGGCGCCAACCTCCCGCGGATCGAAGGGGCCATGGCCATCGATTGGCGACAGGACGCGGCCGATGACCGCCCGGCCTTCGATCTGCTGGGCAGCGTGTCGCTGGGGCGCGAGCGCTTGGTCATCGATTCCATGGCGGCGCACATTGGTGGCATCACGCTCCGCGCCCTCGGGGCGCTGGCGCGGGATTCGCTCGGTCTCGATACGTTGCGGTTGTCGGCGCAGGCCGACTCGCTGGGGGCGGTGCGCGCCCAGCTGGGGCGCTTGGCGGCCATGATGCAGCCGGTGGACAGCGCTGTCGCCGCGTCGTTGCGCACGCTCGCCATCGACACGCTCGAGGGTGATCTGTCGCTGTCCGGCTATGTGTACGGCAGTCTGCAGGATGCCGGTGCCACGGCGGCGCTTGGCGCGCGCGCGCTGCAGGTTGGCGCCGTTCGTGCGGGGCGCATCTTCGGGTCCGCCCGCGCCACGGAGCTCTTCACGCGCCCCGCGTTCGAAGGCGCCGCGACCGCCGACGACGTGGACGGCCTCGGGGCGATCCGCCTGCAGTCGGTGGCGTTCCGGGTCGACCAGGCCAATGCCGACAGCGGCCGGTTGGTGCTCGACGTCAGCTCGTCGACCGACGCGCATCTGCTGGCGCAAGGCGCCTACGCACGCACGCCGTCGCGAGTCGCCCTTGCCCTCGACTCCCTACGGCTCCGGTATGCCGATGTCGTCTGGCGCAGTGCCCAGCCGATCACGTTCCAGCAAGATTCCTCGGGCTTCCGCCTGTTCCCCGTCGAGCTGCGCTCGAACGCCGCGGGGGTGCTCACGGCCGCCGCTGACGTGCCGCGCGATCGCCCCATCACCGGTGCGTTGCAGCTCGAGCAGTTCCCCGTCGGTGAGATCGCGGCCCTGCTGGCCGGTACCCCCACCTTCGCAGGGACGCTGAGCGGGACCGCGGCGCTGGCCGGAACACGATCCTCGCCGTTGCTGTCGTGGACGCTGCGCGCGGATTCGCTCGGCACGGGAGGATTCCGCCTCCCCGCGATCAACGCGACGGGTCGCTATGCCGATCGGGAGCTGAACGCGTCCGCGGTGCTCGTCGATGCGCTGGGGGGTGCCCTCCATGCGGACGCGCGCGTGCCGGTCGATCTAACCATCGCGCCGGTCGCGGAGCGTCTCTTGTCCAACGCGGTCGATGCGCGGATCACGGCGGATTCCCTGCACCTCGACGGACTTCCGCTGTCCATCCAAGGGGTCGAGCGTCTGCGCGGGCGCGTATCCGGACAGTTGGCGTTGAGCGGCAACATGGATCGGCCGGTGGCGCGCGGCGTGATGATGGCTGAACGCGTGGGGGCATTCATCCGCGACCTCGACATCGAACCCGCCGACGGCCGGATTGTCGTGCGGGCCGCCGAGGATTCGCTCATTCTCGAGTCGCTGCGTGTTCGAAGTGGCGGCGCGCTCGATACCATCGGCGCGTCCGGCGCCTTGCACTTCCACCCCGGCGAGCCGTCCACCGTCGCCCTGCGCCTGTTCGCCAACAATGCCTTGTTGGCACATCAGCGCGATGGCACCGATCTCGCGCTCAGCGGCAACCTGCAACTGGCCGGACCGATCAAGCGGCCCGCGCTGAGTGGCGCCATCGTCATCCCGCGCGCGAACCTCGTGATCGATCCACTCGGTGCGCGCGCGGCCCTCGATCTCTCCTCCAGCGCGTCGCGCGAACTGCTGGGCGCGGACGAAGTGCCCGTGGCGGAATCGGCCGCGCAGTCGCTCGCTGCGCTCGGGTCGCGCCTCACCGTGGAGAACGCACGCATCGATCTGGGAGCGGATGTGTGGGTGCAAACACCGGAAGCGCGCGTCAAGGTGACCGGTGGACTCGCCATCGCGATGAGCGGCGATGAGCTCGCGTTGGAGGGCGAACTTCTGGCGAACCGCGGGCAGTACCGCCTCGACCTCGGTGTCGTGAACCGCAGCTTCAGCGTCGACTCCGGGCGGGTGCGATTCTTCGGGAGCAGTGCCATCTCTCCGACGCTCGACATCAGTGCCACGAATTCGGTACGCATTTCCGGAGGTGGCGCAATCCCGGTACGGGTGCACATTGGCGGGACATATGACGTGCCGGTGTTGACCCTCTCCAGCACCGATCCGCTGTACGCCAGTGCGCCCGAATCGGAAATCATCTCGCTGCTGATTTTCGGCGCCCCCACCTTCGCGCTCGATGGTCAGCGCCAGAGCACCGTCCGCGCGGTCACGGGCGTGTTGATCCCCTCCGTGGCCGGCGCCGTCGAGGGGGCGCTGCAGCGATTCCTGCCGGGCCTCAACACCATCCAGGTCCTGAGCTCTAGCGGGCAGTCTCAGCAAGGGCTCTCGGCCCTCTCGCTCCTCGAGAACCTGAGCATCAGTGCGGGGAAGCAGCTTGGGCCGCGGACCTTCTTGCGCGTCAATACCGGTGTGTGTCGTGGGGGCACCACCTCGACTCGCGCGTCGCTCTGGGCCGGCGTGGCCGCCGAGTATCGGTTCGGCCGCAATCTGACGGGGGAGATCGGCGTCGATCCCGGCGCCTCACCCTGCACCCAGCTTGGTACCAACGGGTTCCCGCGGATGCAGTTCGGCTTCGACCTGTTCCGGGAATGGATCTTCTAAACGCGACCTCCGCAGGGCGCGCCCGTATGGAAGAGTCTGCTATGTGGCGTGCCAGCGTCGACCTCGCGCCACACTGTTGAGCGTGCCGGCGTCAGCGTTTTTTTTAGTGCATTTGGAAACCTTTGTATTGCAATGGTTTACGCGGGCTATCTGCCGTCGAGCAACCGAGATGGACCGTGGCATCATGATTGCTCTGACTAAGGGAGTAAGGCTGAGTCCGCTCCCCATGTTCGAGGTCACTATGACACTTCGTCGAATTCTCCACTCGGTTCTCCTCGCCGCCGCCGTATCGGCCCCGATGGGACTGTCCGCGCAGGCCCCGGTCTCTGGTTTCGTCGACTTCAATGGCGACTTCTCCAGCAACGGAAGCGTTGGTCCCTATGCCGTGTCGCCCTACCAGGCCACGCTCACCGGCTTCAACGCGCAGATGGGCGTGGGCGGCGCCACCCCGTTGGTCAACGCCATTATCTGGTGCGTCGACTGGCAGCATTGGGCCAACTCGGCCAACGATTCGTATTTCTCGACGGCATTTACGACGAACACCGCCGGCATCGTCGGTAACGGCGACTTTACGAAGACGCGCAAGAACGATGAGGCCTTGTACAGGAAGGCCGCGTGGTTGGCCGAGCAGTACGCGTTCACGGAGACGGGACTCTACAGCGCCGTGAACATCCAGGGAACGATCTGGAACCTGTTCGGCGGTTCGTTCACGGGATTCACCACCATCACCGTGCCCACCACGTTCACGCTGACGCGGAACTGGTACGTCCTCTCCGACGACCCTCAGGACGGCGGGACGTCGAGCCAGGAGTATCTGACCTCGGTTGTGCCGGAACCGTCCACGTACGCGCTCATGGGAGTCGGTCTCCTCGCGCTGGGCGCCGTCGCCAGGCGTCGGCGCCGGGCCTGAGCCGCGGCGGCGCCGGCCGCCCGCGCGACCCGGTGGATCCAGCGCCCATCCCCCGTCGGCCTAACGCACCGACGGGGGATCGCTGCGTTGCAGGCGTCGCCAGGCCCGCCCGAGCACGGCGCTCGCTCCACCCGCCAGCGCGCCGAGCGTGGCGGCAAACGTGATGATTGGCTCGCGGGTGCCGTCTTCGCCAACCAGTACCGCCAGCAATTCACGTCGAAGCTTGAGCACCACGGGCGAGGCGACCTTGATGCTGTTGAAGTGGCGGTCGTACCGCGCACCGACGCCTTCGATCAGCGCGGCCGTACGGGCGAAATACACCAACTCACCGGGCAGCACGATCGGCCAGTTGAAGAGCTCACGCATCACGCGATCGGCGATCGCGCGGGCCCGGTCCTCCATGGCACTGTCCTGATAGGCGATGTCGAGCAGCACCCGCACCAGATCGCGCATCGACTCGCGGGTGGTACCCGGGGCGACCATCCCGAGCGCAAAGAACCCGTCGGTCGTGGCGTCCGGATCGCGGCGAATGGCGGCGATGATGGTATCGAAGAGCGCCTTCCGCACTGGCACGCCGACATCGATGACCATACCGAAGTCGAGCAACACGATGCGCCCCTCCGTATCGACCAGCAGGTTGCCGGGATGCGGGTCGGCATGGAACACGCCGTCGCGCAACATCATGCGCGCGTAGCTCTCGATGAGCGTCTCGACCAGCTGTCGCGGGGACACGAGTCCGCGGGCAATCTGTGCATCGAGCGCGTCGATCCGCGTGCCGGCCATGAACTCCAGCACCAGCACGTCGCGTCGGGTAAGTGCCGTTTCCACCTGCGGAATGCGCAGGCGCGGCTCGTCCGCAAACCGCTCGCGCATGCGCATGCACTGCATCGCCTCGCGCTCGAAGTCCATTTCCTCGCACACGTGCCGGTCGAACTCGTCGAGCACGACGCGGAAACCGAGCACATGATGATGGGGAAAGCGCGCGTAGACGGCGTTCACGATTGCCCGTGCCAGGCGTACGTCGCGTACGACGATGGCCTCCACGTTCGGACGGAGCACTTTGACCACGACATCGCGTCCCTGATAGCGCGCGCGATGCACCTGGCCCAGTGATCCGGCGGCCAGCGGGGTTGGGTCGAGCTGGTCCACGATGCGATCGGGATCGGCGCCCCACGCCGTCGTCAGTGCTCGGCGGATCTCCGGCCAGGGCACTGGCGGCACGCGGTCGGTCAGCGTGCCCAGCGCCGCGAGATACGGCTCAGGCACCAGGTCGGCACGGGTCGCGAAGATCTGCGCCAGCTTCACGAAGGCGGGGCCGAGTGCGGCGATGTCGCGCACCATCCGGAGCGCCCGGCGCTCGTGAAAGGACGGCGTACGCGTGACGGCTCCGCCCCGACGTATCCAGCGACGGCGATCACGCAGAAACGACAGCACCAGCGGCACCAGTCGCCACAGGATCGTGGCGAGCCGAGGGAGGTCACGCCACGGCATGCGTCATGGCGTCGCGGATGAATTGGTCGGCGTCGAGGCCGGTCAGCTGCGACGTGCGCGTCCACAGCTGTTCGGCGCGCGCGTCATCGCGCGCCGTGCGCGAGGGGGACGTGCGTCGTCGCTTCACCCAGTAGTCGCCGGAGCCGACGAGGGCATCGTCGGCATGCGACAGCCAGACGAGGGTGTCCGCCCCCTGCTCGGGGGTCACCGACACCACGTCCATGACACGCCGCAGCAGACGTCCCATGCGGCCGTTGTTCGTGGCGAATCGGGTACGGACGACGCCTGGGTGTAGCGCCTGCGTGACCAGGCGAGCCGGGTCGAGCCGGCGTGCGAGCGCTCGGGTGAACCAGATGTTGTAGAGCTTCGAGTTCGCGTACTGCGACCAGCCCCCGAAGTCGCGCTCCCGTTGCAGATCGTCGAGCACCGGGCTCGCGTTCTCATGCGCGCGGCTGGACACCGTCAGCACCCGTGACGGGGCGCCAGGCCGCGAGGCCGCCAGCAGCGGCGCCAGCAGACGCAGCGTCAGCGTGACGTAACTCAGATGATTGAGCGCGAAGGTGCGCTCAAAGCCGTCCGGCGTGAGCTCGCGGTCCAGGAAGATCGCGCCCACGTTGTTGGCGAGCACGTCGATGCGCGGCGCACGGGCCATCACCCGGTCGGCCACGGCGTGCACCTCGGCCTGACGTGATAAGTCCGCAATTTCCCAGGAAATCGCCGGGAGGTCGGCGGCGTTCCCGAGGGACCGCCGGATGGCGTTCGCGGCGGCCGCCGTCTTGGCCTCGTTTCGGCCGATCATGATCACCGACGCGCCGGCCGCGGCGTAGGCGCGCACCGCCGCCTGGCCGATGCCGTCGCTGGCGCCGGTCACGACGATGGTCTTTCCTGCGAGGGAGGGATGGGTTGGTGCGTTCGCCATTGCCGGGTGCCGGGGAATGCCGCGTGAAGACGCGGCGTCCCTCCATCAACGACGCACGAACGTCGTCGGTTCGCACGAGTTGGCGATCCGACGACGAGGCGTGTGCGCGGCGCGACCGGTGTGGGGCGCCGTCGCCGCTGGTCAGTTTGCGATGGCGGAGATCGAGATCGGTCCGAGCGTGCCGGCGGAGGCGATGGCCGTTTGCGGCCCGATTTGCGGCCCCAGCGTCCAGCGGACCGTGACTTCGCCCAGCGCGTTGGTCACCGCCGACTGGGGCGAAATGCTGCCGCCGCCGCCCGTGATGGAAAACCCGATGGTCTGCCCGGGAATCGGCACGTTGGAGCCCCCGGTAACCCGGAGCACGATCTGGACCGCCAGCGCGGTGGTCGCCTTACCCGTCTGATTGTTCCCTTGGGCGATGACCAAGTCACTCGGCACGACGCCGTTGGCGCTCACCGTAACGGGGTCGACCCCGGGTGCCGCGCCGGATAAGGTTTGGATCTGCGACGAGGGGCCAAGCGTCCACCGGGCCTTCACTTCGCCATTGGCGTCGCTGACGATCGTGCCGGGATCGACCGATCCACCACCGGCAAGCACATTGAAGCTCACCGGGATCTTCGCCAACGGTGCCCCATCGGTGCCGATCACGCGCAGCACGACGGGCGTTGGCAGGAGCGTGCCAGCGGCGGCCGACTGCAGGTGTCCCTGCACGATCGTCAGCCGCGATGCCGCCGGGGCCTCCAAGGTCTTGGTGCAACCCGGGAAAGCCAGCAGCGTCGGAACGGCCGTGAACAGTACGGCAAGCAGATATGTGGGTCGAGCGGAACGCATGGTCTCGTCGGTCAGGGTTCTCCTCTCCAGTGACCAGTATCGGCAGGTGGCCTCCCGAAGTTGAGCGTGGCATCGGCCGCCTTGCCGGTATGCGCCAGCCCCTCCCGGTGTCTAGATTCCCCCTGCCATGACCGTGACTCCCTTGCACGCTCCACGCCCCCCGCGCTCGTCGCAGACCGAGGTGCCGGACGACGTTCGCTGGCCCTCTGGATTGAGCCCCGACCTCCCGCCGGCGCGAAATCCGGGCACGGCCCTCGACCTGGCCCTCGTGCGCGCGACGAAGGTCAATCGCAGCGCCGTCGAACGGCGCGCCGCCGCGATGGGTGGCCGGCGGACGGTCAAGAAGGAGTGGCAGGCCGCGTGGCTCGTGCGCGCCATCACCTGCATGGATCTCACCACGCTCGCCGGTGACGATACCCCCGGGAACGTGCGGCGTCTCTGTGCCAAGGCACGTCATCCGCTGCGCCGCGACCTGATCGATGCGCTGGGGGTCGGCGACCTGGGCATCACCGTCGGTGCCGTCTGCGTCTATCACCAGTACGTCGCCACGGCGGTCGACGCGCTTCGGGGGTCGGGCGTGCCCGTTGCCGCCGTCTCCACGGGATTTCCGGCGGGGCTCTCGCCGTTCGAGCAGCGCGTCGCCGAGATTCACGCCTCGGTTGCCGCGGGCGCCACCGAAATCGACATCGTCATCACGCGTGCGCACGTCCTCACGGGCAACTGGCAGGCGTTGTACCACGAGGTGCGCGCTTTCCGCGACGCCTGCGGTCACGCCCATCTCAAGGCGATCCTCGGGGTCGGTGAACTTGCCACGCTCACGAACGTCGCGCGGGCCAGTCAGGTCGCCATGATGGCCGGTGCCGACTTCATCAAGACGAGCACCGGCAAGGAGAGCACCAACGCGACGCTCCCGGTCGGTCTCGTCATGACGCGCATGATCCGTGACTTCGGCGCACGCACGGGCTTTGAGGTGGGGTTCAAGCCCGCTGGCGGTATTCGTACGGCGAAGCAGGCGCTCGACTGGCTGATTCTCATGAAGGAAGAACTCGGCGATCGCTGGCTCCGTCCGCATCTGTTCCGCTTCGGGGCAAGTGGCCTGCTCACCGACGTGGAGCGGCAGCTCGAGCATTTCGTGACGGGTCGCTATGCGGCGGCTCATCGTCAACCCATGGTGTGATCCGCATGTCCACGTCGAATCCACCAGCTGGCGGCAGCGTCCGCGAGATCTTCGATACGATGAGCTACGGGCCGGCGCCCGAAGGCGACGCCGTCGTTCGCGCCTGGCTGGCCGGGCACGGCAGTGCGTTCGGCCACTACATCGGCGGCGCATTCACGAGTCCCACCGCGGGCGAATCGGTCAGCGTGCACGACCCGGCCACCGGCGCTCGACTCGCCCGCGTGGCGCAGGGCAGTGCGCACGACGTCGCGGCGGCGGTCGCCGCCGCGCGAGCTGCGTTGCCTGGCTGGCAGGCGCTCGATGATCACGCGCGCGCCCGATGGCTCTATGCCATGGCCCGCGGCATCCAGAAGCATGCGCGGCACTTCGCCGTGCTCGAATCGATCGACAACGGCAAGCCGATTCGCGAAACGCGCGATATCGATATCCCGCTCGTCGCGCGCCACTTCTCGTACCACGCCGGCTGGGCGCAGCTCCTCTCGGCCGAGTTTCCGGGACAGCACGCCTACGGCGTGGTCGGGCAGGTGATCCCCTGGAACTTCCCGCTGCTCATGCTGGCGTGGAAAGTCGCCCCCGCCCTTGCGGCCGGCAACACGGTGGTGCTCAAGCCCGCCGAGTACACGCCGCTCACCGCGCTGCGCTTCGCGGAGCTCGTGCACGAGATCGGCCTGCCCCCCGGCGTCTTCAACCTCGTCACGGGCGACGGGCGTACGGGGGCGGCCATCGTCGAGCATCCCGACGTCGACAAGATCGCGTTCACCGGCAGCACCGAGGTGGGACGCGCCATCCGCGTGGCGACCGCCGGGTCCGGCAAGGGGCTCTCGCTCGAACTGGGCGGGAAGAGTCCCTTTATCGTCTTCGAAGATGCCGACCTGGATAGCGTGGTCGAGGGCGTCGTGGATGCGATCTGGTTCAATCAGGGGCAGGTCTGCTGCGCCGGGTCACGCCTGCTCGTGCAGGAGGGCGTGTCCGATCAACTCATCGGCAAGCTGCGCGATCGCATGGAACGGCTGCGGATCGGATCGCCACTCGACAAGGCGATCGACATGGGCGCGATCGTGTCGCCCGTGCAGCTCGAACGCATCCGGCAGCTGTGTGCGCTGGGCATCGAAGAGGGCGCCACCTGCTGGCAGCCCTCCTGGGCGATGCCCGCCGACGGCTCGTTCCATCCGCCTACGCTGTTCACGGATGTGGCGCCGTCGGCCACCATCGCGCAGGTCGAGATCTTCGGCCCCGTCCTCGTCAGCATGACATTCCGGACGCCGGAGGAAGCGGTCGCGCTCGCGAACAACACGCCCTTCGGACTGGCGGCCAGCGTGTGGAGCGAGAACATCAATCTGGCGCTCGACATCGCGCCGAAGCTCAAGTGTGGCGTCGTCTGGATCAACAGCACGAACCTCTTCGACGCCGCCGCCGGTTTCGGCGGCTATCGCGAGTCCGGCTTTGGCCGCGAGGGGGGACGCGAAGGGCTCGGCGAGTATCTGAAGCCGGTGCGGGCGCACGAACCCGCGCCGTCGCCCGTGGCGCCGGCGCCCGTGCACCCGGCCGGCCAGGGGCACGAACTCGACCACGAGGACCGCACGTCGGCGGCGCTCCCGGCGATCGATCGGACCCCGAAGTTGTTCATCGGCGGCAAGCAGGTGCGTTCTGATTCCGGCTATTCGCGCCCGATTCAGGGGGCGGCGGGGCGCGTGGTCGGGGAGGTCGGCGACGGCAACCGTAAGGATCTGCGCAACGCGGTCGAAGCGGCGCATGCGGGAGCCGGCTGGTCGAAACTCTCCGGTCATCAGCGGTCGCAGATTCTCTTCTATATCGCGGAGAACCTATCGGCTCGCGCCACGGAGTTCGCGGAGCGCATCGCTGCGATGACCGGCGCTGCGCCCCCGGAGGCGGTCAGTGAAGTCGAGGCATCGATCTCGCGCCTGTTCACCTATGGGGCCTGGGCCGACAAACACGATGGCGCCATTCATGACGTGCCCCTGCGCGGCGTGGCACTGGCCATGCACGAGCCGATCGGCGTCGTCGGGGTCGCCTGTCCCGATCCGTATCCGTTGCTCGGTCTCGTGTCGCTCGTCGCACCGCTGCTGGCCACGGGCAATCGCGTCATCGCCGTACCGTCCGAGCGGTTCCCACTCTCCGCCACGGATTTCTACAGCGTGCTCGAGACCTCCGATGTGCCCGCGGGCGCCGTCAACATCGTCACCGGTTCCCGTGATCCGCTCGCTATAGTGCTCGCGCAGCATGACGATGTCGATGCGGTGTGGTACGTTGGATCACAAGCTGGGGCGGCGGCCGTCGAACGCGCGTCGGCCGCCAATTTGAAGCGAACATGGACCGAATGGGACGGACGCGAGTGGCTCGATCCGCGTTGCGGGGAGGGGCGGGAGTTCCTGCGTCGGTCGGTGCACGTCAAGAATATCTGGATTCCCTATGGCGAATAGCACGCGCCGTCATGCGCGCGCGGACATGGCAACGCGCCGTGCTGACGCGGCGGCAACACCATGCCATAGGCTGTCGTGATGCGACCACACTCTGAGATCATGATCGAACTCCCAGCCTCGCCTGAGGCGTTTCGCGACGCCGGGTGGGATGACATCCTGCCGTACTACGAGCAGTTGGCCACGATCGCCCTCGACTCCACGACGACCGTCGTGGAGCCATGGCTGCGTACGTGGTCGCGCCTTGACATGCTGGTTGGCGAGGCGGGAACGCTCGCCATGATTGCCTACACGGGAAACACCGCCGATACGGCCGCCGAGACGGCGTATCTGCGGTTTTCGATGGAGATCTTTCCAAAGCTTGAGGAGCAGGGCGTACGCTTGGCCAAGCGGTTGATCGCCCTGAATTGGTCGCGTGACGATCTCGATACCACGGTACGGCGCTTCCGCACCGACATCGAGATATTCCGCGAAGCCAATGTGCCGCGCTTCTCGCAAATCGAAGAACTCTCGGCCGGCTACCAGAAGATTACCGGTGGACTCAGTGTCGACTGGGACGGTACGCCGAAAACGATTCCGCAGCTGCAGCCGTACCTGAAGTCCGCTGACCGTGCGGAACGGGAACGGGCGTTTCGTCTGGGCGCCGAGGCCTACATGGTGAAGCGCGATGAGTTCGCCGATCTGTTCGACAACATGTACATGCTCCGCGAGGCCGTGGCCAAGGAAGCCGGTTTCCCCGACTATCAGCGCTACTGCTTCGCGGCCAAGCATCGTTTCGACTACACCCCCGACGACACCGGCCGGTTCCACGCGGCCGTCAAGCAGACCGTCACGCCGGCCGTGGCGCGCCTCATGGCGCATCGCCGCCAGTCACTCGGCCTCGACGTGCTCCGCCCTTGGGACGTCACCGTCGACCTCAACGCCGACGAGCCGCTCAAGCCGTTCGCCGATATCGACACGTTCATCGATCGCGCGAAGAACATCTTTCGGCGCGTTGACCCCGAGTTGGGGGCGCAGTTCCGCATCATGGCCGACGAGAAGCTCCTCGACCTCGAAAGCCGTCCCGGCAAGGCGCCCGGGGGCTATTGCACCGATCTCGCGTTCCGCGGCCGGCCGTTCATCTTCATGAATGCCGTGGGGGTGCCGGACGACGTGCAGACGCTCGTACACGAGGCGGGCCATTGCTTCCATGACTTCGCGACCCACTCGCTCCCCTTCACGTGGCAGCGACGCACCGGACATGAAGCCGCCGAGCTGGCGTCGATGAGCATGGAGCTCCTCGCCATGCCCTACCTGGTTGCCCCCGACGGGTACTATACGCCGGCTCAGGCGCGCGTCGCGTGGCTCGAACACCTCGAAGACGTGTTGGGAAGTCTGGTGCACATTGCCAGCGTCGACGCATTTCAGGCGTGGATCTACACCGATCCCGCCGGCGCCGACCGGGATGCGCGCGACGCCAAGTGGCTCGAGATCCGTGAGGAGTTTGAGTCGGGTGTCGACTGGACGGGGCTCGAGCGCGAGCGCGTGGGGCGTTGGTATCGGCAGCTCCACATCTTCGAGTTGCCGTTCTACTACATCGAGTACGGCCTCGCCCAGTTGGGCGCGCTCCAGGTGTTCCGCAATGCGGTCGCCGACGCGGAGGACGCGGTCGCCGCCTACAAGCGGTTTCTCAAGCTCGGTGGCACGCGGCCGCTGCCGGAGCTCTATGCGGCAGCCGGCGCGAAGCTCGTGTTCGACGCCGACACCATGGCAGAGCTCGTCGCATTCGCTGAGGAGCGGATCGTCGCGTTGCGTGCTGGGGCTGATGCGCCGTTTTCTGGTGTCGTGCCGGCCTGACCGGCTGGGCCTGACGAAACAATCGGCCTGTCCGTTCGTATCCGAGACATGACCCTTTCTCTCGGAGCTTCGATGCGATTCGTTCGACACGTCGGCATGGCGGCACTTCTCTTCAACACGATGGCGGCGCGCGCGGACGCGCAGCTGCCCACCGTTCAGCAGGTCTTCGACAAGTTCGCCACAGCGGTGGGTGGTCGCGAGGCGTGGGCGCAGGTGCAGGGACGCAGCGAGAAGGGCACCGCCGACATCACGTTCGCCGGCATGACCGGCTCGTATGAACGACACAGTGGCGCGCCGAACAAGATGCGCATGATCATCGATCTCGGGATGGCCAAGGTCGATCAGGGCTTCGACGGGACCGTCGGGTGGGCCGTACAGCCCACCGGTCAGGCGCAGCGCCTGTCCGCCGAGCAGGAGAAGTCACTCGGTGAATCCGTACAGGTCGGTGCGGCCTTCCTCGATGTCAGCCGCTTCGCGAAGGCATCGGTCGACGCCAAGGAAACGTTCGATGGCGTGGAATGCTACAAGCTGTCGATCACCTCGAAGCTCGGTGAAGAGCGCACTGAGTACTTCGAAGTGGCAACGGGCCTTCGTCGCGGCGCCGTCACGAAGACGCCCATGGGCGAGCAGAGGTCGATGTTCCGCGAATACAAGGCGTTCGAAGGCAAGCAGATTCCCACGAAGATCGTGCAGGTCACGCCGCAGGGCGATGTGATCCTCACCACCGCGGAAGTGTCGTTCACACCGCCCGATCCCTCGCTGTTCAAGGCCCCCGACGGGATCGCGAAGTAGCACCACTCAGCACGCGCCCCGCCAGCGCGATACCGCTCAGCCACGCGCGCTCCACCGAAGGATGCGAGCGCCGCGTGGCACCGGCGGCGCCCCAGTCGCCGCACGCGCCGATCGCCCGCGACTCGTCGAACACACACACGTCGTCGAGCCCCGTTTGTACGCGGGAATAGCGCCACCGATGTGACACGGCGTGCACGATATCGCCGGCAATGCGCAGCTCCGCGCGCAACGCGGTGGACACCTCAGCGGCGATTGCCGTCGGGTCTTCCTCGAGATGCTCCGCGCTCCACTGGCCTTCGCTGTGGACCACCCACATCTCATCGGTGGAACGGCCGGCTCGAGCCGACTGCCGCCACGCCCGATGCAGCAGCGGCGCGTCCGTGCGCAGTGCCCCGGCGATCAGTGCGTCGCTCACGAGCGTGGGCGGTGGCCCATCGAACACGATCATGCTGCTCCAGCACGGCAGCATGCTGACCCCCGCCAACGACGGCGCGAACGTCACCGGCCCGTCGATCGTGCGCAGCAGGGCCGCGGCCTGCGGGGCGGGCGTGGCCAGCAGCACGATGTCCGCATCGTGCCGCCCGCCGTCCCGATCCACGATCGCCCATCCCGAGCCCGCACGGGCCAGCGAGGCCACCTGTACGCCCGTCTTGACCGTGAGGTCCCGGGCCAGGTGCTTCGGCAGCGCGTTCATGCCGGTCGTGCCCACGAAGTCGCCGTCGTGTACCGGATACACGACACCGTCGTGCACCCAGGATTCCGCGAGACGCGCGAGACGCGAATCATCCAGTCGGAAGCACGGCGCACCATGGTCGAACTGCCACCGGCCTTCGCGGCGCGTGCTCAAGCGTCCACCAACCCCGCGGCTCTTGTCGAGCACCGTCACCGCGATCCCGTGATCGTGCAGGGTGCGCGCACACGCGAGCCCGGAGATACCCGCGCCGATCACGGTCACGCGCGGTGACCGGCCGGCTGAGCGACTCACATGCGCCCGATAGGCCCGAAAGTTCATGCGCTGCTGATGCTCGTCGCTCCGCCGTGGCCGTACCGTGCCCAGCACCGCGATCTCGGGCGCGAAGGGGCGATCGAACTGGCCCAGACACCAGAGCAGCCCCCCGAATGAGGAGGGGTCGCGTCCGTCGAGCGCGTAGCGGTGGTTGAGGTCGATCAGGCGATCCAGTGATTCGGCCGCATCCGACGACCACATCGGCACCGCCTTGCCCCACGTCATGCGCACGTTGTTGTGCAACTCGCCGTGCACACGCAGCGACTGCTGCGCGGCGTCCCAGAGTTCGTCCCCGGTGCCGCTGCGCGCGAGGGTTTCCCACGAGAGCCGCACGCGAGAGTCCGCCTCGTGCCGCGCGAGCGTGTCCCGGGCCCACCCCGGGATCGCGTCGAGCGTCTCTGGCGCGTCGTGCCAGTAGCAGAAGGCGTAGGCCAGTTCGCGCCACACCAGCAGTTCATCGAGATACTTGGCCGCGCCGTCACCCCCTCGCGTCACACACTCCCGCACAATGCGGAAGGTGGACACCATGCCGTAGTGGAAGTAGGCGGACATCCGGCTCACGCCGTCAATGGTCGCATCGTTGCGCTTGGCCGCATAGCGATCGAGCCGCCCCGCAGTCACGAACTCACGCCATCTCCCGTAGCCGGCCGTCGTACCCCCTGGGGTGTGCGGCACAGGCCCAACGCCATGGTCGATCTCGCATTGCGCCACCAGCGCCGCGAGGTCGGCGTCGGCCAGGCGTACCGGCACGAAGGGCAGGGTACTCGGTACGAACGGCGGCGTGTGCGTGGGGACATCGATCCACTCGACTCCCACACGGGCCGCGCGTAACGCTGCCGTGTCGTCGCGAAAGGCGAACGCCCGCGTATGCGCCTTCCCTACCAGCGGCATCGGCACCACGCACGCCGTGTCCACGCTCCACACCGGGCACGACACGGCATCGGCCAGCGAATCGGTGAGCCAGTCGAGCGGTGCCACCGGTAGCGTCTCGGTCACCACCAAGGCCGCCTCGGCGGCCAGGGTGCGAAGCGCTGGCCCGCGATGCCCGGGACGCTCGAGATGAAAGGCGTAGCCGATGCCACGCGCCGCGCACTCCGCCTCGACGTCGCGTGCCCCCTCGAGGATAAACGTATGGTGTCGATCCGACGCGTACGGGTACTTCTCCGAGAGCGCGTGGTACACGAACACCGGAAGGCCGAGCCGTCGGCCCGCGGTCAGCGCCACATCCAGAGCCGGGTTCTCGTGCGCCCGGACCGCGGTGCGCATCCAGTAGATCACGAAGGATCCACCGGTGGAGGTGGCCGCGGTGGCCGAGTGATCGGTAATCCGCTCGGCAAGGTGGTCGGGAAACGATTCGGGTCGGAGCACGCTGAACAACGCGCTCCGACCCGATCTCGTGCCCACCGACTCACCCCTGCGACCTGACGATTACCGGCGAACGATGGCGCCGCCTTTCATGACCATCCGTACGGCGCGAATCGCCCGGATGTCTCGGCTGGGATCTCCAGTCACGGCCACCAGATCGGCCAGAAACCCCGGCGCGACGCGGCCGAACTCGGTCTCGCGGTGCATGATGCGGGCGTTCACGCTCGTCGCCGCCTTGAGCGCCGCCACCGGCGTCATGCCGTATTCCACCATGAGTTCGAGTTCGAGCGCATTCGTCCCGTGCGCGAACACGCCCACGTCGCTGCCGTTGCAGATCGTGACACCCGACGCCAGCGCCGCCTTGAACATGGCTTTCTTCTGCACAATGCCTGCCGGATCGGCATCGACGCCCTTCTTCCAGCCGCGGTAGCGTGTGGTGCTTTCGGTCGCCGACAGGGTGGGGCAGAACGCCACGTTGTGCTGCTTCATCAGGGCGAACACCTCGGGCGTGGCCATGTCGCCGTGCTCGATGCCTTCCACGCCGGCCATGATCGCGCGGGTCATGCCTTCCACGGTGCTGGCGTGTGCAACCACCGGCCGGCCACTCGACACCGACGTGCGGACGATCGCCCCCCACTCCTCCGGCGTGAACGTCGGCCGCGCTTCGCCGCGCGGTCCCCAGCGATAGTCGGCGTAGATCTTGATCCAGTCGGCGCCATGCCCGATCTGGTCGCGCACCACGCGGGTGACGCCGTCGATGCCGTCGGCTTGTTCCGCCCCCTGCGGGACGCCGATTTCCGCACCGAATCCTTTCGGTCCATACGATCCGGTCGCCACGATCGCCTTGGTCGTGACGAACAACCGCGGCCCGGGAATGATCCCCTGATCCACCGCTTCCTTGAGGCCGACATCCGCGTACTCGGCGCCCTCCGTGCCGAGATCGCGCAACACCGTGAAGCCCGCGTCAAGCGTGGCCTTCAGGTGATTGACGGCGCGCGCCGTGCGCAGCGCCAGCGACTCACGCAGCACCTGATCGTTCCACGGCGTTTCGTCGTAGGGATGCAGCAACACATGACTGTGCAGATCGCTCATCCCCGGCATCAGCGTCGTGCCGGGCAAGGCGATGCGTTCGGCGTCGCCGGGCACCGCGATGCTCGCCGCCGGTCCGACCGCCGCGATGCGGGCCCCGCGCACCAGCACCACCCATCCGCGTTGCGGCGCGTCGCTCACGCCGTCGAATACGGCCTCGGGCACCAGCAGAATCGGCCTTACCGCGGGGGGCGTTGGGGCCGCCGACTGCGCGACCGCCGCGGGAGCGAACACGGTCTGGCCGCTCAGCGACGAGGTCAGGGCGAAGACCGCCCAAGCGGTGCGGGATCGGTGCAGCATCAGGAACTCCGGACGGTGGCGAGTTCGCCAGTGGGAAGAGCGGCAGCGACGAGTCCGGACACCCCACCGGACACCACGAACGCCATCGCATCAGCGCTCGCCACGTCGAGCGCCCGCACGCGGGTCGCCAGCACGAGGTGCAGCTGACCGGAAAAATTGTACGAGTGGGGGCAGTACACGGCCACGTACTCCGCCATACCAAGGTGCGCCAGCGACTCCTGGGTCACAAACCCCACCAGCCGCACGCCGCCGTCGGGCGACAGATCCAGAAAAACCGGCTTGTCGAAACGGCGCTTCTCGCCCACGAACGCGTTCAGGAGATCCTTGGTCGAACCATACAGCAGCCGCACGAACGGGAGGCGTCCCATCAGCCCCTCCAGCACGCTCACGGCCGATCGCGTAAGGAGGTTGGATCCGAGGAACCCGACCACGGTGATCAGCAACAGCGTGGCCACGAACCCGGCGCCCGGAATGGGCAGTCCCAGCAAGCCATCGACGTTCGTAAACAGCAGCCAACACACCCACACCGTCACCGCCAGTGGGGCCAGCAGTACGAGTCCGCGCACGAAGTAGCCGAGCAACCGTCTCATCGAAATCCTCACGCGGTCGGAGCCGCGCCGTTAAGCTTTTTCCCAACAGCCTCTGGCCCAAGTTGGGGCTCCGTGCTCCGAACGACCAGCCCGTCTCCCGTCTCGCACCCTCCAGATGATGCGATCGCCAATGAATCGTTCGACCCATGCTGCACACCACCGCGCCGTTCGTGCGGCCTCGGCGGCGGCACTCATCGCCGGCGCGTTCGTCGCGCCGCGGCTGAACGCGCAGCCCGCGGCCGTGGGGCCGTCGGCCGTGCCTGCCAATCCGTACACCAGCGTCTCCCGCTGGACGCCACCGCCCCTCCCGGCTGGCAAGAAGCCCATTACCCAGGATACCTACGACGAGTGGCGCACCATCTCCGGGTCGTCGCTCTCGAATGATGGCAAGTGGGCCGCCTACACGCTCAGCCCCGTCGTCGGCGAAGGGGAACTGGTGGTACGGGCCACGGCCGCTGCCACGGAGTATCGCGCACCACGCGGGTTCACCGGTCGGCCGCAGCTGCAACCCGCCGCGGACTCGGCCGCGCAGTTCTCCGCGCAGCCCGCGCAGTTCAGTGCCGACGGCAAGTTCGTCGCCTTCACCATCTATGCCTCCCGCTCCGATGTGGAGCGCGCCCGGACGCGCCGTGGCACGCCCGCACCGCGCAACGGCCTCGGCATCATGAATCTCACCGACGGCACCGTCACCCGGGTCGCCGGGGTGCGGTCGTATCGGCTGGCCCGCAACGGCGGGCGTTTCCTCGCCTATCTGCTGGAAGACACCACCAGCGCGCCCCGCAACGGTGCCGGATCGCCGCCGGGCGCCCCGGTCGCTCCGCGCCGTGAGAACGGCGTGACGCTCGTGCTGCGCGATCTGGCCGCCGGTACCGACCAGCGTATCGACGGCGTGACCGCCTTCGCCTTCGACGACGACGAGAAGTGGTTGGGCTACACCGTAACCACCCGCGATGGCGCCGGGAACGGCGCGTTCGTGCGGGCACTCGCCTCGGGTACGGTCACGCCGCTGCTCACCGGTCAGGCCACCTATCGCGGGATGACCTTCGATCGGAAGGGCACGCAGGTCGCCCTCCTCTCCGACGTCGGGGATTCCACGCCGAAGCCGAAGATGGCCGTGTATCACGCGTCTCTCGTGCCGGCCAAGGGCAAGCCGGTCGCCGCGCGCAAGATCGTCGCCGCCACGGAAGCGCCTGCCGGTCTGCTGATCGCCGAACGCGGCGCGCTCAGCTTCACCCGCGAGGGGAACGGCGTGATCTTCTCCCTCGGTAATGTGCCGATGGATTCGATCCCGGCCGACTCGCTGGTGGACAAGGCGGGCTACGATCTGTGGCACTGGAAGGACACGCAGATCCAGCCGCAGCAAAAGGTCAGCGCGAATCGCGATCGCAATCGCACCTACACGGCGCTCTACACGATCGCCAGCGGCAAATGGACGCAGCTGGCCAACGATAGCCTTCGCGTCACTGTCAGCGACGACGGCCGTCGCGTACTCGGCATCAACGCGGTGGAATACGCGATCCCCCAGTTCTGGGGTGAGGGCGCGAGCGATGTGTATCTCATCGACCCGGCGACCGGCGCTCGTACCCTCATTGCGAAGGGACTCGACGGCAATGCACAGCTCTCCCCCGGCGGCAACTACGTCACCTGGTTCGAACGCGGGCAGTGGGTGTCGTACGCCATTGCCACGGGCAAGAAGTCGGTGCTCACCGACAAGCTGCCGGTGAAGTTCCAGGATGAAGAGTTCGATTCGCCCGATGTGCCGCCGCCGTATGGACTCGGTGGCTGGAGCACGGGCGACAAGCGCGTGCTCATGTACGATCGCTTCGACGTCTGGGAAGTCGATCCGGCTGGTGTGGTTGCCCCGCGGAATCTCACCGATGGGGAAGGACGTCGCGCCGGACTGACCTTCCGCGTGGTCGATCTCGATCGCGAAGATCCCTTCCTCGATACCACCCAGCCACTGCTGCTGCGGGCGGTCGATTCGCTCACCAAGGCGACGGGATTCTGGCGTGACCGGATGGGTGTGGACGGTAAGCCGGAAAAGATCGTGATGGCCGACCGCAACCTGAACGGATTGCAGAAGGCGCGGAACGCCGAGCAGTACCTGCTCACGCAGAGCACGTATCGCGAATTCCCGGACCTGTACACCGGCGCGAGCGTCGCCGCGACCGTGAAGATCTCGAACGCCAATCCGCAGGATGCCGAGTATCCGCGCGGAACGGTGGAGCTGGTATCATGGCTCAATGGCGACGGCATTCCACTCCGTGGCCTGCTCCACAAGCCGGAGAACTTCGATCCATCGAAGCAGTACCCGATGATCGTCTACTTCTACGAAAAGCTCACCGACGGCCTGCACAACTATGTCGCGCCGTCTGGACGCAATACGGTCAATCCGCTGGTCTACAACAGCCTCGGCTACATCGTCTTCCAACCCGACATCATTTACACGGATGGACAGCCGGGGCCGAGCGCGGCGAAGTCGATCATCCCCGGCGTGCAGGCACTGATCGCCAAGGGCTTCGTCGATCCCAAGCGCGTCGGCATTACCGGTCAGTCGTGGGGCGGCTATCAGTCGGCGTATCTGATCACGGTGACGAACATGTTCGCGGCCGCGGTCCCCAATGCAACCGTGGTCAATATGACCAGCGCGTACGGGGGCATCCGTTGGCAGTCCGGGCTGGCCCGTGCGTTCCAGTACGAGCACACTCAAAGCCGCATCGGCGGATCGCTCTGGCAGTATCCGGAGCGTTTCGTCGAGAACTCGCCGCTGTTCAAGCTCGATCGCGTGACCACGCCGGTCCTCTTCATGGCCAACGATAACGACGGCGCGGTGCCGTGGTACCAAGGCATCGAGTTCTATGTCGCCATGCGTCGCCTGCAGAAGGAAGCGTACATGGTCGTCTACAACGGCGACGAACACAATCCGACCAAGCGCGCCAACCAGAAAGACATCGACAAGAAGATGATCGAATTCTTCGCCGTGAAACTTCAGGGGGCGGATGCCCCGTCATGGATGGTGCGCGGCATTCCGTTCCTCGAGAAGGGGCGCGATCAGGTGAAGATGTCCAACCCGAATGGAGGCAAGTGATGGCGGCTGATGAAATCGATTACCAGATCATCGGCGATGACCTGCAGGCCGTGATCATCACCCTCGACCCCGGCGAAGCGGTCTTCGCCGAGGCGGGCGGTATGATGTTCATGCGCGAGGGCATCACGATGGCGACCACGCTCGATCCGAACGCAAAGGGCGGGGGACTGTTCGACAAGCTGGTGGGCGCTGGCAAGCGCGTGCTCTCGGGCGATTCGTTTTTCGTCACACTGTTTGGGAACAGCGGGGCGCGTCGCGCCGATGTGGCTTTTGCGGCGCCGTTCCCCGGCAAGATCGTCCCGCTCAACTTGCGTGATTGGGGCGGTACGGTGCTCGCGCAGAAGGACAGCTTCCTCTGCGCCGCGCGCGGCATCGACATCTCCGTCGCCTTCACCCGCCGGATCGGCGCGGGCTTCTTCGGCGGCGAAGGCTTCATCCTGCAGAAGCTGCAGGGTGACGGTCTCGCCTTTCTCCACGCCTCCGGGACGCTGCACGCGATCGATCTCGCACCGGGAGAGAAGCTCCGGGTGGATACGGGCTGTCTGGTGGCGTTCCAGCCGACGGTGGATTACGACATCCAGCGCGTCCCCGGCATCAAGACGGCACTGTTCGGCGGCGAAGGGTTGTTCTTCGTCCAGCTGACCGGTCCGGGCCGCGTCATTCTCCAAACGTTGCCCTTCTCCCGGTTGGCCGACCGCATCATCGCGGCAGCGCCGCGGGCCGGCGGTAAGCGCGTGGGCGAGGGTTCGATCCTCGGCGGCCTCGGCGGCCTCCTCGACGGCGACAACTAGGCCGCGTCGCCGCCGAGGGAATTCGAGGCGGCGGCTCGCTCCGCCGCCTCGAACCCCCTAGCTTTCGCGGCCTATGGCCACTCGCATTCAGCCCACGACCGAGGCGCCGACTCCGGCTGCCTGGTCCATCGAATCGGCGCGCGCGCTCTACAACGTAGAGGGCTGGGGCGCCGGCTACTTCGACATCAACGAGCGCGGACGCGTCATCGTCCGTCCGAATCCGGACCGGCCGGATCTCACCGCCGACCTGCGCGACCTCGCGCACGATCTCGAAGGGCAGGGCATCGCCCTCCCGGTCCTCCTGCGCTTCTCCGATATCCTCAAGTCGCGCATCGAAACGCTCAGCGAGCGGTTCGATGCGTCCATGAAGGAATTCGAGTACACCGGTGGCTACACCACCGTGTATCCCATCAAGGTCAATCAGCAGCGGCACGTCGTCGAAGAGATCGTCAAGTTCGGTCAGACGCACGGCGTCGGACTCGAGTGCGGCTCCAAGCCCGAACTGCAGGCCGTGCTCGGTCTCTCGGAGAGCACCGAGCATCTCATCGTCTGCAACGGCTACAAGGACCATGAGTTCATGCGGCTGGCCCTCACGGGGCAGAAGCTCGGACACAAGGTGTTCATCGTGCTCGAGCAGGTCAGCGAGCTGGACGTCTTGCTCGAAGTCGCCGAAGAACTCGGCGTGACGCCGACCTGCGGCGTGCGTATCAAGCTCGCCAGCGAAGGAGCCGGCCGGTGGGCACAGAGTGGCGGCGAGAAGAGCAAGTTCGGACTCAGCTCGGCCGAGCTCATCAAGCTCATCGACAAACTGCAGGCGCTCGGAAAGATCGGCATCCTGAAGCTGATTCATTTCCACCTCGGTAGTCAGATTACCGACATCCGCTTCATCAAGTCGGGGCTGCAGGAAGTCGCGCGCTTCTATCTCGAGCTCCGGGCCATCGGTGTGGACATCACCCATGTGGACGTGGGCGGCGGACTGGGCATCGATTACGACGGCACCAACTCCACCAACAACGCGAGCGTCAACTACTCGCTGCAGGAGTATGCCAACGACGTGATCTATACGATCGCCGAGGCGTGCCGTGATGCCGAATTGCCGATGCCGCACATCATCAGCGAGTCCGGACGCGCGCTCACCGCGCATCACGCCCTGTTGCTCGTGAAGGTCATCGACGTCGAGTCCCAGGCCGAGCAGCCGATCCCCGTCCTCGACGACGACGAGCACTCGTTGTTGCACGAGATGTACGAAGACTGGCGTACGCTCACCGAGCGCGGCGCGAAGCCCCGCAAGGTGCTCGAAGTGTTCCACGACGCGTCCTTCGACAAGGACCGCGCCCGCAACTACTTCAACAGCGGTGTGCTGAGCCTGCGCGGGCTGGCCAAGGCCGAAGTGATCTGGCTGGGCACCATGAATGCGATCTATCGGATCGCCAAGGCCGACGAAGACACCTACGCCGACATCCTCCCCGAGCTCGAGTCGGCGCTCGTCGATCGCTACTTCTGCAATTTCTCGCTTTTTCAGTCGTTGCCGGACAGTTGGGCCATCGATCAGCTGTTCCCGATCATGCCGATCCACCGGCTCGACGAGGAACCGGTTCGCCGCGGCACGCTGCAGGACGTGACCTGCGATTCCGACGGCAAGATCGACCGGTTCGTGGGCGACAAGAAGGGGCGTCCCAGCCTCGAACTCCATGAGTTCCGCGACGGCGAGGATTACATCCTCGGCATCTTTCTCACGGGAGCGTATCAGGAAATCCTTGGCGATCTGCACAACCTGTTCGGCGATACCAACGCCGTGCACGTGCGGTTGAACGATCAGGGTGCGTACGAGATCACGGACTTGGTGGAGGGCGATACGGTCACCGAGGTACTGAACTACGTGCAGTTCGGTGCGTCGCAACTTCTCGCCACGTTCCGTCGTAAGGTGAATGCCGCAACAGCCCTGACGCGCGAAGAGGCGAATGCCTTCATCGCAGACTACGTCGCCGGGCTTGAGGGATACACCTATCTCGAGGGAGAGGCCGCTCGATGAAAGAAATTTCGGCTGATGCATCCAAAGGCAGTGTGTTCGAGGACGTGCTGGAAGTGCTGTGGGCGCCCGCGAAAGTGTTCGATCGCTCGCGGGCCAATGGCGTCGGGATGTATATCCTTGTGCTCACGGCAATCACGCTGGTCATTGTGCTCGCGACCAAAGGGCTGATTCAGCCGTACATCGATGCGAATTTCGACGTGCAGTTGCAACAGATGGCAGCGCGAGGAAAGCCGATGCCGGCGGAGGCGCTGGCCGCGGCACAGAAGTTCGCGGTGTATGGATTCATCGCGACGGGTGTCCTGATGATTCCGATTGGCGCGGTGATCACCGGCCTGCTGATCTTTGTCGGTGGCAAGGTCGTATCGGCGCGCTCCACCTTCGGGCAGGCGATGCTGATCGCCACCCTGGCTTCGGTGCCGCGCGTGCTCAGCTTCATCGCCACGGCGGTGCAGGGCGCGTTGGCCGATCCGCAAAGCATTCGCTCGTTCTCCGATGCGTCGCTCGGCGCGGCCCGGTTTGTCGATCCCGTCGCCACGTCGCCGGCGTTGATGGCGATCCTGGCAAACCTCGACATCTTCAATGTCTGGCAGTTCGTCATCATGGCCGTCGGCATCAGCGTCGTTGGCCGGGTCGAGCGGAGTGCTGCCGTGATTGGTGCGCTGGTCGCCTGGGGATTGGGCGTTGCGTTGACGGTCGTTCCGGCGTTGCTCGCGTAGTCCTGTCCGCCGCCCTTCGGGCCTCCATTCCCACCTCCCTCCGCAGCACATGAACTTCGACGCTAAGCGCCTCTTGCTCGCGGGCCTCGCGCTCGTGGCCATCTATCACGTGGTCACCCTCGTGCGCGGCCTGCCGAAGCTTGGTTCCGTGCGTCCGACCGCCGGCTTCATTCTCACCGGCATGTTCACGGATTTTCTCGATACCCTTGGTATTGGATCGTTCGCGACCAGCACCACGATCTATCGGGCCACCAAGTGGGTGAGGGATGCCTTGATTCCGGGCACGCTCAACGCGGGGCATACACTCTCCACGTTGGCGCAGGCGTTCATCTACACGCAGGTCGTCGAGGTGGAGCCCGTGACGCTCGTCGGCATGATCATCGCCGCCGTGTTCGGGTCGTGGATTGGCGCCGGCCTCGTGGCGAAGTGGCCCACGCGGCGCATTCAGCTGGGCATGGGGTTGTGCCTGGCCGGTGCGGCGGCGCTCACTTTCGCGCAGGCGGCTGGCGCCATCCCCGGCGGTGGTGAGGCCATTGGCGTCACCGGCGCCAAGCTCGGTATCGCCCTGTTCGGCAACTTCGTACTCGGAGTGCTCATGACGATCGGCATCGGCCTGTACGGCCCCTGTCTGTTGCTGGTCAGCGCACTCGGCATGAGTCCCACCGCTGCATTCCCGATCATGATGGGATCGTGTGCGTTCCTGATGCCCTTTGCCAGCGCACGATTCATTCGTCTTGGCAAAGTCGACGCAAGGGCGGTCGTCGGCAATATCATTGGCGGTGTTCCCGCCGTGCTCGTGGCGGCGTACATCGTCAAGTCACTACCGCTCACCGCCATGCGATGGTTGGTCGCGGTCGTGGTCGCCTACACCGCGTTCACGTTGATCATGAGCGCCCGCCAGAGCGCCCAGCCGGAGATGGCTGAGGCCTGAACGAGGCGTTTATCACCGGCACGATGAAGGGGCGCCGTGAGTGCACGGCGCCCCTTCATCGTGTGATTATCTGAAGAATCAGGCGGCGAAACGCTTCGCCACTTCCGACCAGTTCACCACGTTCCAATAAGCCGCCAGATAGTCCGCGCGACGGTTCTGGTACTTGAGATAGTACGCATGCTCCCACACGTCGCAGCCGAGGAGTGCGTGCTTGCCTTCCATGAGCGGGTTGTCCTGGTTCGGCGTGCTCATGATCGACAGCACGCCGTTCGTGGACACCAGCCACGCCCAGCCCGAACCGAAGCGGCCGATGCCCGCAGCCTGAAACTGTTCCTTGAACGTCGCGAAGGATCCGAACGCCTTCGCGATCGCCTCGGCCAACGCGCCGGTGGGCTCGCCGCCGGCGTTCGGTGCCATCGTCTGCCAGAACAGCGAGTGGTTCCAATGACCACCACCGTTGTTGCGAACCGCCGTGCGGACCGCCTCCGGCACGTCGTTGATCTTGCTGCACAGTTCGTCGATCGACCATGACGCCAACTCGGGCGCCTTCTCGATCGCGGCGTTCAGGTTCGTGACGTACGCCTGATGATGCTTGCCATGATGAATGTTCATGGTCTGCGCATCAATGTGCGGCTCGAGCGCCTCGGGCGCGTAGGGCAGCGGCGGAAGAACGTGGGCCATGACAACGACTCCTTCTGTATGACGTGAGTACGACGCGAATGCGAACCGTTCGGTGCGGTAGCCTCAGGCCTTCGCCTGTGCACCGCGATTGCGCCACCAGGCAATGAGGCCCGGCAGGATCGACAGGAACACCACGACCAGAATCACCTTCTCGACATGCTTGGCCACCCCTGGCACCGTCTTCGCCAGCACGAAGCCGGTGAGGAGCATGCTCCAAATCCACAGCACACCGCCAACGACGTTGAAGGCAAGAAATGAGGCGTACCGCATCTGGCCTACGCCGGCCACGACCGGCGCGAACGTCCGGACGATCGGCATGAAGCGCGCAATGATGATCGTCTTGCCACCGTGCTTCTCGTAAAACGCCTGCGCCTTCAGCAGGTGATCCTTGTGAAAGAAGAGCGAGTCCTCGCGGGTGAAGATTCGAGGTCCCGTCGCCTTGCCTACATGATAGCCCACCGTGTCACCCACGATGGCGGCCACCGTCAGGATCAGCCCCAGCAGCCACACGTCTAGGCCGAATGCCGGGTCCGCCGCGAGCAGTCCGGCTGTGACCAGAAGGGAATCACCAGGGAGAAAGAAGCCGACCAGCAGCCCGGTCTCCGCGAAGATGATCAGGGTCAGCCCGACATATCCGGCCCACTGCACCAGGGCGGGCAGGTCGCGAAGCCTATGGTAGAACTCGGTCAGAAATTCCAAGCAGATATCCGGATACAGACGGGAACGGAAAGCACGGCGCATTCAGCAGGCCGAAAGGTCGACCGGGGCCACGTTGCGGTCAACCGCCGGTGCGCCTGACCGTCGGCGCAGGCCAACGGCGCAGGCCAACGGTTTCACGACGACTGGCCGCCGGTTCGGATCGCGCGGTACTTTGCGTCGGTGCACGCCTCTCCCGACGAGTCCCGCGCCGGCCCCGAGGTCCCGCTCAGGATCTCCGTGGTCTCCCATACCCACTGGGACCGCGAGTGGTACCACACGGCTGCGCGGTTCCGTCAGCGGCTGGTGGCCCTCCTCGATGCCGTGCTGGCGCGTAACCACTCAGGGGAGTCGTTTCTCCTCGATGGGCAGGCCATCACCCTGCTGGACTACCTCGCCGTCCGCCCCGAGCGGGAAGCCGCGCTTGGTGCAGGGCTCCGATCGGGGGCGCTCGAGGCAGGTCCGTGGTTCGTGCTCGCCGACAACCTCATCCCCTCGGGCGAGGCGATCCTGCGGAATCTCGAAGCGGGCCATCGCGTGCTCCATCGGTTCGGGGCCGCCACACCGCCCGTCGCGTACTGCCCCGACACCTTCGGGCATCCCGCCGCGCTCCCCGCCATCGCCGCCGGCTACGGTTTTCCCGTCGCTGTCGTGTGGCGTGGTGCCGGGGGCGCCACGCATCCCGCGGCCGACGCGTTCCGCTGGCACGCACCGGATGAATCGACGGTCGTCGTGCACCACCTGCCGCCCGACGGCTACGAATACGGAAGCGCGCTCCCCACCGACGTTCACGCCGCCGACGCGCGCTGGCACCGTATGCAGCCGGTGCTGTCGGGACGGAATCGCACCGGGATCGTGCTGCTGCTGAACGGTGCCGATCATCACGCCCTGCAGCCCGACATCCATGACGCCGTCGCGGCGCTCCGCGTGGCGGCCGCTCCGGCCGCCATCGTGGAACGCGCCTCGCTGACCACGTTCGCCAAGCAGTTCGACGCCGCCGGCCGCACCGCGGCATTGCCGAACGTACGCGGTGAACTCCGCGATTCGTACGGCTACACATGGACCCTCGGCGGGACCCTCGGCACGCGCGCGCACCAAAAGCGCCGGAACGCCCGGCTCGAGCGTGCATTGCTCCGTGACGTCGAGCCGTGGTTGGCGCTGTCCTGGCTGCAGCACGCCCGGGCCCGCTCGCGCGCAACGTCAGACAACGGGACCCTCAACCTCGCGCAGTTGCCGGCATTGCTGAACACCGCGTGGCAGGAGCTATTGGAAACGCACCCGCACGATACCCTGTGCGGCTGTTCCACCGACGAGGTCGCACGGGCCATGGAGGTGCGACAGGAAAGCGTGCACGCGCAGGTGCAGGGGCTGCGCGACGCGGCGCTGCAGCTCGCCCTGCAGCACGACGTAGTCGCGGCGCGCTCGCGCGCCGTGCAGCCCGCCAGCAATCACGCAATCGTGGTGCGGAATCGCGCGGCCACGGCGCGTGGCGGTGTCGTGGAGTTGCGTCTCATCGAAACCCTCGGCGATGTCGCGGTTGGTCCTGGTGGCGCGGACGTGCCGCCGGTGACCGCGCCGAGCGAAGGGAACCCGCCTCGCCTGGCCGGCGCCTTGCTGCAGCCGCTCGATGCCCGCGTCGTGCACTCGCGCCGCGAGTCACCGCAGCACTATCCCGACAACGATCTGGTGCGCGTGCATCACGCGATCGCATGGATCCCGGAGGTGCCGGCATTCGGCCTTCGGGTATTCGGTGACACGACGAGCGGGGAGATCGGTGCCCCGCGGCCGGTACGCGTGATGGAGACGGGATCGGGTATCGTGCTCGACAATGGCCCTCTGCGCGTGACGTTCCACCAGGGACAGGTCGGCATCGAGCAGCACGGGCGCCAGATTGCGAATGCCCTGCGGCTCGAGAGCACCGCCGATCTGGGAGACAGCTACACACCGTCGTTGCGGGGCGCCGCCGAACGTCTCGTGTGTGTGGACACGCGCGTGCGGCAGCGTGGCCCGTTGCGGGGCGCCGTTCGACTGCGATGGGAGTCCACTACGCGCGACATCCGCGTGGAGACCACGCTCGTACTCGACGCGGAAGCCGACGTGCTGCGCTGTGACGTGCGTGGCGTGAACCGCCGCCGCAATCACCGATTGCAGCTGGTCTGGCACACGGGACTGGAGCACGCGGTCACCACGGCCGATGCCGCGTTCGGTCCGGTGACGCGTCACCTCCCGACCATGCCTGTGAACACCCATGGCGCCCCGCGGGAAGCCGTCGTGCCAACGATGCCGATGCATCGCTGGGCGATGCAGTCGGATGACGGCCACTGTGTCACCGTGTTCGCCGATGGCCTCGCCGAAGCCGAATCGACGCCAGGCGCGCTCGCGGTCACGTTGGTGCGCGCCATTGGCCAACTCTCGTGTGCCGACCTACCGGAACGTCCGGGTCATGCCGGATGGCCGTCCCCCATACCGGCGGCGCAGTGTCTTGGTCCGTTCGCCGCCCGCGTCGGCATCATGCTGCACCCCGACGGTCCCGACGTCATGCCGCGCAACGGTCGGGCCGCCGACGCGTTGCTGCTGCCGCTCACCGGCGAAACGTGGCGTGACCTCGAGGTCGCGCCCACGGCATCCTCCCTGTCGGGCCCACGGCTCGTTGGGAGCGGATTGGAAGCATCGGCCGTCACGCTGGCGCAGCGCTCGGACGGCGTCATCCTGCGCGCCGTCAACCTCACCGACGACACCGTGTCGGGACGGTGGATCCTGCCGCACGAGGGGCCGTGGAGCATCACCCGCTGTCGGCTCGACGAAACGCCGTGCGAAGCCGCTCGATCGTCTGGCGCACAGGTGGACTTCGTAGCCGGACCCAGAGAGATCGTCACCGTCCACATCGCCGCGGCGCCCTGAGTCGTTCGCCGCGTCCGTCTTCGCGCGCCTAGCGGACGTCCCTCGATGCGCGGCGATCCCCGAGCGCATCGCCGATCACCGTGCAGGCCACCACGGTGATCACCAGGGCGATGCCAGGCATCAAGGCAATCCACGGGGCGGTCAACAGCCACTCGCGACCACCGGCGATCATGTTCCCCCAACTTGACGCGGGCGGCTGAATCCCGAGGCCCAGGAAAGACAAACCGCTTTCCAGGAGAATGGCGTTACCCACCCCGAGCGTGATGGCCACCAGCGCGCTGCCCATCGCATTCGGCAACACATGGCGCCGCAAGACGCGCCACGACGGTACACCGAGTGCGTGCGCACCTTCCACGAACGCCAGAGACCGCACCCCCTGCACATCGGCCCGCACGAGACGCATCACCGACATCCATCCGGTCAGCCCCAGCACGAGGATCACCACGCCAAGCCCCGGTCCCCAGAGCGAGGCGATCACGAGGAGCAGCACCAGTCTGGGAATCGCCAGCAGCGCGTCCCCCAGCGCCACGAGGGCGCGGTCGACCAGGCCACCGTGCCAGCCGGCGATCGCACCCAGCAAAATACCCAGCAGGCCGCTCAGCGCCGATCCGGCCACCCCGACCCCCAGGGAAATGCGCGCGCCCGTCCAGAGTCGCACCAACAGGTCACGGCCGAAGGCGTCAGTCCCGAGGAGATGCCACACGCCGCGCCCATCGCGTGACAACGGCGGAACGAGGCGCGTGGCCAACACATCGCCGATGTCGCGTGCGCCGTCCGGTGCTAGCGCCGGCACCAGCACCGCCGCGAGTATCGTGGCCAGCAATACGCCGACCGCCCACCGCGGCACGCGCCCAGCTGTCACGATGACCGCCGGCGCGGATCGAGCCGCAGCACCATCACGTCGGCCAGCAGGTTGGCCGTGATCACCGCGCCGGCGTACGCCAGCGTGAGGCCCAGCACCACCGGATAGTCGCGCGCCGCGATCGCCGACAGCATCGTGCGGCCGAGGCCGGGCCACGCGAACACCTGCTCCACGAACACCGAGCCGGCGATGACGCCGGGAAGGGTCAGGCCGAAGAGCACCACCAGCGGCGTCAACGCGTTGCGAAGTATATGCGCGCGCTCCAGTGCACCGCGCGCCAGGCCACGCGCGAGGGCGGCCTGCACATGCGGGGCACCGGCGGCGTCGCGCAGGGCACGGCGGGCAAACCGAGCCACCCCGGCGGCACCGGGCAACGACAGCACCAACAGCGGTAGCACGGCGTGGCGCCAACGATCGGTCCAGCCGATCGACGACGGGTTCGCTGCGGGGTCCTGCATGCCGAACGCCGGCAATCGCATCGACTCCGGCAGCCCAAGCCACACCACGCCCGACGTGAACAGTGTGACCGCTGCGAGCGCCAGCCAGAAGCTCGGCGCGGCATAGATCGTCGTAGTGATCACCGTGATCGCGCGGTCGGTGCGGGGCGGCGCTCGCAACGCCTGCAGCAGCCCCAGAAGCGTGCCGCACACGAAGCTCGCCAACAGCGACACCCCTCCGAGGAACAGCGACACCGGCAACGCCTCGGCGATCACACGCGTGACGGGTTCCGCGCGCACGAGACTCTCGCCCAGATCTCCGCGCAGCACGCCACCGATCCACCGCACATATTGCATCGGGAGGGGCGCATCCAGCCCCATCGCGGTCCGCTGCCGGGCCGCGTCGTCGGCGGACGCCGTCGGGGAGATCAGCAACGTCGCCGGATCACCCGGCGCCAAATGGATCAGCGCGAAGGTGATGGTGGTAACGAGCCAGAGCAGCACGAGCGCGTCGAGCACGCGCGACGAAAGTCGATGCACGTGAGGATGATGCCTCCTGGCGCGGGGACGTCAACCCGCGCGTGGGGATGGATTGCCTCGGCGATGGCCGTCGCGTTGATGCTCTCCCTGCCGGCCTGTGGTCGCCCCGATCGACCGCCGAGCACCATCGTCATGGCGTCCGGGGCCGACCTCGAGTCCGGGAATCCGCTGGTCACGGTACACCCGCTCTCGCGGCAACTGCAGCGCCACGCCCTCTTCGTCACCCTCGTGAAGCTCGATAGTGCCCTGCAGCCGGAACCCTACCTGGCGCGATCGTGGCGCTGGGATCCATCCCGTCGGGCCGTCACCTTCGCGCTGTATGTCGGTTTGCCCTGGCACGATGGCGTGCCCACCACCGCCGCCGACGTCGCGTTCACCATCGCGGCCGCGCGCGACACCGCGCTGGGCTCGCCGCGGGCCGGCGATGTGGCGCTGATGGACAGCGTCACTGCGCTCGACGACAGCACCGTGCGCATCGTATTTCGCGCCCCACGCGCCTCGCTGCCCACCGTGCTCGCAGAATTGCCCATCGTGCCGCGACATCTGCTGGACAGCGTGCCACGTCCCCGTTGGCGCGCGCACCCGTTTTCGACCGCGCCGGTGGGCAACGGGCCGTTTCGCTTCGTCTCGCGCA
>NZ_JBILKJ010000082.1:0-11676 GCF_044376735.1 Gemmatimonas sp.
GTGGCGCGCGCGAACACCATGTTCACCGGTACCGCGCGGTTCTCCGCCCAACGCGCGAATGCCAGCACGGGGCTGATGTTCAGCGGTGCCACCACGCCGAATACCACCGGCTTTCTCGGAACGCTCGACAACGCCGCCCGTATCCCGTTTGGCGGCGATAGCGCGACGGGGCAGTCGCTCTCGCAGTACACGGTGGGCGGCACGATGGCCGTGATGCCCGATCTGCATTGGACGCACACGGTCATCGCCGGCGTCGACGGCTATCGACTGCGCGGCCTCTCGGCCAACTCACTCCCTACGCCGGTGTTGACCACGAGTGCGTTGGGGGAAGGCCAGGGCTCGGCCGATCGTGGCACGCTGCGGTTGCGCACGGTGGGCCGGTTTGACGTAGCGGAGGGTACGCTGCTGGCGGTGACCTTCGCGGCCGAGCAGGCGCTCACCCGCGAGGGGGTATCGGAACTCGTGACGCCATCGGCGTCTCGCTTGGGAGGCGGAGGGTTGACGCCAACGGTCGCGTCGTCGCCCACGTCGTGGCGTCTCCGACAAAGCTTGATGCACAACACCGGGGTGTCGGCGCAGGCGATGCTGTCATGGCAGGACCGGTGGTACGTGTCGGCCGGTGGTCGCGCGGAACGCACGAGCGGTGCAACGGCGACGGTGCAGCACGCGCTGCTGCCGATGGTCGGCGCGGCCTATGTCCGTGACTACGGGCCGGCGGTGCTGAAGCTGCGCGGTGCCTTCGGCACCGGGATTCGGCCGGTGCGTACGATGGCGCGCGGGACGTCATGGATGGGGCGCGGGGTGGCTTCGGACACCGACGGGTTGCAGCCCGAGCAGCAGACCGGACTGGAAGCGGGTGCCGATCTGGTGTTGGCGCACGGCGTGTCGCTGCACGTCACGCGTTTCGATCAGCAGGCCTCCGGGTTGATCCAGCCGGTCGGCGCGATGACCACGGCGGTGGCCGCGACCGGGGGCATCGTGCGCAACGTGTCGTACACGCTGCAGAACCTCGGCGCGATTACGAATCGTGGGTGGGAACTGCAGGCCACGGCGCGTCGGAGCGGGCTGCAGCTGACCAGCATGCTCACGCTGGTGGACAGCCGCGTGGCGCGCACGGTCAAGGGCTACCGTGGAGAATTGCGGGTGGGCGATCGCATGCTCGACGTGCCGGCATCCACCATTGGCGTGTCAGCCGCGTGGGCCGCCCGCCGCTGGAGCGTCAGCTCGACGGTCACGCGCGCGGCCGATTGGATCGGCTACGATCGCATCGCGATCGGTGAAGCGGTGGTGAACAGCGCGTCCGCGCCCGATTTCGGGGGGGCACAGATGCGCCGCTACTGGCTGCACTACGGTGGGGTGACCCGCTGGCGGGCCAATGCCAGCTACCGGCTGCGCGGTGACCTGTCCGTGTTGCTGGGCGGGGAGAACCTGCTGAATGTGCAGCGTGGCGCCCCCGATAACGCGACCGTGACGGCCGGCCGCACGCTGAGCTTCGGCCTCCGCTCGATCTTCTAGACCCACGCCGGCACCGGGGTGGGGCGGCGGGTCTCCCCTCGCGCATTCCGGATTCTCGCGGCATGTTCGGGCATGGACCGCCGACTCTTCGTTTCCGCCGTGGCCGGGGCGACCGCCCTGCCCAGTCTCGCCGCCGCCATCTCGCCGCGCTTTTCGCCGCACGCGATCCGGCGTCTGATCGATGCCGCCGACGTCGCGAAAGATCGCGGCGTCGCTCTCTTCGACCCGTCCGCCCCCGCGTGGCGCGGCGATGCCGCACAAGCCGAGGCGTTCGCGGCGGACGAGGATTTCTGGGAGCCGATTCAACGGGCGTTCGATCTCGACCGCACGTGGATCAACCTGAACAACGGCGGCTGCTCGCCGGCGCCGTCGCATGTGATGGCGCAGCTGGAGCGCGACCTGCGGTTTTCGAACGAGCTGCCGGTGATTCACATGTGGCAGACGCTCGAGCCGCGCATCGAAATCGTGCGGCGTGAACTCGCGCTCGAATTCGGCTGCGATACGGAGGAAATGGCGATCACACGCAACGCGTCGGAAGCGATGGAGACGCTGATCTTCGGCATCGATCTCAAGCGCGGCGACGAAGTGGTGGTGAGCAACCAGAACTACGGGCGCATGATCAACGCGTGGAAGCAGCGCGCGCGCCGCGAAGGCATCGTGCTGAAGGAAGTGTCGTTCCCGGTGCCGTGCACCGATCCGCAGCAGATCGTGGACGCCTTTGCTGCGGCGATGACGCCGCGCACGCGCGTGATGGAGATCACGCATATCACCAACCTCACCGGCCAGATTCTGCCGGTGAGAGAGTTGATCACGATGGCGCGCGCGAAGGGCGTGGTGACCTTCGTGGACGGTGCGCATGCGTTCGCGCAGTTCCCGTTCACGCGCGACGAGCTCGACGTGGACTACTACGGTACCAGTCTGCACAAGTGGCTGTTGGCGCCGATCGGCACGGGTTTCCTGTACGTGCGCAAGGACAAGATCGAGCCGATGTGGCCGTTGATGGCGGGCAACCCCGGGCAGGAAGCCGACATCCGGAAGTACGAGGAGATTGGCACGCATCCGGCGGCAAATCACAACGCGATTTCGGTGTCGCTGGCGTTTCATCGCGCGATCGGCGCCGCGCGGAAGCAGGCGCGTCTCAAGTTCCTGCGTGACCGCTGGGCCAAGCGTTTGTTGGCCGAGGGCAAGGGGCGCGTGCACGTGCTGACGCCACTCGATTCGAAGTGGGGCGGCGGCATCGGCTTCTTCAACGTGGACGGTCTCGATCCGGTGAAGCTCGGCAGCTGGCTGGTTTCCCAGCACCGCGTCGTGCAGACGCCGATCGTGCATCAGGAGTTCAGCGGGATCCGCGTGACGCCCAACGTGTATACCACGTTGGACGAGATCGACCGGTTCTCCGAACTCGTGCTCCTGGCGATGCGAAAGGGCATCGCCTGACGTCTTCTTTCCAGCGAGTCCTGATGCGTCGAGTGTGTCCGGCCGCCGTTGCTGCGGCCACGGTGTCGATGTGGGCGGTGGTGGTCCCGTCGGAGCTCTCGGCGCAGCCGTTTGAAGGGGCGGTGACCATGCGCCTGTCGGGGAAGGGCGCGAACGGTCCGCAGGTGCAGGAGGTGGAGTATCTCGTGCGCGGCGGCAGGGTGCGCGTGTCGATGGGTGGGCCGGCCGGCGCGATGGCGCTGTTGTCGGTACCGCAGGAGCAGAAGGTCTATGTGCTGATGGCGGCGCAGAACGCCTACATGGAGATGCCGATTGGTGACGCGTCGTCGAGCGTCGCGGCCAAGGCGCCGGTCGATGCGAAGATCACACGCACCGGCCGCATGGACAGGGTGGCTGGCTACGCGTGCGAACACGTGACGGTGGCCAGCGCGGCCCAGACCGTCGACATCTGCCTGGCGAAAGGACTCGGCGGGTACGTGAATCCGCTGGCGTCGATGCAACGGGGCAGCGAGCCGGCGTGGCAGCGGATGCTCACGGTCGACGGCGGTTTCCCCCTCAAGGTCACGATGCCTGACGGGAGTATTCCCCTTGAGGTCGTGAAGATCGAGAAGAAGCGGTTGGCCAACGATCTGTTCTCGGTGCCGCTTGACTACACGAAGATGGAGATGCCTCGGCGTCGTTGAGGTAGCTGAAACCTCTGTCCCGTCGTCGCGTTAGGGAGGAGAGCAGGTGAACGGCGGCACGACGCCTCTGATTCCGTGACGTGCGCCGCTCCCGCACACCCAGGAGGTTCTCATGTTCTTTCTCATGTCGTTCGCGATCGCCAGCATCCTGGCCATTGTGCTGCATGGCACCACGCGTCGCTTTGTTCGCAATCGGCTTCGCTATGTCGACGCCGTGCAGAAGGGGCTCGCGCCGTGGGCGGCCGGTGGCGCGGCGTTCCTGATCGGTGCGGTGCTCGTGCCGTTGCTGCCCGTGGTGGGTATCGGTACGGCGCTCACGGCCGGACTGGCCGTCGGCACCGGGGTGGCCGCCGGCGCCCGTGATATCAAGCGGGGCAGCTCGCCGGTCGTCTACGGCCCGTGATCGGGCGCGGGGAGCCATGATGGCCCCCGCGGCGATACAATTGGGGTATGTCTGAACATGCATTGACCCGGCAGTACCCATCGCTCCCGTGGATCGCGCCGTTCGCGGTGTTCATGATCCTGCTGGCGGTCGGGCCCTCCCTTCCGATTCCGCAGCCGTGGGAATCGATCCTCCGCGTGGGCGTGCTGGTCGCGGTGATGCTCACGATCTCGAAAGACGTGGTGCTGTCACTCCGCGTGCGCCACGCGATGCCCAGCGTGCTGATTGGGCTGGCCGTGTGCGCCATGTGGGTCGCGCCCGACCAGCTCTTTCCAGGGTGGCGCGAGCACTGGCTTTTCCAGAACAGCATCACCGGAACCGTCAAGACGACGATCCCGCCGTCTGAACTGGCCGACCCACTGGTGGTCATTCTGCGGGTGGTGCGCGCGGCGCTGCTGGTGCCGATTCTCGAAGAACTGTTCTGGCGCGGCTGGTTGCCCCGCTGGATCGTGAACAACGACTGGCAGAAGGTGCCGCTGGGCACGTTCAACGGGATGGCGTTCGTGGCCACGGCGGTGCTGTTCGCGAGCGAGCACGGCCCCTTCTGGGAGGTCGGCCTGCTCTGCGGCTTCATCTACAACTGGTGGATGTGGAAGACGAAGTCGCTGGGCGACCTCGTGTTGGTGCACGCGGTCACGAATGCCGCCTTGTCGGGCTTCGTGATGGTGACGAAACAGTACGCTTACTGGATGTAGCGCGCGGGATGCCCGACTTCGCGCACGAGCATGGCCTGTGCGCCGCCAAAGTCCAGGAGCAGCACGTCGCCGGCACCGTGTTCGATGCGCACGCTCATGCTGTGAGGCGCCTCGGGGTTTTCGGTGAGGAGCAGGTCACCTTCCACGCGGTACACGAGGTCGACGACCTGATCCTGTCCACCCACGTCGACGTGGTAGCGGAGCACGCCATCGGGGAGAAATTCCATGCGGACCCCCGGAGCGAAGTCGAGTGACGCGTCGGCGCGCATGAGGCGCCAGATTCCCAACAACCAGATCGTGCTCATCGGCGTACTATACACGATGACATTCATGCTGCGCAGGGCCTCAGAGGTCGCATACCGGTGGATGCTGGCGGCGCTGCTCACCGCCGCACCGCTGGCTGGTCAGTCGGTGCCTGCCCAGACCACGGCGCGGGTCACGGTCGACCACTCGGCCTTCGACCGTCTGCTGCGCGCCCACGTCACCGACGGTCTCGTGGACTACGACGCCTTCCGCGATGCCGCCGCCTTCCGCCGGTATCTGACGTCGCTCGAGCGTGCCTCGCTGGCGGGTACCGACGACGACGAACGGTTGGCGTTCTGGATCAACGTGTACAACGCGTACACGATCCAGCTCATCGTCTCCCATGGGGAGCGCGAAAGCATCCGGAACATCGATCGCACGCTCGGCGTGCTCCGGTTGAAGGGGCCGTGGAGCGAGCCGATCGTGCGGGCGGCGGGACGCACGCTGTCGCTGGACGAGGTGGAGCACCGGATCATCCGGAAGGAGTTTCACGAGCCGCGCATTCACTTCGCGCTGGTTGCGGCGGCCAAAGGCAGCCCGCCGTTGCGCTCGGAGGCGTACACCGGGGCGGAGCTCGAGCGGCAGCTGTTTGATCAGGGGCGCCGGTTCTTGACGGACACCACCAAGAATCAGATCGAGACGAAATTCCCGCGCCTCAGTCCCATCTTCACGTATTACAAGTCCGACTTCGGCAATTCGCGCTCGGAGCTTGGCGGCTATCTGGCGATGTGGTTTGAGGGCGACACCAAGAAGCGCCTGGAGTCCGGGCGCTTCGGGCTGCGGGAACTGCCGTTCGACTGGTCGCTCAACGCGACAGCGACCACCGGCGCGCGGCCGCGCTGAGCGCCGCGCCGGGGGCCGGGGGAGGGGAGGTCGTTACGCTGGCCGGGGCTGCGGCGTCGGACGGTACATGCCCTTCACCCGGAGCCGCCAATGCATCGTCCTGTTCCCCCGCATCTCACGCGCGCCCGCTCGATTCGCTTTGACCTGCCGTCGCTCGCCCAGGCCGGCCTCGCCTTCCTGATCGCCTCTGCGGTCGCGTACGCGTTCAACGCGTTCTGAGCCGTCCGGTGGTTGAGTCGTGTAAGGGTGACGTTCCGTCGGCCTGGCTCAACGCCAGGCCGCCGAGGCCATGCCGGCCGCGTCGCGACGGAAGGGCACCCACACGAGGGCGACCAGCTGCAGGTGCACATCGCCGCTCTTGGCCTTGATCGGGATGGCCTCGAGCGCATCCTGCTGCGCATCGTAGGTCGCTCCCAACGCATCGATGTCCTGCTGCAGTGCCGCTTCGAGATCGGCGTACTGCAGCTGCAGGGCCTGCACGCTTTCGTTGGCGCGCGTCACGTCGCCCTGCTGCTGCGCGGCCCGTCCGGCGCCGCGGGCTGCCGTCCCGACCTTGCTGATGGCGCCGGCGGAAATCTTGCCGCGGCCGAAGATGGCGCCGAGGATCGCGCCACCGACCGAAATCGCGGTGTCCATCTTCGCTTGTGAGGCCTGCGCCTGCTCGCGTTGCACCGCCTGTTCGGCGCGACGCAGTCGCTCCTGCAACGACGCGAGCTTCGTGGCGTACTTGCCGCGCAACGTTTCGATCTGATGGTCGCGCGCCTCGCGGGCCATGAGTTGCAGGCGGATGCGGAAGTCGCGCTCCGCCTCGCCGGGCTTCGATGTCTGCTTGAAGGCGGCGCTACGCAGCAGCGACACGGTTTCATTCGTCACGATCCACTTCTGGAACGCCTTGCTCCACGCGGGATAGCTCTTGGCGTTCGCTGCCGCTTTCGGCAGCGCCCCATACGCGGCCCCGTCGACCGGTCCGCGTTCGAGAGCGGACGGATCGAGAGCCATGCGCTCGGCGTTGTCCCACTCCAGCGTGATCGGGCCGTCGTCCATCGTGGCCAGCAGGGCCACGCGTCGCTGCTCGGTCACGCCGTACTTCGCGCTGGCAAACGACACATCCGCCACACCGAGCACGGCCGGGTGATACGTGACGGGGCCGCCCGTGCCGTGCACCGGCAGGAAGTACTGCGGCACATCGGCCGACAATACGGGCGCCGGCGCCGATGCGGACGGATCGAGCGAGGACATGCTGCCGCCGCCGCTCGCACTGGCCGGCCGGCTGGCCGTGCCGGCCGCCGCGTCGCTGCTTGCGTTCGTGCGCGCGCTGAGTGTCTTGATCTGCTCGCGCGTCATCGGGCCGGCGAGATACGACATCGTCCAGCGCGTCTCGAAAGTGATCGGCGCCGATTCGTGCACGCTGTGCATCAGGAACACGCGCTTCCCGAGTCCGGCGATCGTCTGCTCCATGGCGGCCTTGTCGAACGGCTGTCCACCCGAGGCGCCTTCAAGACCTTCCATCACGCGCATCTTGTCGCGTTCGGTTTGCAGCCGTCCGATGAACCAGGTGCCGGTGTTCGACAGGCCGCGATAGTCGAGGTCCACCGGATTCTGCGTGGCCAGCACGACACCGAGTCCGTAGGCACGTGCCTGCTTGAGCAACGTGAGGAGCAGCACCTTCGACGGCGGATTCGCGACCGGCGGCATGTAGCCGAACAACTCGTCGATATACAGAATGGCGCGCAGTGAACCCGTACCCGGCTGCGTGCGCACCCACGCGAGAATGTCGGCGAGCAGGAGCGTCATGAAGAACATGCGCTCGGCGTCGCCGAGGTGGGCGATGGATACAATCGAACCTTTCGGCTTGCCGTTGGCGTCGTACAACAGCGTCGCCGTGTCGAGCGGCTCGCCCTGCATCCAGGTCTGGAAGCCCGGCGCCGCCAACAGGTTGTTGAGCTTCATCGCGAGCTCGGTGCGATCCTTCGGCGGAAAGACCGTGTCGAGCGGCATCACGCCAACCGTGCTGAACGGCGGCGACTGAATGCCGCCGATGAGGCCGGCCAGATCGAGATCGCGCCCGTCGCTCCACGCCGCGTGCAGCAGGTTGGCGAGCAGGATGTGTTCGCGGCTCGAGATGGGATCGCCGTTGATCCCGAGCAAGGCGAGCACACTGGTGGCGGTCGCGTCCACGCGCTCCTGCATCGCTTCGGTATCGTCGCGAATGACCGGCGGTGGGGCGACGAATGCCTTGAGCAATGACAACGGCCGGCCGGCGGTGCTCCCCGGCGTGTAGATCGTGACATCGGCGGCGTCGACGAGACGCTGAATGCGTGCGCCGTCTTCGCCCCAGCCGGCGAGACCGTCCTTCCAGAGGGTCGCCTGCTTCTCGGCAAATGCGTCGGCGGAGAGCCCGGCATTCGCCGCTTGCTGCGGGTCGACCCACGGACGGAAATCGGCCGGCGCGAGCGACGGGAATCGCAGCGCGAGGTTGCCGAGATCGCCCTTTGGGTCGATGGCGATCACGGGGATGCGATCGATCAGTGCTTCTTCGATGAGACCCACGCCAAGACCGGTCTTGCCGCTGCCGGTCATGCCGATGATCACGGCGTGCGTGGTGAGATCCTTCGCGTCGTACAACACGTAGTCGTCGCGCCGCGCGCGGGCGGCGAGGTCGTAGCGCTTGCCGAGGTAGAAGGCGCCCAACGTCTCGAAGTCGGTCATCGTCAGCGGTTCGTGCGAGGTGCGTCGTAGGTCGTGGGCACGCGGGCGAAGATCTCACGCTCGTGCTTGCGCAGGTTGTCGATGTCGTAGGGCTGGACGGGCTTCGCGGCGAGGTCCACGGTCTTGACGGCGGAGTCGACCTTGTATCCGCTCAGGTAGACGTTGAGGATCGAGTGCAGCATCGTCGGCGTGCTGTTGCCCGACGCGGCCTTCAGCGCGCGGTGTTCGAACAGGCGCGTGGGCGCGTACTCGGCGTTGTAGTAATAGGCCCGTGATGACGTGGCACTGTCGGTGAACAGCATTTGTTCTTCGATGACAACGAGCTTGCCGTTCACGTATTCGGCCTGATAGGCAGATTCGGCAGTGGTGCTGTCCGACCAGCCCCCCTGCACCTTCACGGTGTCGGTGGGTGATGCGGTCGCGGCCGCGGTCGCGACGGCGCTGTCGGCGACGGGCGCTTTCTGGTCGGCGCACGCGGCGGCCACGAGGGCGGCGCAGGCGAGGGTGGCCAGGCGCAGGGAGTTCGGGAGCGTCATCAGAGATCGGGTTCGGGATCACCGCGGCGCACGATGAACGCCGATTCCGCAATTTCACACCGGCGTTGGTTCGGGCGCGAGTCGGGCGGTGCGTGTGGCCGACGTATGGCGGGCGAGGGTCCGCTCCACGTCGGCGACCGCATCCACGCGACGCTGCAGATCGCGGACGACGTCGAGGTGTTCGGTCAGGGTTCCCGGCAGCGTTGTGCCGGCGTCGAGGCGAAGGAGGTCGAGCCGGATGGCTTCGAGGGCGGCAATGGTGGCCCCCAGTCGCCCGTGGACGGCCGTTTGCTCGCGGTCGAGGGCCTCGGTGGCCGCCGGTTGCTCGCGTGGCGTATCGGGGCGCCCAGCGGCACGCAGGCGCCGTTGCTCGCCCGAGATCTCGAGGGCGCGGCGGCGCAGCGCCGTGGCCTCCTGTGCCAGCGCGGCGGCGGCCGCCGGGAGTGCCTGGAGGTCGCGACGCGCCAGCTCGGGCAACCGCGCGAAAATCTCGTGCGCGGCCTGGTCGAGCAGCACTTCGGTGGGCGCGTCGGCCGGGATGGGTCGCGCGGCGGCTACGGTGGTCTTGCGGCCGAGCCATCCGACGAAACGCGTGGCGAGCGGTTTGCGCACGAAGCTGTAGAACCACGCGCTGAAGCCGTTGGTTTGACGCGCGGCGGCGAGGCTCCGATGAATCAGGATCGGTGGCAGTAGCCACGTCGCGACATTGAGTATGGTGTCGAGTGCGGCGGGTAGGGCCCATTGATCGATGGCGCCCTGCGCGAAGGCGAGGGCAAACGCGGCAGTGAGGACTGCGGTGCCGTGCAGGGGGCCCATCGGGGTTCGCCTGAGTGTGGGCCCCGGCGCGAGGGCATCGGCCACATCCGTCGGGGATACGCCGTTCCGCAGAGCGCGTCGTGCGGCGACCAGCGTTTCGCCGCCGCGCAGCGCGAGCACCGCAGCCGCGATCATCCACACGCCCTGAAGCAGCCCGAGCTCGATGACGCGCCCGAGCGATTTGGGATTCTCGCCCAAGACGAGAAAGAAACCGGCGAGCGAGATGGCAATGGTCCACTCCACCAGCGTCATCGAGGCTGCCGCGCCAATCCGAACCTCGCGGGCCTCGGCCGGCAGCTCCCCGCCGTCCGGTGTGCGCTCGAACGCCGCGATGAATGTGGCGGCGGTATCGAACCGATCGGCGGCGTCGGTAGCGAGACACTGGTCGATCGCATCGGCCAACGACTCGGGTAGTTGCGGCGCCCGTAACCGCACGGCGGGCGCCGGCGCCACGGCTTGCTGGGCGATGATGGCCAGCGCGCCGGCCCCGTCGTACGGATAGCGGCCGGTGGCGGCGAGATGGAGCGTGACGCCGAGCGCGTAGAGGTCAGCGCGTCCATCGACCGCCTCACCGCGCGCTTGTTCGGGAGCCATGTATTTCGCGGTGCCGGCCACTTCGCCGGACGACATCACGCCATCGTGGAAGGCGATGCCGAAGTCGGCGATGAGGGCGCGATCGGTCCCCTGCTCGAGCAGGATGTTTTCGGGTTTGACGTCGCGATGGACAACGCCGCGCTCGTGCGCATAGGAGAGCGCCCAGCCGACTTCACGGCCGATCCGTCGGATGGCATCGGCAGGCAGAGGTCCCACCCGGCGCAGGCGATCGGCCAGCGTTTCGCCCGGCACATACGCCATGACGAACCACGCGAGGTCACCCGACTCCTCGACCCCGTGAATGGGCACGATGTTCGGGTGAAAACACTGGGCGGCAATGCGCGCTTCGCGCAGGAACCGGCGTCGCACGTCGCCGCGCGCGGCAATGGTCGGCGCGAGCAGCTTGATGGCGACCGGACGTTCGAGAAACACGTCGCGCGCGAGATACACGATCCCCATACCACCGCGGCCGATCTCAGTCTCGAGCGAGAAGCGGCCCGCGAGGGCGGTCTGCAGGGCGACGAACGCCGGATCGGGAGCCATACCCATGGTGCCGCCCTACGGCATCAGAATTCGCGGCGCTTCATTTCCTTGAAAATGCCTTCAGCTTCGGAGCCCTCCAGCGGCTCGCTCTTGCCGCGGGTGGCTTCGAGGGTGGGGTCGAACAGGCTGCGCGAGGGCTTCTTTTGCTGCGACGCCTTGGCGGCCGTCTTCTTGAGCAACGCCTTGAGCTGCGAATCCTTCATGAGCACTCCGGTTGGGGGCTCCTTGATGTTGCTGGTACCGGAGGCGCCTGTAAAGGCCGACGAAGCAGACCGCCAACCATTGAGGGCAGCGGCGTTACACGCGCGTCACGCAGCTGGCGGTGATTTCGGCTACGCCGGTACAGCCGGCCAGTCCCATGGTGAGATCGAACTCGGCCTGCACGTTGCGCAGCACCTCGGCCACGCCCGCTTCCCCCGCCAGCGCGAGCCCGTACACGTACGGGCGGCCCAGCAGCACGGCAGACGCGCCGAGGGCGAGCGCCTTGAAGACATCGGCGCCCCCGCGGATGCCGGAGTCGAGGAGCAGCGGGCACTGTCCGCGCACTTCGGCGGCGATGG
>NZ_JBILKJ010000083.1:0-11627 GCF_044376735.1 Gemmatimonas sp.
CACTCGGCGTACCGATGGGGCACCCCCAAACGGGTGAGCGTGGCATCGAGGTCGCGATTCTGATCGACGAAGGGATCGTCGACTCCCACGTCGACCATCATCTGTGGCAGCGGTGGCGCGCCGGTGGCGACCCGCTGCTGGAGGCGCTGCGCCATGCGTCCGGGGTCGCGAGCGTTCCAGCCAATGGTGTCCTTCCCCATGACCCAGCGGAGATCCGACCACAGGTTCTTCGCCGCGACCTGCAACTCGGCGGCCGTGTTGGCGTAGCGGGCCGGCGGCACGAACGGCGTGGGGCCGAGGTAGCGCGGCGAGACGACCCCCGAGTGACTGGCGGCAGCGGCGAAGACCTCGGGATACTGCAGCGCCACCGTGAGCGCGCCGAAACCACCCATGCTCAGGCCGGCGATCCCCCTGCTCTCGCGGTTAGCCTTTGTGCGATAGCGGGTGTCCATGTACGACACGATGTCGCGCGCGATGTAGTCGTCGTAGCGCGTCCACGGCACACAGTACGTGGCCGCGGGTTCACGACGACTGGTGTCGGCGCGGCAGGCGTTCACATCGCCCAACTGATTCCAGGTGGCGTACCAGCCGTCGTCACCGTCGGGCATGGCGATGATGGCTTCGGGGGCACCGGCGCGTGTCAGGGAGTCCATGGTGACGTGCAAGCGGCCGGCATCGACCCAGTTGCGCTCGCTCCCGGTGCGGCCGTGCAGATACACCAGCAGCGGATAGCGGGTGCCCGCCGCCCGCTGATACGAGGGCGGCAGATACACCACCAGCGCCTTGGCGGCGCCCAGTGACTGCGACCAGATGGTGTCCGTGCGCACCGTGCCCGTCTGCGCCAGCGACACCGACGCGCTCCCGGCGGCGGCGAGCAGCGCGGCGGCCAGACGTGTCGCGTGCCGCACGGTTCGCGACGACACGGCAGGCATTACTTGATGATGGTGCCGAGGCGTCCCCACCGAATATCGGTGATGAACGGCAGCGGGCGGACGCTCTCGTCGGCGTTGTACGAGTAGTAGACGAACACCGGACGACCCCGCACGTTCTCACGGGGCACGAAGCCCCAGTAGCGGCCGTCCTTGGAGTCGTAGCGATTGTCGCCGAGCATGAAGAGGAAGTTCGCGGGCACGACCAGCGGGCCCCAGTCGTCGAGCGTGGGCGATGCCGGCGGATCCCCGGCGGACGTTCCGCGGACCTCGAACGGCTTCTGCCAGCTGAAGAGCGGGTGCGAAAAGCCACCATCGCCCTTCGGGTTTTCCGCCGCCAGGGCGCCCTGACGTTGGGCGATTCCGTTGACGTGAAAGACCCCGCCTCGCATCCAGATGGTATCGCCGGCCACGGCCACGAGGCGCTTCACCAACGTCGGATTGGGATCTTCGGGCTGGTCGACCTGATTCGGCGAGACGAACACCACCACGTCGCCGCGCTCCGGATCGTCGTAACCCGGCAGATTGACGTCGGTGAACGGCACGTGCGGGCCGTAGACCAGCTTGTTCACGAAGAGCCAGTCGCCCACCAGCAGCGTGGGGATCATGCTTCCCGAGGGGATGCGGTAGGCCTCGATCAGAAACGTCCGGATGGCGAGAAAGAGCGCCAGCGTAACGAGGACCGCCTTGACGTTCTCCCAGACGGTGGAGCCACCGCCACCGGAGGAGGAGGAGGAGGTGCCGGCGCGGAGGTTCGCCACACTCTTGCGATCGGTGCTGTTGGTTGACGAACTGCGTTTCGAGGCCACGGACGGTGCGGTTGGGAAGTCGAGGACGGACTAGATCAAAGGGGCGCGCCCGGCAAGGACGCGCCCCTTCAACATACGCGGCGAACCGTCGGGTGTTACGACAGGTGCTTGGAGACCAGCGACGTCATCTCGAACATGCTGACGGACTTCTTGCCGCCGAACACGGCCTTGAGCTTATCGTCGGCGTTGATGTTGCGCTTGTTCTTGGCGTCCTGCAGGCCGTGCTTCTTGATGTACGCCCACAGCTTCTTCACGACTTCCGTGCGCGGAAGCGGCTTGTCGCCGACGACGGCGGCGAGCTCGCCGCTCGGCGTGAGGGCCTTCATGAACGCGGCGTTCGGCGTACGCTTGGCGGCCTTCTTCGCCGGGGCCTTCTTGGCAGCGGCCTTCTTGGCGGGCGCCTTCTTCGCGGCAGCCTTCTTGGGGGCGGCCTTCTTCGCCGGCGCCTTCTTCGCAGCGGCCTTCTTCGGGGCAGCCTTCTTCGGGGCAGCCTTCTTTGCAGCCTTCTTCGCAGACTTCTTCGCAGCGGCCATGTTGTCTCCTGAGGTGGTGACCGGTCGGGTCGCGTCGAGCGGTACAGCTCTCGACAGATCTCGCGAAGACGCGGTTACGTCTCAGCGGACGGGAAAAACTACAATCACGAATACGTCGCGCAATAGTGCTTTTCCCGTTTTTCCCTATGAAAAGCGCACTTCGCGCGAAAATCAGCGACTTTTTTTTGCCGTTTCTCCCTCGGGCAATCGGTTTTTGCCCTTCTGCTGCTCGAGGAATGCGACGAGTGCGCGCAGTACCTCGCCCTCGACGCGACGCGACGCGAGGCGCACGTAGCCGCGCGGATCGCCATCGAAGTCGTCCAGCAGGAGGTGATCGGTGTGCGGCAGGCGCACGGTACGCGCGTCGGGGAGCGCGGCCGCGAGTTCGTCGGCCTGCGCCACCGGGACCTGGCGGTCGTTCTCGCCATGCAGCAGCAGCACGGGTTGACGGACGTCGCGCCCAATCGCGCGCGGGTCGAGGGCGAACCACGTGCGCAGCCAGGGATCGGTGGCGGCGATCGCATCGGCCTCCGCTTCGGCTCGCGCGAGCACGGCGGTCCGTTGCGCCGGCGGCCACGTGGTGAGATCACCCGCGACCAGCGTCGCCCGCTGCCACCGGGCGATTTCCCGCCCGGGGCGCGACGCCGCCCCCAGCAACCCCAGCTTCCACACACGGGGATCGTCGCGTGCCACCAGGAGGGCCACCAACGCGCCCTCGCTATGGCCCACGAGGGCGATCCGATCCGGCTGTACGCGCGACTGCTGACGCAGCCAGGCAACCGCGGCCGCTGCATCGCGCGCGAAATCTTCGGTGGTCGCCCCATCGAACAGTCCGGTGGAGGCACCCACCCCGCGATCGTCGAGTCGCAGTACGGCGAAGCCGGCGGCCAGCAACGTGTCGGCCAGGTCGACGAACGGACGATAGCCCGGCAGTTCCGTGCGCGCCCCATCGCGGTCCTGCGCACCGGATCCGCTCAGCAGCAGGACCGCCGGCACCGGTGTCGGTGTGGCCGGCGGCATTGGGATCGGCGGCAGCGCAAACTCGCCGCCGAGCGTGACGTCGGGGTTGACCACCACGCGCACTTCGCGATACGCGCGGTGCGGTGAAGCGCTCTCATTCGCCGGCGCCGGGCGCGCGTCGCAGGCCAGCGCGACCGCGCCACACACCGCCGCGCCGAGCATGGCCTTCCCGAGCACCACGACGGCCCGCGGCCCGTGATGGCGCGCGCCGATGCCCATCAGCCGCGCACGGGCTCCGTCGCCAGCGTGCGCAGCAGCGCAATCGACCGCAGGTCCCATGGATCGGGCGTGTCATCGTCGTCGGCGACCTCGGCGTGCTCCTGCGGCGTCTCGAGGATGAGGGGTACCCCCGCCGCGCGGCGGTCGTGCAGCAGCCAGCTGAACGCATCGGTGCCGATCAGCCCTTCGCCGATGAGCGCATGGCGATCGCGATTCGAGCCCAGGGCGCCTTCGCTGTCATTGAGATGGAAGAACGCCGGCGGTTCGCCGGTGGCGGCTTCGAACGCGTCGAGCACCTGCGTCAGGTCGGCGCGCGAGGTCGCAATCGGATACCCCGACGCGAACAGGTGACAGGTGTCGAGTCCGTAGCCGGTGCGCGCGCGATCGGCGGCCGGGATGCCGGCGAGCATCGCGCCGACTTCATCGGGCGTGCGCCCCACCGTGGTGCCGGCACCGGCGGTGTTCTCGATGAGCAACCGGGTGTGACTGGCCGGGACGGCCGCGAGCGCACGACGCATCGCCTCCGACACGCGGGCGATCGCCGCGTCACGGTCGCCATCGGTGGCGGCACCGGGATGGAAGCACACGCCGGCCACGCCGAGGGCGGTGGAGCGCTCGAACTCCTTGGCCAGCGCGGCGGCGGCCCGATGCCATTTTTCCTCGTCGGGTGTGGCGCAATTGATCACGTACGCCGCGTGCACGATGACGTGCTCGGGACGAATGCCGGCGATGGCCAGCGCTTCCTGATACCGGGCGAGTCGATCGGGTTTCATGCCGACCTTGTCGTTGTAGAACTTCGGAATGGCGCTGAAGATTTGCAGCGCCTGCATGCCCCCCTTACCGGCGCGGCGCGCGGCCATGGGGATGCCTCCGGTGTCGATGCAATGGGCGCCGAGGAGAAGCGACATAGGATGCGTGGTCGGTAAGGGGAAGCGCGAGGGACTGACGGGGTTCAGTGGACGGTCAGCGGGCGACGCGGGCGCGTCGCAACCGGACGGTCGGCTCGGCGCCGGCAGCGATTTCACTCCAGCCCACGACAACGGCGCGCCCCCGCACCACCACGTGCGGATCACGCGCATCGGCGACCGCTCCACTGGCGGTGAGGCGGTCTTCGAAGAGATGCCCCGAGGTGCGTGACACGGCGAGCCCGATCTTGCGGCGACCAAGGCCGCTGTTCGGATCTTCGTACGCCACCGCGACCACATCGCCGTCTACCGCCACCCGTGCGTCGCCGATGCGGTCGCCGTAGATGATCGCGACCGGCGGCTCGAACGTCGACCGCGGGTCCATCTGGTGTGCGTAGAACACGCCCGGCCCTTCCGGGCCGGTGAGGGCGTACGCGACGTGGACGTACCCGTACTTTGTGTCGATGGCGACGCTCGGGGCGGGACGGGCGCAGCCATAGGCGCCACGATCGGCGGCCTGCGCGTCGCCCGGGCCCTGGTCGAGCGAGTCCACCATGATCGGCCCGCGCCACGCGCTCCTCGAGGCCCCGCCCGCGGCCGAATCGACGGCGGGGGGCACCACCCTATCCCGCCAGGCCGCCGCGAGCCGTACGCGGCCACCAGCACCCCGAGCCCACCACACGGCGACTTGCCCGCGCGCGCCCGCGGAGACAATGCGGAGGGACCGGGCGCATCGGAGCGAGTCGATCGGCGCGTCGCCATCGCCCAGCGCCGTCAGCGGCGCCTGCGCGGTCTGCACCGGGGGCAGCATGACATGGTTCGCGATCGAGTCGCTGGCCTCGGCCATGGCCGCGATCGTGGGCTCCAGCAGCGACTGGCCTCCGGCTTCGCGCCACCGATCCTGCGTGAGCAGGAAGTCGGCCTGCGGCGACGCGGCGTTCAGGGTGGAGTCGGTCGCCACGTACGGCGGATAGGCCAGCGGGGATGGCAGACTCGTGGCCACCGCCTCGGCATCCACCCAGCGGACCGGCGGTGTGTCGCAGGCCGCGAGCGTGAAGAGGAACGCGAGCGGCACCGCGAGCCGCGGGCGGTGGCTCCGGGAGACCGGAAACGCGGCGAGCGGGCAAACGGAAGGCAGAGCCATGCGCGAAGGGTAGTGCAAGATCCGTATGGCGCTAGCTTTACGGTTCCTCATCCTGCCCTCTCGGAGAACGTCTGATGTCTTTCGCCGCCTTCGATGGCACGCGTCGCGTGCCGGTCGCCGTGAACGAGCCGGTGCGCACCTACGCGCCGAACTCGCCTGAAACGAAGAACCTGAAGCTCCGCCTCGACCGCATGGCGGCCGAGCAGGTGGAGATTCCGATTGTGATCGGCGGTCGCCGGATTCACACCGGCGACATCGGTACGGTTACGATGCCGTGCGACCATCATCACGTACTGGCCACGTACCACAAGGCCACCCCGGCGCTGGTGCACGAGGCCATCGCGGCCAGCGCCGCCGCCTACGCCGACTGGTCGAGCTGGCGCTGGGAAGACCGTGCCGCGGTGTTCCTGCGCGCCGCCGAGCTGCTGACCACCACGTGGCGCGACACCATGCTCGCGGCCACGATGCTCGGCCAGGCGAAGACGGTACATCAGGCCGAGATCGACGCGACGTGCGAGCTGATCGATTTCTGGCGCTTCAACGTGCAGTTCGCCCAGGATCTGTACGCCGAACAGCCGTTGTCCGACCACACGATGTGGAACCAGCTGGACTACCGGCCGCTGGAAGGGTTCGTGTACGCGGTCACCCCGTTCAATTTCACGGCGATCGGCGGCAACCTGCCGGGGGCACCGGCGCTGATGGGCAACGTGGTGCTCTGGAAGCCGTCGGCCACGGCGCTGCTGTCGTCGTGGTACACGATGCAGCTGCTGGAAGAGGCGGGGCTCCCGCCGGGGGTGATCAACTTCATCCCGGGCGACGCGGGCATGATCTCCGACATCGCGCTGGCGCACCGCGATCTGGCGGGCGTGCACTTCACCGGCTCCACCGGCGTGTTCAACAGCATGTGGAAGACGATCGGCTCGAACATGGGGACCTACAAGTCGTATCCACGCATCGTGGGTGAGACGGGCGGCAAGGACTTCATCGTCGTGCATCCCAGCGCCGACCCGCAGGCGGTGGCCGTCGGCATCGTGCGCGGCGCATTCGAATATCAGGGACAGAAGTGTTCGGCGGCCAGCCGCGCGTACGTGCCGAAGTCGATGTGGCCCGACGTGAAGGCCCGCTGCGTGGCGATGATGGCCGAGATGAAGCAGGGTGACGTGCGCGACTTCTCGAACTACGTAGGGGCCGTGATCGACCGGAAGGCCTTCAATCGGCTGAAGGGGTATCTCGACGACGCCAAGACGTCGGCGACCATCGTGGCCGGCGGCGGCTACGATGATTCGAAGGGTTGGTTCATCGAGCCCACGATCGTGGAAACGGACGATCCGACGCACCGCATGCTGTGCGAAGAGCTGTTCGGCCCGGTGATCACGATCCATCCGTACGACGACCACGCGTGGCGGGAAACGCTCACGCTGGTGGACACCACGTCGCCCTACGCCCTCACCGGCGCGATCTTCGCGCGCGACCGCGGCGCCGTGCGCGAAGCCATGAGCGTGCTGCGCCAGAGCGCGGGCAACCTGTACATCAACGACAAGCCCACGGGCGCGGTGGTCGGCCAGCAGCCGTTCGGTGGCGCGCGTGGCTCGGGCACGAACGACAAGGCGGGATCGAAACTCAACCTGATGCGCTGGGTGAGTGCACGGAACATCAAGGAGACGTTCTCGAGTCCGCTGGATTGGAAGTATCCGTTCCTGGGGTGATTCCCGGTTGGGTGTTGGCGGATGGACTCACGTGAGTTTGGGGTTTCGAGTTGGGGTTTCGAGTGGTGCGTAGGCGAACTGCTTCGGCTTGACCCACGACCCGAAACTCGAACTCGAAACTCGAAACTCACCGGTTGCTTTGATTATGCGCACCCTCCGCTTCATCACCGCCGACGTCTTCACCACCGAACCCTTCACGGGCAATCAGCTCGCGGTGGTATTTGGCGCCGAGGGGCTTCCCACCGAGACGCTGCAGGCCATCACGCGCGAGTTCAATTACGCGGAAACCACGTTCGTGTTCGCGCCCGAGGATCCGTCGCACACGCGGCGGGTGCGCATTTTCACGCCGGAGCTCGAAGTGCCGTTCGCCGGACATCCGACGATCGGCACGGCGCACGTGCTGGTGGCCAGTGGTGAAGTGCCGGCGCTGGGCAGCGAGATGACGCTGGTGCTGGGCGAGAATGTGGGGCCGGTGCCGGTGCGGGTGACGCTGGAGCATGGCGTACCGGTACACGCACAGCTCACCACGGCCCAGCTACCAGAAGAGCGGGTAGAGGTGACCGACCTCGAGGCATTGGCGCGTGTACTGTCGCTGTCGGCGACGGATCTCGTGGGTGGCCTGCACGCGCCGACGGGGGTGAGCTGCGGCCTGCCGTTTCAGCTGATCGCGCTCAACAGCGTGGAGGCCGTGGAGCGCGCGCGCCTCCACCACGATGCGTGGGACACCACGCTCAAGGGGATGTGGGCGGCGTGGCCGATGGTGTTCGCGATGGCGCGTGATGGCGGCGACGCCGATCGCGAGGCGCGGCTGCCGCTGCATGTACGTGGCTGTGATATCCGCGCGCGGGTGTTCGTGCCCGGCTCCACCGTACCGGAAGATCCCGCGACCGGATCGGCCAATGCCTGCCTGGCCGGCTATCTCGCCAAGCGCACGCCACGCGATGGGGTGCTTCGCTGGGAGGTGGCGCAGGGCGTGGAGATGGGGCGTCCCAGCCGACTGCACATCGAAGCGCACAAGCGCGACGGTGTGATCGATGCCGTCCGCGTGGGTGGTGCGACCGTCCTGGTGAGCGAAGGAACGATGGCGGTGCGGTAACGGCGCCGTTAAACGGGCGGTCGCGCCGATCCCGGGATCGTCGGATACTCGCCGCTGGGCTGCCCGAACCCTAACGCGTCGAGGCCGTGTGACCACAGCACCATCCGATTGCGGCCGCTACGCTTGGCGGCGTACAACGCGTCATCCGCGCGCGACTGCAGGGTTTCCGCGATGGATTCGTCGGGGACGGTCTCCGACACCACCCCGATGCTCACGGTGAGCGAGACCGTGGCATCGGGCGCGCCGAACGTGTGACGGCGGAAGGCCTCGAGGATACGTAACGCGAGATGATGCGCGCCGGCGGCCGAGGTGTTGGGCGCGAGAATCATGAACTCTTCGCCACCGGTACGGGCGACGATGTCATCGGTGCGCGCCTTGGCCCGCAGGAGTTCGCCGGTTTCGGCGATGACCTGATCGCCCACCAAGTGCCCGTACGTGTCATTCACCTGCTTGAAGAAATCGAGGTCGAGCGCCAGGAGCGCGACGTCCGTCTTCGTGCGGGCCGCGTGGGCCAACTCACGCCGGTACTGCTGTTCGAAGCCCCGCCGGTTGTAGCACCCAGAGAGCGCGTCAGTCAGCACGATGTCGACCAACTGCAAACGCATGCGGTTGTAGGCGCGTCCCACCGTCGTGATGGCGTCGGGGCGCTCATCGGCCTCCACGTCGTACGAGGTACTGAAGTCCCCCTCTTCGGCACGCTCGAAGATCGACACCAACGTGGCGAGGCGGGCGTGGAGATGACTCTGCACGCGAATCACGAGCAACGCGCCGAGGAAGAAGAAGCTGAGCGTGGTGAGCGCGCTGGTCCACGACACGTCGCTGCCGTGGCGCTGAGCGATGTCGTTGATGAGCAGAAACGCAGCCGAGATCGCGGCCAGCATGAGCAGCGCCGGGGCACGTCCGAAGAACACATGCGTGACCTGCAGCGAGAACAGCGCCAGCAGCAAACCGCGATCGTAAGCGCTGGGTTCGGCGAGAAGAAAGACCAGCAGGAACACGACCACGAGATCGGCCACGACCATCAGCGCGGAGAGCGTGCGGCCCGCCGCTCGCGTGCGCCGGACGAGCGCGCGGATGCCCAGCACGAGCAGGAGGTACGTGACGACCGTCAGCGCCAGCACGCGGTCGGCGACACCGGCGCCGATCGTCAGGTCCGCCACCAACGAGAGCTCGAGACTGTCGGCCCGGCGCAGCCCGATCGCGATAAAGGCGGCGAACACGGCCAGCGCGATCCGGTATCCCGTTTGCCAAAGCAGGATATCGGCGTTGGCCGTGTCGGTGCGGGAGGATTCGTTGGTCATTGTGTTGTGTTGCAGGACAATAACGTGCAGGTGGCGTGTCCACCAACCTTGGCTCCCCGGTGCTTCCCCCGCCCTCCCATTTGTGCGCGGGACGCCGCTGGCGCCCCGCGCTGGGCCACTGGTGCCTCTCGCGAGGACGATCGTCGTGGCATTCGGCAACGGGCGGTTACCGGGCCCCTCCGGGGGTGTCGCGCAGCCGCGCTCGATTATTTTTCAGCGTATGACGACCATCGCCCAAGCCGACTTCATCCAGTCCATCGCGGACGCGCTCCAGCACATCTCGTACTTCCATCCGCTGGATTACATCCATGCGCTAGGCGACGCCTACGAGAAGGAACAGAGCCCGGCCGCGAAAGACGCGATCGCGCAGATCCTCACCAACTCGCGCATGTGCGCCGAAGGCCATCGTCCGATCTGCCAGGACACAGGCATCGTGGTGGTGTTCCTCAAGGTTGGCATGGACGTGCGCTGGGACGCCACGATGTCGGTGCAGGAGATGGTCAACGAAGGCGTGCGACGCGCCTACCTGCAGCCCGACAACGTGCTGCGCGCCTCCATCGTGGCCGACCCGGCATTCTCGCGCAAGAACACGCGCGACAACACGCCGGCGGTGGTGCACTATGAAATCGTGCCCGGCAACACGGTCGAGGTGAAGCTGGCGGCCAAGGGCGGCGGCTCGGAGAACAAGTCGAAGTTCGCGATGCTCAACCCCAGCGACTCGATCGTGGATTGGGTCATGAAGACGGTGCCGCTCATGGGTGCCGGCTGGTGCCCGCCGGGCATGCTCGGCATCGGCATCGGTGGCACGGCGGAGAAGGCGATGCTCATGGCAAAGGAATCGCTGATGGAGCACATCGACATGACGCAGCTCAAGGCACGCGGTCCGCAGAACAAGCTCGAGGAGCTGCGCATCGAGCTGTGCGACAAGATCAACGCCCTCGGTATCGGCGCGCAGGGACTCGGCGGCCTCTCCACCGTGCTCGACGTGAAGATCTTCGATTACCCCACGCACGCCGCATCCAAGCCGATTGCGATGATCCCGAACTGCGCGGCCACCCGGCACGCGCATTTCACGCTCGACGGCCGCGGCGCGGTGAGGTTGCCGGTGCCGAGCCTGTCTGACTGGCCGGATGTGACGTGGCGTCCCGATGTGAACGCCAAGCACGTGGACCTCGACACACTCACCCCCGAGATCGTGGCCACGTGGACGGCCGGCGATCGACTGCTGCTCAGCGGCAAGCTGCTCACGGGGCGCGACGCGGCGCACAAGCGGATTGCCGACCTGTTCGCGAAGGGCGAGGGGCTCCCCGATGGCGTCGACTTTACCAATCGCGTGATCTACTACGTGGGCCCGGTCGATCCCGTGCGCGACGAAGCCGTGGGACCGGCCGGCCCGACGACCGCCACGCGCATGGACAACTTCACCGAGATGATGCTGGCCAGGACGGGGCTGATCTCGATGATCGGCAAGGCCGAGCGCGGACCGGTTGGGCTGGAGGCCATTCGCAAGCACAAGGCGGCGTATCTGATGGCCGTGGGTGGCGCCGCCTATCTGGTGTCGAAGGCGATCCGCGCGTCGCGCGTAGTGGCGTTCGAAGACCTCGGCATGGAAGCGATCTACGAATTCGAGGTGGAGAACATGCCGGTCACCGTGGCCGTCGACGCCGCGGGGAGTAACGTGCATGAGACGGGGCCGCGTGAATGGCAGGAAAAGATCCGGCATCTACCGATCCTGGCCGGGTAAGCAACACGGGGGCGGTCCAAGCGGATCGCCCCTCTTTTTTTTCGGGATAGCCTGTAAGTTCGGGCCATGCACCTCATGGTCCGAACCTTCCTCGCGGCCGTTGCGGCGGTCGCCCCCAGCCTGCTCGCAGCGCAGGGAACGACCGCCCGTACTCCGCTTACCCTCGAGCGCATCACCGGCGGGCCACCGCTCGCCGGCCTTGCGCCGACGTCCCCCAGTTG
>NZ_JBILKJ010000218.1:0-3702 GCF_044376735.1 Gemmatimonas sp.
ACCTGCGCATCGCCAAGGGGCTCGCGATCAACGTGGGCGGCAACTACTCGCGCGTGAACGACCAGCTGTATCTGCGCCGTGGCCGGCTGTCGGACAACGAGATCATCGCGCGTCAGCAGGCGCTGGCTACGAACTACCGGTTCTTCGTGCAGCTGGGCATGAGCTACACCTTCGGCTCGATCTACAATACGGTGGTCAATCCGCGCTTCAACGGACGCGGCGGCCAGCAGTTCTAGCCTTGGTGCCTGCCCTTCGCCCGCCAGCGCTGAAGGACCCTGCGGCAGAACGCACGGCGGCAGCCACATCGCTGGTCGACGGTGGCAGGTAATGGATCGAGGGGCCGTGTAGTCAAAGCGACGGCCCAGACGAGGCGAGCGTAGTTCGCCTCCGGCGTTCGTCTTGATGCCGCGTTCTGCTAGATTTCTCCGTCCTCTGTCGTGGAGCGTGGTATGGATCTCGACTTGGAGCAGTTAGCGGCGGTCGTCCTTCGCTTGCCCGACGCGGCGCGGGCGGACTTGGCGACCCGTCTCTTGGCTAGCCTGGAACCGGACGCGCCCGGCGACTCGGCGGCGGCAATCGCCAGCGCGTGGGATGCGGAGCTTGATCGGCGTGAGACGGAACTGTCCGAGGATCCGAGCATCGGGATTCCGGCTGTGGAGGTCTTCCGCGTGCTCGACGCGGACCTAGCCGCACAGCGGGCTGCCCGGAGCGAGAGCGTCCGCTGAGCACGGAGTCGGGGGCGCTCACGTTCCATCGGGAAGCGCTGGCGGAGCTCCGGGACGCGGCTGCCACAGCTGGGCGAGGACTTCGTCGCGGAGGTTCGCCAAGTCACGGCGCTGGTGGTGCGCAGCCCCGACGCCGGTGCGCCGATGGCGAGTGGGCGACGGCGGTGGCTGTGCGAGCGCTTCCCCTACGCCGTGGTCTATCGCGTCGCGCCGGATGGAAGCATTCGCGTCTTAGCCGTCGCGCATCATCGGCGGCGCCCCGGCTACTGGCGCTCACGCACGGAGCGGACGCACAATCGCGAGCGGCGAAACGGCGCCCTTCAGGACGGCCGAACGCTGGGCGTCAGTCGTCAGGCGAGTGCTTCATCACGCTTTCAATTTTCGGCAGCACCGACACAATGCGTCCGAGAATCAGGATGGTGAACGCCACCGCCACCAGCCCCTGCATCGCACTCACGAAACGGGCCGTCCCCACGGGCCGGATGTCACCGTAACCGATGGTGAGTTGCGTGACCACGCTGAAGTAGATCGCATCGAGCCATGTATCGGCGCCGGCGAGCTGCTCGAGCATAGTGACGTACACGATGCCGAAGCAGATGAGCAGCTCGAGATAGTTCAGAAAGCTGAGCACCAGCGTGCGCACCGCCGAGGAAATCACGATGCGTTCGTCGGTCCGGAGCTGATCGAACACGCTCAGATTCACCGACGACTGAAAAATGTCGAGAATGCGGATCGTGGCGAGCACCCGCGGAATCCAGAGCGGCCACGCGGCGTCGAGTTCAGTGAACAGCAGGAGCAGCAGTTCGATCGCGAACCACGTCAGGATGTACAGCTCCTTGCGGCGCGACCGCAGCGCCGTCGCCTGCTTCGGATTCTGCCGGAACGCCTCGGAGTTCACGTGCGCCACGCGGCTGCCCCCCGCGATGCGACTGGGCGAGAGCTGGTGCAGCACCCAGAACACGCGCTCGAAAAACCACGTGATGATCGAGTACTCGCGCAGCTGTTTTCCCAGCAAACGGCGCCGCATTACGCGCCCCGTGGCCGAAGCCGCGACGAGGCACGCCACGCCAGACCGGTCATCAGTACGCCGAAGATGGGGAGGAACGTCTGCGTCATTGCACTGGGGGTCGGTGAGTCGCAAGCCAGATGCCACGCAACACCCCCGCCGTCGTCCTGTCAAGATTATTTTCCTCGCATGCTCTTCCCGCGCGCCGCCGGCATTCTGCTGCACCCAACGTCCCTCCCGTCTCCCGGCGGCATCGGGGATATGGGCCCCGATGCGTTCCGCTTTGTCCGGTGGCTGGCCGACGCGGGAATGAAAATCTGGCAGGTGCTTCCGCTCGGCCCCACCGGCTACGGCGACAGTCCGTATCAGTGCTTCTCGGCCTTCGCCGGCAATCCCCTGCTGATTCACCTGCCCGAGCCGGCGCGCCCGCACGTTGGGCACAGCGCGGCGACGCCATCGGCGCACGTGTGCGACTTCGGCGCCGTCATCCAGGCCAAGCGCGCACTCCTCGATGCGTGGTTCGACACCATGCCGTACGACGATGCCGTGCAGGGTTTCGTGCGCGAGCAGGACGCGTGGCTCCCGGACTACGCGCTGTTCATGGCCCTCAAGGAAGCGCACGGCGGTGCCGCGTGGACCTCGTGGGAGCACGGTGCGGCGCGCCGCGAGCCCGCGTCGCTGCGTACATGGCGCAACACGCTGCGCCCCGCGATCGAGCGCTGCTATAAAGAGCAGTATGTGTTCTTCGCACAGTTCCGTGCCCTCCGCGCGGTCTGTGCCGAGCACCACATTCAGCTCATGGGCGACGTGCCGATCTATGTGGCGCACGATTCCGCGGATGTGTGGGCCAATCGTTCGCTCTTCACGCTGCACGACGACGGCACTCTCAAGGTGCAGGCCGGGGTGCCGCCCGACTATTTCAGCACAACGGGGCAGCTGTGGGGCAATCCGCTGTATGACTGGGACGCCATGGCGCGCGACGGCTATCGCTGGTGGATCGACCGCATGCGCGCGTCGCTGTCCATGTTCGATGTGGTGCGCCTCGATCACTTCCGCGGCTTCGACGCGTTCTGGGAAGTCCCCGCCGCCGACACCACCGCCGTGAACGGGCGCTGGGTGCAGGGACCGGGTGCGGAGCTCTTCACGGCGCTCACTGCGGCGTTGGGGCCGATGCCGATCGTGGCCGAGAACCTCGGCCTGATTACTCCCGAGGTGGAGGCACTGCGCGAACAGTTCGGGTACCCGGGCATGGCGATTCTGCAATTCGCCTTCAACGACCCCGCGTCCGATTTCCTGCCGCATCGCCATGACCGCGCACTCGTGGTGTACACCGGCACGCACGACAACGACACCACCGTCGGCTGGTGGAATTCATCGGGCGCCAGTGATTCCACGCGCGCGCCGGAAGACGTGGAGCGGGAGAAAGCGTTCGCGCGCCAATATCTCAATACCGACGGCCACGAAATCCATTGGGCGATGATGCGTGCGGCGTTCGCGTCGGTGGCGAACACGGCGCTCGTGCCGCTGCAGGATGTGCTGGGACTGGGCCGCGACACGCGGATGAACTTCCCCGGTCGTCAGTCGGGCAACTGGAGCTTCCGCTTCACGTGGGACCAACTACCCGCGGCGCTCACGGCGCGCCTACGCGAACTCGCGCAGACGTACGGCCGTTAGCGAACGTGTTCGCTGGGACGCGCACTGCCCGGCACGTGCTCCTCATCCACTTCGCCTTCCGGTGGCGGCTCGTACGCGTAGGTGAGGACCATCGACACGATCCAACCGATCACCGTCCATCCCAGCAGCAGGTTGATCGCGGTAATCTTCCATTTGCGTGAACTGCCCCGCTTCCAGGCCAGCATCGACGGCAGGATGTAGAGGCCAGCCAGGGCGATGATCATCACCTGGCCCTTCGGTACGCCAGACCCGACGAAGCGACCGGCGAAATCCGCGGGGGGATCGAGCAACTGGAGT
>NZ_JBILKJ010000220.1:0-3692 GCF_044376735.1 Gemmatimonas sp.
CCGCGGAGGGCGAGGGCGCGACCGGCTCGCCAGAGCACGACCGCGTCGCCGGACGACTGCGCGCCGAGATGGCGGGTCGACGCCGTCGTGAGCAGCACCGCCGCTGCCGCGATGACGGCACGCAGCGGGAGGCGCGTCACCCGATCACCAGCCCGGGCAGGGGCGACGGGGTCGAGAGCGCCTCTTGGGCCGCCATGAGCACGGACGCCGGCAAGGGTGAACCACCGGCCCGCTTGGCGGCTTCGACGACCATCGAGAGCGCGCGAGCCTGCGCCGCGTAGGCCGCGAGGAGCGCACCACCGGCCCCGGGGATGGCAACGATGTCCTGCGCCAGATCGTCCAGGTGGCGCACCAAGGCACTGCCGTGGGAGCCGGCGCTGAGCGGAACCTCACGGTCGTGGTGCTGCGCCTGATTCGGCTGCTGATCCAGCGTGTCCCACATGCCCGGAAACGCCGACGCCGACAATGCTTCCTGCACCCGACCATTGCTTGACGCCAGAGCGGCCAATCGGCGCCGCGCCACCTGTGATGACTCAAATCCCACGCGAAATCTCCGGAAAGTGCCGTCTGTCAGCGGTTTACGCGGGTTTCACCCGAGTTAGCTCTTGACAGGAGCGGACCTGTTACCTAAATGCGACAGTAGTGGCGATGCGGTGCAAGCGGGATAACCGCATGCTATAGCGTTGGTTACTGCAGTTGCTTCGTGGTTCGGCGGTTTTTCCGCGCCGAATGGACGCCTAGCAGCGCGCGGGCGCGGAGCTGAACGGTGTCGATCGGTCACCCGGTCGTCGCCGGCGTGTACGTCGATCAGAGGTCGGAGGCCTGCTCCCACACCACGTCGGGTGTCGGACAGGGTACGGTTCGAGCGCTCCGCTGAAGGAGGCTGGATGCACGTCCTCACCCCGGTAGCTGAACGTGATCGTGCGGCGAAGGAGCTGGCGGAACTGGCCAGAACCGTTCTCGACGATCATTGGGCCGTCGCCGCGATTCCCGGCGAGCGGCGGGTCCTGCTGCTGGAGCGGGCCGATGCGGCCGCCCTGCGGCCGGGGGACGGCCTTGGCGAACCGATCGCCGACGGTCTGGCGCTGCTCGGCACGGCCTACGAACTGGCCGCGCTGGGGCAGCTCGATGCGGCGCTGCAGCCCACGCCCAGTGCCGGCCGGGATCTCGCCCAAGCCGTTCTGGCCCTCGGGGCAGCCCGGGCCTTCCGCTGCTCGGCGGCGCTCCGGCCGCCCGTCGACGATGGTGAGTCGGCGGTCAAGTGGGCGCTCAAGCTGGGCGCCCTCGCGCTCGTTTCGCGACAGACCGACGCGTACGTCCGCTGGTGGGAGGTCCGCACGTCGGTGACCGAGACCGTTCATCAAGCCGCTGGCCGCCTGGAACATGAGCCGTGGGAGGCGTACGCCCGCGGGACGCTGTGGATGGCGTGGCTGGGGTTGCTGGGCGCTCCGGTGGCCGCGCATGCCGACAGCGCCGCTGGGGAGCTGCCGATGCTCTTCGCCACGCGCAATCGACTGGCCGCCTTCCGCGAGCGGCGCGCCGATCACGAGGTGCCGGGCGAGGGGCCGGTTCTGAACACCGCCGCGCTGCGCGCCCGGATGACCGAGTTCGCGATCCGTCACCTGGCCGACGCGACCGAACTCCTCACCGTCGCGGTGCTGCGTCGAACCCTGCCCGATGTCTCGGGCGAGTTTCGACTGCACCTCAGCGCGGCGCGCTCGGCAATGGCTGGAGATCATGGGCAGGACGTCTTGCTGGCGTGGTTGCAGGCTGCCGGCGTTACGCTGGCAGGCGGCGTGACCGCCCAGCTCGAACTCCCAGGATTCTAGTCCGCCCGCCCTTGGCGGCGCCTTGGGCGGCGCGCCACACGCGATAGACGCGGCGTCCGCTGCTCCCGACCGGAAAGGCGATCCGCCCTGCGCCAAGCGGGATGATGTCGGCCATCATGCTCCCGATGGCGATTCGCGTCGCTTCATCAGATTCCGGCTCGCACGCGTCCGCCTCGATGCGGTACCACGCCCGCCCGGCCGTCCCCTCGACGCAGACCAGGTACTGGTCGTCGTTGCCCCAAAACGCGGTCACCCGATCGCTGTCCGAGCCCATGTGGATAGGCAGGGATGTGAGCGGAGCCGGATCGACGGAGCCGAGCGGGGCGTTACAGGCGACGACGTGCATGCGCGATTTCCAGAAAGGGCAGAAACGTGAGCACCGGCTTCGGGACGTGAATCCGATCAGCGGTGGTCGAGGATGTTATGACGATCCATGCGCTCGCGCAATACGACCGGAACACGCTAAGTTGTTGACACAGTTGTTGATATGCGTCGAAATCCGTGTGGATAACCCGCTAAGTCGTCGTCCGAACAGTGGATCGCGCTCCGGCGGCTGTGGAAAAGTGATTCCGTGAGCCTCGGCTTTTGTGGGGGGGCGCCGGGTAATTTATCCACACTATCGATTGTCACAAACCTGCTGTCATGTTGTTTGCAAACACGGCTGAACGGCCCGACGTGGTGCGAGCCGGGCGAGCTCGGCCGTGCCGGGGCTGAAACAGGCAAGCCCATGGCGGAGTCGCTCGCGCGGGCGCATTCTCCGCTCATCACGCGCACCTCAACCGGAGTACACAGTGTCGATGGAACCTCGGATCGGATTGCTCGTCGGCCGGGAATGGTCGTTTCCTCCCGCCTTTCTCGAAGCCGTGGCACGCCGGCAGTCCGGTGTCACCGCGGACTACATCACGCTCGATGCCACGCGAATGGGGCAGGACGTCCCCTACTCGCTGATCATTGACCGCATCTCGCACGAGGTCGGGTTCTACCGGACCTTCCTCAAGCACGCGACGCGCATGGGCACGACGGTCGTCAACAACCCCTTCATGTGGTCGGCGGACGACAAGTTCTACGATGCGACGGTCGCCATCCAGCACGGGGTGGCCCATCCGAAAACGATGGTCCTGCCGAATAAGGACTACATCCCCGGGATCTCCCACACCGAGTCGCTGCGCAACCTGGCCTACCCGCTCGACTGGAAGGGGATCGCCGAGTACATCGGGTTTCCCTGTGTGCTGAAGGACGCCCACGGCGGCGGTTGGCGCGATGTGTACATCTGCGAGACCATGGAGGAGCTGATCCACCACTACAACAACAGTGGACTGCTCACGATGGTCGTCCAGGAGTTCATCAAGTGGGACGCCTACGTACGCTGCATGGCCCTCGGACGCGACGAAGTCCTGCCGATGCCCTACGACCCCCGCGAGCGCCGGTACATCCCGGATCCGGGCTATCTGGGCAAGGAGCTCGAGGCCCGCTGCATCAAGGACTCGCTGACGCTGTGCAAGGCCCTCGGCTACGACATGAATACCGTCGAGTTCGCCGTAAAGGACGGCATTCCGTACGCCATCGACTTCATGAACCCGGCCCCCGACATGGACATCAATTCGCTCACCCCGACGTATTTTGAATGGGTCGTGGAGCACATGGCGGACCTCGCGATCAAGCTGGCGACGGCACCGCGGACGCTCCCGACGGGCGTGCCGATCGGGGAGACCGCCACCGCGAGGTAAGGGCGAGGGAGTACGGGGAAGGGAATCGACGTGTACACGACGGCTCCCGGGCTGGTCACAAATCTCACCAACGTTTTATGTCCACATCCGCGATCGCGCGGTACCATGATGCGCTGCAGGATCGCGCCATCGCGCA
>NZ_JBILKJ010000219.1:0-3692 GCF_044376735.1 Gemmatimonas sp.
CACCTGCTCGATGAACTGCGCGGCATTGGCGCGAAACTCCGTCACCGGTTGGATATCACGACTCGGCTTGAGCGTCGACATACGGCTCCTGAAAGTATGTACATAGCTACGTACATTATAACGTACCGAAATGCCAGCGATCATGCAACCCGCCGGAGTACGCCTAACGCCATGTTAGGCGGCACGACGAAAACCGCGCCCTGCACTGCGTAGACGAGGGCCCAGAGATTCCGCACGGCCGGCCGCCAGAACCCAGAGGAGAACCGGCACCCGTTCGCGACGTCTCGCGGTGGCGCAAGCGCCGATCGAGCGTGCGACCGTTGCCTCGGACTGCCCTAGGTCCGCTGCTATAGCCTGGACGCCGGTCAGCGTGAATACTGCTGACCGGGATGGCTCGCGCGGTCGGCGATCGCGGCGTACTCTTGTCAGCCATGAACGACGACGAGCTGCGCCTTGGCTTCGCCCAGCACGACTCGGTGCGCGACCGCTACCGGGTTGAGCGCGAGCTCGGCACCGGCGGCATGGCCACCGTGTACCTCGCGCGCGACCTCAAGCATGATCGCGATGTGGCGATCAAGGTGATGCGTGCGGAGCTGGCCGAGTCACTCGGACGCGATCGCTTCCTGCGCGAGATCCAGCTCGCCGCCAAACTCGCGCATCCGCATATCCTGCCCCTGTTCGACAGCGGCGACGCCGGCGGCGCGCTGTACTACGTGATGCCGAATGTGCAGGGCCAGACGTTGCGCGACCGCATGAACGCGGTGGGGCCGCTGCCGGTGATCGAGGCGGTCCGCATCGCCACGGAGGTGGCCGGCGCCCTCGACCACGCGCACCGACACGACGTCGTGCACCGCGACATCAAGCCGGAGAACATCATGCTGCAGGATGGCCACGCCCTCGTGGCTGACTTTGGCATCGGCAAGGCAGTGAGCGAGGCAGACGGCAACACGCTGACGCAGGCGGGCGTGAGCGTCGGTACGCCGGCCTACATGAGCCCCGAGCAGGCCGTGGGCGAGAGCGTGGATGGCCGGAGCGACCTCTACTCGCTGGGCTGCGTGCTGTACGAGATGCTGGTTGGCGAGCCGCCGTTCACAGGGCCGAACGTGCAGGCGGTAATCGCCAAGCGGTTCGTGCAGACGCCGGCCGACGTCACCGCCCTGCGTGACGGCATTCCTCGCCCCGTCGCGCGCGCGCTGCAGCAGGCGCTCGCCCGCACGCCGATCGATCGCTTCGAGACGGCGGCACTGTTCGTCAGCGCGCTTGGTGTGGCGGAGGCTCCGCCGACAACGACGCTCGTGCCCGAGAAGTCGCTGGCCGTGCTCCCGTTCACGAGCCTCAGCCGCGACCCCGAGGACGAGTTCTTCGCGGACGGCGTGACCGAGGAAATCTTGAATGCGCTGGCGCAGATCCCTGGGCTCCGGGTGGCGGGGCGGAGTTCGAGCTTCTCCTTCAAGGGGAAGAACGAGGACCTGCGCTCGGTAGGCACGAAGCTTGGCGTGGCCACGATCCTCGAAGGAACGCTGCGGCGCGCGGGAAGCCGGCTGCGGATCACGGTGCAATTGATCGATGCCGCCGACGGCTATCAGCTCTGGTCGGAACGCTACGAACGAGTCATCGACGACGTGTTCGCGGTGCAGGACGAAATCGCCGCCACGATCGCCGAACGGTTACGGCTTTCCCTCGCGGCTGGGCGCGGCGCGGCTGCGGAAAAGCCGCCCACGACGAACCTGACGGCCTATACGCTCTACCTGAAAGGACGTGCGCTGCTCTACCGGCGCGGGCGCAGTATCCTCGAGGCCCTGGATTGCTTTAAGGAGGCCGTGGCGCTCGACGCCGAGTATGCGCAGGCGTGGGCTGGACTTGCCGACGGATACACGACCTCCGCGTACTCGGGCTTCGCCGGCGCTCGCGTGGCCATGCCGCAAGCGCTCGACGCGGCTCGTCGGGCCCTGCTGCTCGACCCGGACCTCGCCGAGGCACACTGCGCGCTGGCCTGCGCCACGATGTTGTATGAGCGCGACGACGCGCTCGCCGAACGCGAGTTCAGACGGGCACTCGATCTGAATCCGAATTACCCGCAGGCGAGGGCGTGGTACGGCCTCTTCTTTCTGCAGTGGGTTGCGGGGCGTGACGACGAGGCGTTGGCGGAGCTCATGCGGCTGTACGAGCTTGATCCGCTCTCCGGGTACGCGAACGCAGTCCTTGGCTTCTTCCAGTTCTCCGCGGGACGGTATGAGGCCGCCGTGGGATACGCCAGACGGGGGATCGAGCTCGACCCAGCTTCGTACCTGGCGCATTGGTGCCTTCAATGCGCGCTGCACGTCGCCGGCCGACATGCGGAGGCCGTCGCCGTCGCCGAAACGGTGCTCGCGATGTCGCTGCGCCATCCCTGGGCACTGGCGGCACTCGTGTCCACGTATGCTGGCTGGGGGAAGACGGAGCAGGCGCGTGCAGCATTTCACGAACTCGAGGAACGCGCCAAGACGGTGTACGTGCAGCCCTCCATGCTGTGCAGCGCGGCCTCCGACGCGATCGGCGTGAACGAGGGCATCGCGTTCGCACGCCGTGCGCTCGACGACCGGGATCCTTTGTTCGTGATGCTTGCGCGTACCTGGCCGCTGTATGCCACGTTGCGCGCGGATCTGCGGTTTCGCGACGTGGTACGTCAGCTCAACTTGCCCAACTGGGAGGCAACAAACTGAGTAGCTGTCGGCGGCCGCGCCACGAGCCGGGCGACGACGGTGAGATCGTTCGCGACAACGAACTCGAGGGTGCGGAACCTTCCGATCTCGCGGCGCACAAATGATCGTGTTTGCCGCCTAACGCTAGCTTCTGCAGCGGGCGATCAAATCAAACGCGAGCGAAGCGAGCAACCGCATCGCCCGTCTGCAGCAAGCACCGTTAACTGGCGGCCGCGTAGACGGCGACCTCAACACCGAGACGCAGGCCTAACCGGTCGCTTTCGACCTCTAGGTCATAGCGCGTCTGCAGGTTTAACCAGAACTGCGCCGAGGTGCCGAAGTATCGACCGAGTCGCAGCGCCGTGTCGGCTGTGATGCCACGCTTGCCGTGCACGATCTCATTGATACGGCGCGGCGGCACGGACAGGTCGTGGGCTAGTCGGTACTGGGAGAGCGCCAACGGCTCAAGGAACTCCGCCAGCAGGATCTCGCCGGGATGAATGGGCGCGAGTTTGGTTGCCATGATCCGCTCAGTGATAGTCTACGATTTCGACCGCGAACGCCGCGCCGTCTCGCCAGCGAAAACAGACGCGCCATTGCTGGTTGACGCGGATGCTGTGCTGGCCCGCCCGATCGCCACGCAACTTCTCCAGCCGATTCCCTGGCGGCACACGGAGTTCTTCGAGGGCAAGTGCCGCGTCGAGGAGCAGGAGCTCACGACGCATGACGCCGTGAAGCGTTGACGGAAAACGCCGAACCCGCTCGCGATTAAAGAGCCGCTCCGTATCGCGGTCGGCAAAGCTGGCGATCATGAACCAATGATAACGCTCACCGTTATTACCGTCAAGTCACCCGAGAATGGCGACCAGTTAACGTTCGAGCGGAGCTGCCCGCGGAGGCAGGCTTTGTAAGCCCGGTACGCGACGATAGTACGACTGGCGCGGACCGGGCTTACAAAGCCTGCCGTAGCGGGTCAGCTTGAGCGAGGGGTTAGGCTGCACTTGGCTCAAG
>NZ_JBILKJ010000084.1:0-11571 GCF_044376735.1 Gemmatimonas sp.
GCGCCACCTCCGCGCTGCGCCATGATCGTATGCGCCGTTCGGCACAGCTCCAGCGGACCCTTCACATTCACCGACATGATCTTGTCGAACGCGTCGTCGGTGGCCTGCTGCAGCGGTCCGAAAATCGGGTTCGTGGCGGCATTGTTCACGATGATGTCGATCCCGTCGAAGTGCTCCACGGTGCGGGCCGCCAGCTCGTGCGCATCGGCCGCCTTCCCCATGTTCGCCGGAATCCCGACCACGTCGAGCCCGTCGAGGCGCAGCGCCGCCACGGCGGCCTCGACGTGCTCGGCCTTGCGGCTCGAGATCGCGACCTTGGCTCCCGCTCGCGCCAGCGTCGTGGCAATGGCCAGCCCGATGCCTCGGGTGCCTCCGGTAACGATCGCGACTTTACCATCGAGGCGCAGTCGCGCGATCGCGTCGGCAGTGCGCGGGGGAAGGGGCTCGTGCATGGCAGTGGGCCTGGTGAAGGGAACCGGGAAACGCCGTCGTCAGCGCCGATCGAGACGCGTCACGCGGCCGACCGGCGGCGCGACGATTCGGCCATTCATCTGCTCGAGATGCTGCAATACCAGATCGGCCGTGCGCGGACGCGTGCCGGGCTGCTCTTGAAGCGAACGGCATGCGGGTATCGCTTCCGGAATGCGATACCCGTCGCCGCCGCGACACGCCGGATACGTCACGATCGACAGCTGCAGTGTGTCCGTGGCACCGATCGGCCGTCCATCGTCGCGCGCAAGGTCGCCCACCACGCGGGCACCACTCGGAAGCGTGGCATCGAAGCGAAACCGTACCCCGCTCACCTGCAGATACGGCCCGTTGTCGAGGCCGCCGCGCCCCACGCTGACCTCCAGCAGATCGCGCAGGCGCGCGCCGCTGAGCGGAAACGTCACCACGCGCGTTTCGTCGGCGAACAGAAACACGCCCTCGATCATGTGCCGCGTGATCGGTCCCGCCTGCATGATATCATCGAACCGCAAGGCGCCCGAATTGATCAGCGCCACATCCGCCGCCGTGCCCACGCGAATCGCGTCGGCGACCATGTTGCCGAACCGACTTTCCCGCTTCGAAATCGAATCGATGGCGTTGATGGGCTCCGGCGCCATGCCGAGCACGCGGTCGGGACCGATCCGACGCGTGAGCGTGTCGCGCCACCGCTGCACCACCGCCAGCGTGGTTGGGTCGTCATGCAGGCCCGGACCGATGTCGAAGCGGTGATCGGTCACCCGCCAAGGCGATGTGCCGTCGCGCGTGAACGTCACCAGGATCGCCGTGCGGGCATTCGACATCGCCTTCACGAGCACGCGGCCGTCGCGCACCACCCGACGCCCATCATGATCGTGCCCGCCGAGAATGGCCGTGAGGCGCGGCTCGTTCTCGAGCGTGGCGACGTCGTCCACCATGAACCGGTGGGTCAGCGCGACCACCAACTCGGCGCCCTCGCCGAGCAGCGTATCGACCGCCGCCGTGGTCGCGCGGTCCGGATCGCGGCATGACACGTACGGCGCGTAGTCGCGGAGTACGGTGGTGCCGAGCACGCCCACTTTCACACCGCCCACACGCAGCGTGTCCCAACCGCGCACGCCGGGGAACGGAGCACCGGTCGCTTCTCCGCAGTTCGCCGACAGCCACGAGAATCGCGACTCGCGCAACCGCGCCACGAGGTTATCGCGCGAGCCGTCGAACTCATGATTCCCCAGCGTTGCCACATCGAGCCGCGCCGCATTGAACCCATCCACCATCTGGGCGCCGCCGTACCACTTCCCGAGCACGCTCGGGCTCAGCACGTCGCCGGCCAGCACGTACAGCACGGGCGCACCGTTCGCGCGTTCGATCGAGTCGCGCAGCGCCGCCACGCGGGCCACGCCGCCTCGGCCGTCGCGCAGGGTATCGAGTACGTACACGTCGTTCACCAGCAGCATGCGCACGGTCTGCACCGTGCTCCGCGCCGACGGGGCCACGCCCGGCGCTCCCGGCGCCGGCGTACGGCACGCCACGAGGAGACCACCGGCGGCCACCAGCACGCTACGCACAACCGCGCGCAGGAAGCCGGCGGCCGTACCCCCATGCGCGCGGAACGCCACCGTGGTGCCGTTCATACGCCAAGATCTCCGGTTTCGTGAGCCGTAGGATGCCCTCAGAGGCTCGTGTCGACGCGCTCGCCGCGAATGGCGAAGACATGCGCCACGGCCTGGCCGATCTTGTTGTTCGGCGTGCTGGCCCCGGCGGTGATCCCGACCCGTAGCGCGCCCGTCGTGGGCAGCCAGTTCGTCACTTCGTCCTCGTGGTGATGCGGCCCCACGCGACGGATGCGCACCGCGTTGCCCGCGACATCGATTTCGTCAGGATCCGCGATGTGGTACGTCGGCACCTGTTCGGCGCACAGGGCGGCCAGCGAAATGGTGTTGCTGGAGTTGTAGCCACCCACGACCACCATGAGATCGAGCGGCTCGGCCAGCAGTTCGACCACCGCATCCTGCCGATCCTGCGTCGCACTGCAAATCGTGTCGAAGGTGCGGAAATGCTCGGAGCGATGCCCTTCGCCGTACGCGCGGGCCATTGCGTCCCCGACGGCGGCACCGATCGCCAGCGACTCGCGCGCCAACATCGTGGTCTGATTCGCGACGCCGATACGATCCAGATGCAGATCGGGATCGAAATGATCCGAGGCGGCCTTGGCGAACGTCTGCAAGAACTCGGCGCGCGACAACGGCGGACGCGGCGTCGGCTTGCCGGCCCGCGCCTCGATGTAGTCCATGACGAGATTGGCCTCCGCCATATCGCGCACGACGATGTACTGCCCACCCGGATACTTCTCCACCTGCGACGCCGTGGCGCGCGTTTCCTCATGGTAGAACTTGCCGTGGATCAGCGAGGTGAAGCCGTCGCGCGCGTACACCTCGACGCGCTTCCACACATTCAGCACCGAGCCGCAGGTCGTGTCGACCACCACGCATCCCAGATCGCGCAGCGTCTGGAAATCCTGAATCGTGACGCCGAACGCGGGCAGGATCACGACATCGGCCGGCTCCACCGGCGTATAGTCGAATCCCTTGCCGCTGGCCGAGAGGAATACCACGCCCATCTCGCGCAACTTCGCGTTGACGTGCGGATTGTGGATGATCTCCCCCGCCAGAAAGATCCGCTTGTCGGGAAACTTCCGGCGTGTTTGGTAGGCGTAGTCGACCGCCCGCTCCACGCCGTAGCAGAACCCGAATTCCTTGGCGAGGCGCACGGTGGTGTCGCCCGCCTGCAGGGTGTACTCCTGCGCGCGCAGCATATCCACCAGCTGACCGGTGTAGTCGGCCGCGAGCGTATCCTGCACCTCGGCCTTGAGGCCGAAGCCTTTGCGGACGTACGTCATGTCGGACATGTCGGCAATCTAGCGCGTTTCGGGCGCGCCGGCCCGGGCTTCGTCCACACTCAGCACGAACGGGGCCAGCAGCTCGCGGGTGATGCGCGGCAGCGGCCGCTTCGCGAATCCCTCCACCGTCACGCACACCACGACCATCGTCGCCGCGGCAATCAGGGTCTGACTGGCCGCGTTTCGGACGTCCACCTGCAGCGTGAGCGACGTGTCCCCCATCCGCGACACGTAGGTGACGAGCGCGAGGTCATCATCGAGGCGGGCCGGCGCGATGTAGTCGATTTCGAGCCGACGCCGCGGCATCCAGATGCGCGGCGCGTCGAAGAGGGTGGCGTACGGCAGCCCCGCGGCCCGGAGCAGCTCCTGCTCCGCCACCTCCACCAAACGCGGAAAGGCGCTGAAACGCATGATTGCCACGAGATCCACATCCGCCCAGCGGACGCGCTCGTGCACGACAAAGGGACGCGGTGCAGTCATGAGACTCGGTGCAGAACGGTGACAAACGGTCGGGAAATCCCCTCTGGCAGGAACGCTCCCTGGCATGCAACGTGTGGCAATGTATAAGACCATCCTCGTGCCGTTGGACGGCTCGGCGCTGAGTGCCCGCGCCCTGCCCATCGCCGTCGCCCTGGCCCGCCGCAGCGGCGCCCAGGTGCAGCTCGCGCTCGTCCATGATCCGAGCGCATACATCCCCTTCGTGCCCGGCGAAGTGGCCATTCCCGTGTACGACGCGGAACTGGTCAGCGAGCACCGAGCACAGGATCAGGCCACCCTCGATGCCGCGCTGGCCGACCTCACGGCGCAGGGTATCGCCGCCAGCGCCGTCTTGCTCGAGGGGACGATCATCGAGGCCTTGGTCGAGCACGCGCAGGCGGCGGGGGTCGACCTCACCGTCATGACCTCGCACGGACGCAGCGGCTTCGAGCGCCTGCGACTCGGCAGCGTGGCCGCCGCCTATCTCACGCGCGCCACCGCGCCGGTGTATCTCGTGCGCGGTTCGGGAAGCGAAGCGGCGCCGGAGCTGCCCGTGGGTCCGCTGTTGTGCACCCTCGACGGCTCGCCGTTTGCCGAGGCGATCCTGCCGCACGCCACGATGTTTGCGCAGGTGGCCGGCCTGACGATGACGCTGCTCTCGGTGGCGGTGCCCCACGCCATGCCGATGGCGCCGTTCGGCGCCGAAGCGCTGCTCGCCGACGATAGCGCCATGGCGCTCGAGGAGGCCGGATACCGTGAGTACCTCTCGCGCATCGCGAGCGCGTGCCCGCCCGGAACCACCGTGCACGCGGTCAGCGACATGAGCGTGTCGCGCGCCATCGTCGACGAAGCCACCCGCGTCTCGGCTGGCGCCCTCGCCATGGCCACCCACGGTCGCGGCGGACTCAAGCGTATGGTTCTGGGCAGTGTGGCCGACGAAGTCATCCGGCACAGCCACACGCCGGTATTGGTTTACCGGCCGTCCTGATCGGCCACCGGCGTCGTTGGCGCCGGTGCGAAGAACGCTGGCGCCAGCCACGGCGCCAGCGCATAGGCGACCATCGGCTCGTAGGCCCCTTGCCGGTCGATCAGCCCGGCCGTGAGAATGCCGACCGCACCACGGCCGTGCTTGGTCCCCACCACGTTGGCCAGCGCGTCCATCGCGTGCCCCAATTCCTCCCCGGCACGAATCCGGTCGGCGACCCGATCCGGGAGCGGCATCGACAGCGAGCCGCCCATCCCCTCGAGGCCGTCGCGATCCACCACGACCGCCCACGCGCAGCTGCGCATGCGGCCATCGGCCAGCGCCACCACGCCCCCCTCGAGGCCAACCGCGATATCCGCCCCGGTCAACGCGAGCGCAGCCGTCGCGCGATTCCGGGCACCGCGCTGCGTCTCCTCGTCGCCCATGGGTTGGTTCGGCACGCCGCTCGCGACCTCGACGCCCTCCACCGGTAGCCCCGGCTGGATACGCGCGAGCACGGCGCGCACGGCGGCAAGCTTCACCGGGTTCGTCGACCCGACGGCAACGCGCACGAAACGAACGCTCATAGGCAGTCCACGGGCAGAAGAAAAGCAGCAAGGTTAGCACGCAGCGCTTGCTCGCAGCCACGTATACAAGTAACCTAGCTCTGCTGAATCAACGATATGTCCGTCACCCTCTCCGACGCGCGACGGGCCAACTCGCGCGATCGTCCACCAGGACCCGTGCCTCCTCGCACGACACTCTGGCTCGACTTCGTCAACACCGATGCCGCCGCGCAAACGCCGGGGGGAGATTTGTTGCGCGACTTCGAGGCGCTCTTGGTCTGGTTTCAGGAGGAGGGAGCGGTGGACGACGAACGCGCGGCAGGCATTCGGCGGCGGGCGGTGCTGCAGCCAGCCGCCGCCGCCGCCACGCTGGTCGACGCCCGGCGAGTGCGCGCCGCGCTTCGGGTGCTGGCCGAACGCGGGCATCTCTCCGAGCACGTCCGCGACGATGCCGTGCTGGAGATCAACCGGGTGCTCGGTCGGAGTGCGGGCACGCGTCGCCTCGATCCGCGCGCCGAGGGCGGATACACCCGCGCCTTCGTGCCCACGGGCGATGCATTCGCCGGGCTGATGATCCCGATCGTCGAATCCGCCGCCGACTCCCTGGTGGCCGCGGAGCTCGCCCGCGTGCGCCGCTGCGCCGATCCACGGTGCCACCGCGTGTTTCTCGACGGCACCAAGAATGGGCTCCGCCGGTGGTGCGATATGGGAACGTGCGGCAATCGCGCCAAGGCCGCGCGCCATCGGGCACGCACGGGAGCGCGTCCGTGAGCACGAGCTCGCGTCGCCAGAGGCGCGCCGCATGACGACGCCGCGCACCCCCGCGCGCGCAATCGACGCGATCGCGCGCGCGGAGGCCGATCCGGACCTCACCCTGGAGCGCGGCTTCGTCGCGTCCTTGCGGTGGCTGGTCTCCGAAGGTGACGCGCGCGGCGTCCGCCGCATCGCCGTCGAGCTGCGCGCGCTGCGCGAAGCGCTGGCCGCGCTCGACGAGACGCGGGCGGCGCGTGATGACTTCGAACGGCGCGCGCTGGAACTCGACAAGGAACTCCAAGCCGCCCTGACGGTCCTTGGCCCCGGCACCGCGGTCAATGGCAATGGATCGCTCGTCCAACGGCTGGCCCGGCTGCGCGAACGGCTCGCCGAGGACACCGCATCACGCCATCAACTCACGATCGAGCGCGACGCGTGGCGGGCCATGTGTACGCTGCTTACGCAGACCCGGGCGCGCGTCCACGAGTTGCTCGAAGACGCCGAACGCGAACGCGATTCGCTCTCCGGCGCGCTCGATGTCATGAAGGCGCGGGTGATCGAACTGACCACCCTGCACGACGACGCATCACGCGACTCGGCCGCGAATCGGGCCGAGCTCGCCGCCGTCCGCGAAAAACTGCGCCGCTGGAGTGGCACCGTGGAGCGCGCGCTCCACGAACTGGCCAGCGCGACCGGGTCGCTCGCTCGCGACGCCTGAGTACCACCCCGTGGACGCTTACGCGCCCACGATGGCCGTCACGCTGGGCGAGACTACCGCGCGCACGACCGACTCCTTCAAGTAGCCCATCTCAACCGCATAGTTCGCGAGTTTGCGCTGCAGCAGGCGGCGTCCGCGGAAGAGGCGCGACTTCACGGTGCCCTCGGGCACGCCAAGCGCCGTCGCAATTTCAGCGTACCGCAGCCCCTGGAGATCACTCAGCACGACCGCCGCCCGATACTCCTCAGGCAGCGCGCGGATCGCGCGCGTGATTTCGTCGTCGAGAAACGAGTCGTAGAAGCGTCCTTCGGGATCGGCCTCACCAACGGCCTCGAACAGCGCCCAGCCTTCCGTATCCTCCGGCTGCTGCACTTCACGCGCGTCGATGCGACGCTTCCGGCTCACGAACACGTGATAGAGAATCGTGAACAACCACGCCCGGATGTTCGTGCCGAGATGGTACTGCTCCCACCGCTCGAGCGCACGCAGCAGCGTGTCCGACACCAGATCCTCGGCGTCGTCGCGCGAACGCGCCAGCTTCAGGGCAAACGAATACAGCGCATCGAGGTGCACGAGCGCCTCGCGCTCGAACTGCGCGCGACGCGCCACCCGATCGGCACTGCGGTTGGCTGCATCACCCGCGTCGCGCGGTACGGTCGCCAGCAACACGACCTCGCTGTTCATGCTCACCATGATCCCGTTCTCCCTTAGTCTGCGCGGTGCGCAGCAGTCGCCGTCATCCTGCCATCGCGGGAACCCACATGTCCCCCCAACGTCGTACCGTGAGTGTTCGGGCTACTCGAAGTTCCGAGGCAGCAACGACGACGCACCATCGCGCACATGCATGGCGATGAATCGCTTCAGATCCGCGGCAATGCCCTCGAGCACCGAGAGGTCGCGCTTCACGCGCGTCATGAGCACGGCGCCTTCCAGTGCGGCGATGATGAACCGGGACAGCCGCACGGCATCCACATCATCGTTCAACTGCGGACGGGCCTCCCACAGCAGCGAGCGGATCTGACTGGCCCAGCGCTCGAACACCGCTTCGATCCGGACCCGGAACCCTTCGTGGGCGTCGGCCAACTCAGCCGCCAGGTTGCCGAACGGTGAGCCGCGGCGGCCGCCGCTTTCCGACTGCAGGGCCACGACCGCATCGATGAACAGGTTCAGCCGCTCGAGCGGGTCGATCATCGGCTCGCGCAGGATCGCGAGCCCGCGCTCGGCGAATCGCTCGAACTGACGGTTCAGCACCTCATAGCCGAGTTCTTCCTTCGACTTGAAGTAGTGATAGAAGTGGCTCTTGCCACTCAATTTCGCGCCCTTGATGACGTCGTCGACCGAGGTCGAGGTGAACCCTCGCTCGGAGATCAACGTCGCGGCAGCGTCCAGGATTTGCGTTCGGCGTTCTGACATCGTTCAGCGAAACTAGGACCATACGGTCCAATATGCAAGCGCTCCCGAGAAACTTTGGTAAATGACTACTTGACAAACACTTAGACACACTCAAGGTTTTCCGCATGAAAGAAAACAGCGACGGGGATTCGCTGGAACTAGGACCGATCGGTCCGAATGCGGAACCGCCGATGGTCACCTCGACCGTCCACGAGGTGACGCGCACCTATCTCGAGGTGTCTTCCCGCCAGCAGCTGGTGCCGGGGCAATCGACCGGCACGGTCGCGACACTGGATCGGATTGCCCCCTGCACGGTCGAGCAGTGGCGGGCGTTGTATCGGCAGATCGGTGCGCCGTGGCACTGGCACGACCGCGACACGTGGAGCGATGACTCCTTGGCGGCGCATCTCGCACGGCCGGACGTTCAGGTGTTTCGCGTGACCGCCGATCTTGGCCCGGAATGGCCCGAGGCCGCCGGCTTTCTCGAGCTCGAGCGGCACGGAGACGGGTCGGTAGAAATCGCCTACCTCGGGCTCGACCAACGGGTGCTCGGGCGCCGACTTGGTAGCTGGTTGGTGGTGCAAGCGGTGGAGACGGCCTTTAATTGGGGCGCCAACCGGATCTGGCTGCACACGTGTACGCTTGACGCCGCGGCGGCGCTACCGAACTATCTCGCACGGGGATTCCGCATTCTCCGTGTCGAGACCTACTGCACCACGATGTTGGCTTGACGGCCGGCCCGCACGTTCGCGCCGCATTCCGCGGCGCACGATGCGGCTGACTCCTCGAAATATCGATCATGCGCGTACGCTCATCGCTCTGGACGCCGGATGCCGGTTGGTCAACGCCGCTGCCCGTCGCCCCGGACAGCGCCGTCCAGCTGGTGTTGAGCTTTGGCCCGGTCGATCCCCCGGACCAGGCGTGGTTCGCCGCGATCACCGAGCGCTTCCCCGCCGCGCAGCACCTCTACGTCTCCGGTGGCGGACAGGTCGCCAATAGTGCGGTGGACGACGCACAGACCGTCGTCACGACCGTCTCCTTCGACCACGCGTCCATCCATCCGGTCATGCGTGGCGACGTCACGGTCGCAAACAGCCGCCAGCGGGGTGCCGAGATCGGCGCCGAACTGGCCAAGATCGCCGGCCTCCGCCATGTGCTGATCTTCGCGGAAGGGATCGGTATGAACGCCGCCGGCTTCCTGAACGGCCTCAACCCGTTACTTCCCGCCGGTGTGCTGGTGTCCGGTGGCCTCGCCTCCAATGGCGTTGTCCTCACTCGCTCCGTGATCGGTCTCAATGACACGCCCATCACGGGCCGCATCGTTGCGCTGGGGCTCGTCGGCGAGTCACTGCGCATCGGCACCGGATCGGCGGGCGGATGGGACTTCTTCGGACCAGAGCGCATCGTCACGCGCTCCACGGTGGCTGAGGTGTTCGAACTCGACGGTGAGCGCGCGCTCGACGTCTACGCGCGCTACCTTGGTGACTTCGCCAAGGAGCTGCCGGGCAGTGGATTGCTCTTTCCGCTCGCGGTTCGGGCCGTCCGAGACGGGCCCGTCTCGGTGAGAACCTTGCTCGCCATCGACGAGATCGCAGGGTCCATGCGATTCGCGGGCGACATTCCCACCGGGAGCATCGTGCGACTGATGCGGACCACCACCGACAAACTGATCGACGGCGCCGCACGCGCCGCCGAGCTGGCTCACGCCGGTATCGCCGATACGAGCAACGCCCTGACCCTCTGCATCTCATGCATCGGTCGTCGCGCCGTCATGCGAAGCCGCGTCGATGAAGAACTTGAGGAAGTCGGCCGACTCAGCGGAGCCTCCACCGTGGTCGGCTTCTACGGCAACGGCGAGATCGCGCCGCATAGCGATGGCCGCGAGCTTGCCGCCGCGGTGCTGCACAACCAGACGATGACCGTGACGACAATCGCGGAGCTCGGATGATGCACCCCTACGTGCAACGGCAGCTGCGACGGCATGGCATTTCCGACACGTCGGAGGCGATGCTACCGATCCTCAAAGCCGTCAGTGCGCTGCTGTACGATGTCGATCGCGAGCGCGAGCTGGGCGCGGTCGCCATGAACGAGCTGTCCCGTGAACTCGAGTCGCGCTACGATCGCCTGCAGCAGAGCGAACAGCGCTACCGCCGGCTCTTCGACGAAAGCCCCATGGCGATGTTCGCCGTGAGCCGCATCGACCGCCGCCTCATCGCCTGGAACCACACCGCCGAGACAACCTTCGGCTACACCGAACGGGACGTGCTCGATCAGCCGATCGAGAGCCTGCGGCTCTCCGGCGATGACGCGTGTCTGCTCGCGCCGATGCTCGCGCCGGACGTCCCGCTCCCCGCGCCGGGGACACCAGTGAGCGCGACGTTGCACACGCGGGACGGCCGCACCCTCGACGCGGAAATCATGTTCCACGCCGTCGTGCTGCAGGAGCACGAAGCGGTCATCGTCCACATCCGCGATGTCACGCTCGAGCGCGCGTCCATCCGCGCCCGCGCCGAAAGCGAAGCCCGGTTCCGCGCGTTCTTCGACCACGCCGGCATCGCCATTCACGTCCTGTCATACGAAGGCGTGATTCTCGAAGCCAACCCGGCATCCCAGGAGCTGCTCGGCTACGCCCCGAGTGAAGTCGTGGGCCTGCAGGCGATCACGCTGTCTCCCGAGGAAGACATGGACGCCGTGCGCGAACTGAGCCTCGATCTCCGCTCAGGCAAACGCGACTCGGTCTCCCTCGAGCGCCGTTTCTTCCATCGGCAGGGGCACATCGTCTGGGGCCAACTCACGGTCTCCCGGGTGCTCCACGGCGGCGAAGTGCGCTTGATCGGCATGATTCAGGACATCACCGAACGGAAGCGCATGGAAGGCCAGCTGCTGAAGCAGGCGTTCCGGGACGACCTCACCGGCCTGGCCAACCGCGTCCTCTTCCGGGATCGGTTGCGTCACGCGCTCGAGCGGCGCAGCCGCGGCAACAGCCGCGTGGCCGTCATCCTGCTCGACCTCGATGGGTTCAAGCGGGTGAACGACTCCCTCGGCCACGCCGTCGGCGACGAATTGCTGCAGATCGTCGGACGCCGCATTGCCAGCGCCGTGCGGACCGGCGAGACCGTGGCACGCCTTGGCGGCGACGAGTTCTCGGTGGTCATCGAGTCCATCGAACAGGGTGACGATCCCGAGCTCCTCGCCGAACGCCTGCTCATGTTGCTGCGCATGCCCATGCGCATCAGCGGACGGGAAGTGGTCATCGGCGTCAGCATCGGGATCGCCATCGCCGAGCCCGCCGACGACGAGGAAACGGTGCTGCGCAACGCCGACACCGCGATGTACG
>NZ_JBILKJ010000221.1:0-3675 GCF_044376735.1 Gemmatimonas sp.
CTCGCCGAGTAGGCGTCGCCGGTACAGACAGTACGCCCGGAGCCGCTTGGGGATGGTGAGCACCACCTGCCGGTGCGGCACTGGCGCGAGCAGTGTCGTGTCCAGCCACTGGGTCCAGATGGCCAACCGCTTGGCGTGACAGCTCGGGCAGAAATAGCGACACTTGCAGGAGAACGCGAGCAGGTATTCGTGTGCACAGTCGTCGCAGCGGATGCGCGCGAACCCGTGCTCGAGCACGCCGCAGGCGAGGAACTTGTCAGCGACCTGCGCGACGACGGGGCGCCATGGGCCATACTCGCGCGCGAAGCGCTCGTCGTAGACCGTCTGCAGGCGATGCAGGTGGTCCGACACCAACCGAAAGAGCGGCGACGCCTGGGGGCGCCGGGGTTTGTAGACGCCACGCGCCGCCGGGGCCGCGTCGGGCATGCCCGCTCCGGGACCGGGGAGCGCCGAGCATACAGTCGACTCGGATGCGGACCATCACCGTTCCGTTGCGCGTCGGGCTGTTTCGACGCAACGTCTGCGTGGCGCGGGCCTAACGGTGCTTGCTGTTGCCGAGCGGACCGACCATCCGCGCGGCGTGAAGCATCGTGCGGTCCGCTCGCAACAGAAGCTGGCGTTATGCTGTCCAGATGTGACCTGATTCAGCGCCAATGCACAACTGATTGCGACCACGTTCTGGACTGTCATCTCCTGACCACTCCGCGCATGCATGTAGGTACGAGTGAGGCTCGCGAGGCACCTGATGAATCGACGCGTGGTCAGTACCGCCAGCTGGCCGCCGATGTCGGTGGCATCGACGCCGCGCGCGAGCCTGCTGCTATCGTCACAACCCCTCCGGCTTCGCGGCAGGAAGCTGCGGTGCAGCATGCGCTGCTCAGCGCTTTCTGTCCGGGCGCGGCCCAAGTCGTACAGGGTCGTTGGGTTGTCGGTCTCGTCCAGTTCGGTGTGGTCGCGGCGTATCTGGCAGGTGTCTTTGCAGTAGGGCCGATCAAAGCGATGTGGCTGGCGGTGTTTTGGAATGCGTATTCCGCTCTCGAGGCATACTGGTACGAGCGCGATTAGCGAATCACTCGCGTAGCAGCAGAACGCTGAGGCGTTAGCCAGTGTGGCGGCATGAAGGGTGGACGGTAAGGATTGGGACAGACGTTTCAACCATGGAGGCCGGAATGACCAAGACAGTGGTGTTGCTCGGGATGGTTGGCGCGCTCCGCAGCGTCGCGCCGTCGTTGTCTCACGAAGCTGTGGTGCGACCACCGCTCCTCGTCCGAGACACGACCTCGGCGGTCGCTCTTGAGGTGCGCCGACTCGATTCGCTCGCCACGGCCGAGTGTGTCCAGCGCGTGGCGGAGCGCTCGGGCTTTCAGGCATGGTCGGAGGAGGCCGTGGGCAGGGCGGTCCTTGGACGCTTCTGGTCTCGTGAAGTCGAAGGGGCCGGGCGCGCCGAGCATATCCGCACGATCGTTCGGGTTGGCCCTGACACTGTCTATGTGCTGGCGCGGCTGGAACGCGCGCTCCAGGATCGTACGCTGAACGCCGGTGTTGGTACGGTGCGTCAGATTGTCGCCGAATGTCCCCGCAAGCGTACTCGGTTGCCGGTGCCCCCGACTGGTGCTGAGGCGCGGTAGCCAATCTGGGCGATCCGCGCGGGCTGGTCTTGCGGTGCCGTCGTAGCGCGTCGGGTAGGTCAGGCCGACGTGCCGGTCGCGCGACCGCCATCGTGCGAGGCGACCTTGGCTAACGATGCTTGCTGCAGGCGGGCAGCGCGGTAGCTCGCTGCGCTCGCATCTTGTTGAATCGCCCGCTGCAGAAGCCGGGCGTTAGCCGGTTCCCGATATTTGTCGGTGTTCGCACCACTTCTTCCGTCCGAGGCCGCCATATGACTCGCATCAAGCGTGAACACGAAGCGGACAACGCTCTCGCCTGGGTGATGGCGGTTGGCGGTCGTCGTGTCGACGTGGCGGTCCGAGTGGTGAACGAGATGGAGCCGCCAGAGCAGCGGGGTCTTGTGCTCGACGAAATGCGGCAGCCACGCCCCCACGAGATCGAGGACGAGGAGCCCGATAAGGGCCTGCGCGACGAGCGGCAGGGTGGCGAGCCACGGGAGCAACCCCACCCCGGCCGCTTCTGCCCACGCCGACGTGCGCAGGAGCAGGAAGGCGAGCGCGAAGTTGACGACGATTGTCGTGCCGGTGAAGAAGAAGTTCACCAGCGCATGACGCCCCTTGGCGTAGGGCTGACGGTCGAGCGGGGCCGCCAGCTCCCAAAGCCAGAAGAACGCGATGCCGCCCGCGAGAATAAGTGAGCGGTGGCTGCTGTGGATGGTGGCGAAATAGGTGACGAGCCGGTCCATACCTCGGATCATTCCCCGGGTGCTTCGCGCTGTCCAGAGCTCGGCCCCCCCCGCGTCCCCTTGATCCGATCATGCCGTACGAGGCACGCATGAGGAAATCGCCGGGACCTCGTGCCGTTCGACGATCCCCCTAACACCTCCACCAGTCGGTCGTCTTACGGAGCGATACCCGCACGCCGCGACGTCCCTCGTCTCTTTCCGCCAATGCGACCGATCCTTGCCGCCCTTCTCCTCGGTGCCATCCTGTCCGCCTGCTCCATTGCGGCCACCCAGCCCGACGCATCCGGCCCCGCGCCGTCATCGCCGCCATATCCTGTGGGTCAGATGACCGACCAGACCCTCGTGGTGGGTGGGGTTTCGCGACAGTATCGTGTGCATGTGCCGGCGGGCCTCACGACCCCGAAGGCGGTCGTGTTCGTCCTGCATGGCGGCGGAGGCGAAGGGCTCGATGTGGCGATCCTCGGGCGGCACCCGCTCTCGGTTTTCCGTACCGTGGCGGACCGTGACGGGTTCGTGGTGGTGTACCCCGGGGGGCTGCCCGCGAACGACCCCCAGCGCCTGCCGGGGTGGGTCGATTGCCGGGCCGACAACACGGTCGAGAGCAATGCCGACGACATCGGCTTCCTGGCGGCGCTCGTGGAGCGAGTCCGCGGCGAGTACGGGCTGACGACATCTCGCATCTTCATGGCCGGCGGATCGAACGGCGCCCAGATGACGCACGCGTTCGCGTTCCAGCGTGCCGATCTCGTGGGGGCCGTGGCCACCGGCGCCGGCAGTCTGCCCGTGACCCCGAAGTCGGGCCGCTGCACCACCGGCCCCACGCGCCCCCTCCCCATCCTGCTGCTGCACGGCAGCGGTGACACGCAGATGCCGTGGAATGGCGGCTGCGTGGCCGACCTCGGCGGCGCCTGCAATCGGGGACGCGTGATTTCCGCCCTCGACACGCGCGACCGCTGGCTCGCCATCAACGCACGCGCCGGCGTTACGCCCACCACCGCCGTGATCGATTCGAGCACCACCGACACCGGCCCCGCCAACCGGTTCGAGTACACCGGCGCGACCCCCGTGCAGTGGTGGCGACTCGACGGGGCGGGGCACGCGGTACCCAGTCGTACCGTGTTCTCGGCCAGCAACCCGACCACTGGCACGCAGAATCGGGATGTGGAGTTCGCCGAGGTGGTGTGGGCGTTCTTCAAGGCGCGGTTGCCGTAGCCCACGGGCATCGCGCACACGTTGCACCCCGGGAGGACGTCGGGGGACCAGCACCAGCGGGATAGGAATTTCAATCGAGGTCGGTCGACTATCCGTCGAGAGTACAGCGC
>NZ_JBILKJ010000222.1:0-3639 GCF_044376735.1 Gemmatimonas sp.
ACGGCGACAGATCGAAGTCACGTCCGGTGGCCGCGGGCGACCAGAAGTTGAGCTTCGCGCCGATGTCGTTCGAGCCGGCGGCACCGTGCACCATCTCGATGGCGATCAGGCGCGGCGCCGCGTTGGCAGAGCCCATGAGGCTCTGGCCGCGGGGGACCATGGCGTTCAGATACGGCAGCGCGATCGTGGCGCTCAGCGACTGCACGAACTGCCGGCGAGGCATCGCCTTTCCAGTCAGGAACTGCATAGCGGTTGCTCCTCAGGAGTTGATCAGAAAATTCAGCGGCTTTGGCCGACTGATGCCCCGCTCGCGGGGAGTGCTGCCTGAGCGACCGGCACCATGCGCATCCGGAACGCGTCGCTCTTCACCACACCCAGCACGACATCTTGAATTCGATAGTTCTTGGCCTTCACTGACGCTTCGATCTTGCGGATCGCCGGACCATCGGCGTACTCCACGCGCCGGCCCACCGCGTAGGCCATGAGGTTCGTCACGAACGTGCGCACCAGCGGCACCGGACGCTTGAGCAGCACCTGCTGCAACTCGCGCGGTCCCGTGATCTTCGTACCGTCGTAGTAGTCGCCGCGCGTGTCGAGCAGCATATTGTTTTCCTTGATGCGCCACTGTCCGATCACATCGAAGTTGTCGAGCGCGAGCCCGATGGGATCGATGAACTGGTGGCATGAGCGACACGAGGCGTTGTTGCGATGCTCTTCCATGCGCTCGCGCGTGGTCAGCATGCGCCCTTCCTTACTGGCGCCGGTCACTTCGAGATCGGGCACGTTGGGCGGCGGCGGTGGCGGCGGCGAACCCATGAGCACTTCCATCACCCACTTGCCACGCAACACGGGCGACGTGCGATTGCCCTGCGACGTCAGCAACAGCACGCTGCCATGACCGAGAATGCCCACGCGATTCTTGTCGGTGTACTGAACGCGACGGAAATCCGTGCCCACCACATCGACCATGCCGTAGTGCCGGGCCAGATCCTCGTTCACATACGTGTAATCGGCCGTATACAGGTCGAGCAGGCTGCGGTTTTCGCGCACCAGGCTGGCCACGAACAGCTCCGTTTCCTTCTGCATGTTCTTCGCGAGCTGCAGATTGAACGCGGGGTACAGCAGCGGGTCGGGATGGACCTTCTCGATGTCCTGCAGGCGCAGCCACTGCGCCGCGAACCGCGTGGACAGCGCGTCGGCGCGCGGATCGGCCAGCATACGCTTGGTTTGCGCCACCAGCACCGTGGTATCGGTGAGCAGGCCGCGCTGCGCGATGCTCGTGAGGGTCGAGTCGGGCAACGTGCCCCACAGGAAGAACGAGAGGCGCGACGCGAGGTCGGTGGAACTGACCGCGACCTTCGACCCCGGCTTCGCCGTCGCGGCCACTTCATCCGCGCGGAACACGAAGTACGGACTGGCCAGAATCGCCTCGACGGCGCCACGAACACCGCTCTCGAATCCGCCCGACTTCGCCTCCTCGTCGTAGAAGCTCATGATCGCCTTGCGATCGCTGACCGTGAGCGGCCGACGGTATGCCTGCGCCCCGATGCGATTCACAATGCGCTCGGCGCACGGACGCTGTTCAGCGGCACTCAGCGGGCGGCAGCTGAAGAGGCGACGGCGGCTCGGCGTATCGGAGACACCCGTGGGATTGAACGGCCCCGTGACCGTGAACAGCTTCATATGGCCCTGAATCGTGATCGCGTCCTGAATGCCGATCTGCGTGTCGGGCAGGCTGTTCCCGATAGGCGTCATGAGATCTTCGACGGGCCCTTCGAACGTCCGCACATAGGCCGCCGCCACGACGCGCGGCCCGGCCTTCACCGTGATCGGCTTGGTCTTGAGATCCAAACCATTCGGCTCACTCTCGTGCATGCCGCGGTCGACGTCGAGCAGCGCCACACGCTCGCCGTCCACCGAGATCTCGATCTTCTCGTCGAAGGGCGCGTTGGAACCCACCAGCTGGCCGATCGGTGTGGAGTGCAGCGACACGGCAAACACGTACTCGCCGTCGGCCGGAAAGTAGTGGGTGGCTGACCCGCCACCGCGGGTGCCGATCGGCGTGTCGCCGTCGCGCCCGTTCTGGTTCGCGAGGCGCGAGACCTTGAACGTCGTGGTCGACACGGTCGCCTTCGCATCGCCGACCGCGAGGCGACTGATGGCGTTCGCGGCATCGAGATACGCTTCCAGCACCGTCGCCGACGGGATCTGCACGTCGGCAATGTTGTCGAAGTTGGCGCTCTTCGTGTCCAGCGGCAGCCACGACTCGGCGTTCACAGTGACCGTGAGCAGGTCCTTCACCGCGCGCTCGTACTCCGCGCGGTTCAACCGCTGAAACGAGCGCCGGCCCACATCCGGCTTCCGCACCGCGATCGCATCCATCTGCCGTTCGAGTGTTTCCGTGAGCACGTCGAGCGTGTCACCGGCCGGACGCGGACGTCCCGGCGGCGGCATCATTCCCGTGCGCAGCTTCCCGATCATCTTCTCGGCGATGATCGGCGACGTGGCCCCGACCGTGGCGAGATCGAACGACTGCAGTGAGAAGTTGCCCATCTTGCGCTGGTCGCTGTGGCAGCCGGCGCAGTTCTTCTTGACGACGTCGTTGAGCACGACCGGCGCCAGCGTGCGCGTGCGACGCGCAGGCGTACCGACGCTGGGGCGTATCTCATCGAGCGTGGCGCGATAGCGCGACAGCGGTGCCGGCGACGACGGCGCGAGAAAACTCGCGGGCGATGCCACCGCGACCGGTGTCGTCGGGCGCGCGGCGGGTGATTCGACACGATCGGCGCTGCTCACCGCGATCGCGAGCATGAGCGAGCCAGCACCAAATGCAACGACAGTTTTCATCCCAGAGCCTCGGGGCGGGGCGGGAACAGCAGTGCCGGGCGGGAACAACCAGTGAGCGCAAACCGCGCTCCTTCTATGAACGATGTGCCCGCCCCGGATATCGGGCAAGGGCTCCCGTCTATACGCGCACTGCCGCTAGGGCATTGCAGGATCGCTGTTTACGTTTTGTCTGAGGGTCGGTGGCCGCCTCCCGCTCGGTCGCCGGGGCGCCTCGCAGTCCAGCGCCACTCCTCAACGCTTCTGTGACACGCCTCAGCACCGATACGCCCTGCCGTCCAATGCCGCCGGTCGACTCTCCTTCGCCAGCACACCCTCTATGACTCAACGCAGCACCGCGTCACCGACCGCGCCAAGCCCAACCCGAGGCGCCGAACAGTCTCTGGTCCGGGCCGTCGGCGTGTGGGGCCTCGCGGCGGCCATCGCCAATGTCACCATCGGCGGCGGGATTTTCCGCCTGCCGGCGTCGGTGGCGGCGGCACTCGGTGCCGCCGCGCCCCTACTTGGTGTGCGCCGTCGCGATGGGACTCATCGTGATGTGTATCGCCGAAGCCGGCAGTCGCGTCTCGCTCACCGGCGGACCCTACGCGTATGTCGAACTGGCCTTTGGGCCGTTTTTCGGCTTTCAGGCGGGCGTCATGCTCTGGTTATTGGGTACGTACGCTGTGGCAGCGGTGGCCACGGTGTACGCCGACAATGCCGCCACCCTCATTCCCGCCTTGGCCGGACCGGGGCCGCGCGCCGCCCTGCTCATCGCGACCTTTGCGATCGTGGGCGGAGTGAACATGCTCGGCG
>NZ_JBILKJ010000085.1:0-11355 GCF_044376735.1 Gemmatimonas sp.
GTTCCCACGCAAGCGAGGCGATCTCGCCGAGCGCCTGCCCGGCGACGATGGCAGGATCGCCGGCAGCGACCGAGAGATTGTTCACGTAGAGCGCGAACGCGATGCGCTTCCCGCTCTTGGAGGTGAAGTAGCCGGCGAGTCCCTTACCCGTCACGAGCATACGCCGGTTGAGTGGATCGTACTTGGCATAGGTCCCGGTCTTCGCGAACACTTTTCCTGCAGCGACGGCGCCCGGCTGAATCGTGGCGAGTGTGCCGTCCTTGCCCAGCACGGGGAGGGCACGCGCGAACGCGTCACCCCACGGCTTGGCCGCCAACACGGCGAGATAGCGCGTCATGAAGGCGGGCGCGAAGAGCGCATCGCCACCGGCACCATCACCCTGCACGGCGCCGCCGAGGTCGAGCCCTTCGCGCTGCAGCCAGTCGTGCGCGAGATCAAAGCCGTTCTTGCCCGCCGCGCGTGCTTCAGGCAGCGTGGCGAGCAGCAAGGGGAAGTTGCTGGCGTGCAGGTTCTGGCTGGTCTTGAGCAGCACCGTCGCTTCGGCCGTGAGCGGCAACGAGGTATGCTCGGCCACCTTGAGTGAATCGGCATACGCGGTGCGCAGTGCGGCGGCGTCGAGTGCGCGAGCCGCGAGCCGCGGCAGCACACGCACGCCGGCTTCGTTGAGCAGCTCGGCAAAGACGATCTCGCCAAAGCGTTGTGGAGAGGCAACGGCCCAGCGCGCGTTGATCGATTCGCCGCGCGGGATGCTGCCCGTCACGACGAGGACGCGGTGATCGACATTGCTGCTGTCTTCGGTGGAGACGACGCGCGCGGCCGTGCCGGAGTCGGTAGTGGTGAGGCGCGCCTGCACCGTGAGATAGCTGGTCTTTGGCGAAATGCTCACCGCCACCGGATCGCCGGCGCGCGTGCCGGGTGTGAGCACGATGTCGATGACGTTGTCGTTGACCACCATCGGCGAGAGGACAACGCGTGAGCCTAACTCACGGTCGCCTTCGGCAAAGAGCGACGCATCGACGATCAGTTGCCCCGTGATCTCCCGGATGCCCTTGGCGGCGACCTGCGCGGCGAGCTGTCGCAGCGTTGTCAGGGGATCGGTGGGGAGCGGCGGGCCGCCATAGGAGTGATCGCGGTCGATGAACGCATACGAGCCGTCGGCGCGCGCGCGTCCGGACAGATTGGGGTCGCCGCTGGCCACGAGCACGAGATCGCCCTCCAGCACGCCGTTGCGCAGTGGGCCGGTTCGGTAGACTGGCGTGCGAAATCGATGCGTCGCGCCAAGGACTTCGAGCGCCGTACCCATCGTCAGCAGCTTGGTGGTCGAACCCGGCGTGAACAGGCGATCGGCGTTGAGGCCGGCGATCGTGCGTTTCGCGTCGAGGTCGTAGAACTCCATCCCCCAGAGCGCGTGCTTGAACTCCGGGCGGTCCATCACGGCCTGGATACGCCGGTCCGGGGCGGGCTGTGCGCTGACCGACACAGCGGCACTCACGAGCGCAATGAGCGAGATGAGCGAGAGCGATCGACGTGGCATGACCTGGGGGGCGGAGGCGGGAGTCAACGGCGGGGTCTTCCAACAATCCCGCCCTTCCGCAACAACTTCCGCCGCTTCAGGAACGGTGTCCAGAGCGGGATAGGGATGGGCCGCGTGCGCGGTGCGTCGACGCCCACGCCGTGCGGCCGAAGCTACATCGCCCGGAATTCTGTCCGGCATGCTCACCTCGCCGCACTCGGGATTTCACGTCCACACGGCCGTGTTGACGGGGCAGCGGTCGGTAGGCACCTTGGGACCGACGACTGCCATCGTACCTACCCGCGCGTTACCGGACTTCGCCATGATGCCTCGAAATCACCTGTTACGTCACCGCTCGCTCGCGGTCCGGCTTGGTCTCGGCGTGCTCGCCGGCCAGCTGGCATTTGGCGTCGCTCCGCTCTCTGCGCAGCGCAAGCCGCGCGAGAACGACCTCAAGTTGCCCATCGGTGGCACGCCGGGCCCACTCGACGCGATCACCGACGTGGCGGGCGTGGAGGTTGGGCACACCACGTTGGTCTCCGGCAGCGGCAAACTCGTGGTCGGACAGGGGCCGGTGCGCACGGGGGTCACGGTCGTGCATCCTCGCGGAAAGGACAACGCCGACCCGGTCTTCGCGTCATGGTTCGCGTTGAACGGCAACGGCGAGATGACGGGTACCACGTGGATCCAGGAGAGTGGCTATCTCGAGGGGCCCATCGCGATCACCAACACGCACAGCGTCGGCGTGGTTCGCGACGCGATCATTCGATGGGAGGTGTCGCGAAAGAACGTGCTGCAGCCGTGGTGGTTGCCGGTTGTGGCGGAGACCTATGACGGCGCGCTGAACGACATCAACGGATTCCACGTGAAGCCGGAGCATGTGCTGTCCGCGCTCGACGGCGCACTCGGCGGTGCGGTTGCCGAAGGGGTCGTTGGCGGCGGGACGGGGATGCGGTGCCTCGGATTCAAGGGCGGCATTGGTACCGCGTCGCGGCTGCTCTCGGCGACCGACGGCGGCTACACGGTTGGCGTGCTGGTGCAGTGCAACTTCGGCGCACGTCGCAACCTGCGGATCGCCGGCGTGCCCGTCGGCGAGGAGATCACCGACCTCGCCTCGTGCATCGCCAATCGCGAGCCCTTGCCGAGCGGTTCGACACTTCGCCGCTGCGATGATGCGCCCACTGGGGCCGACGTGACCGACACCGATCAGGGATCCATTATCGTCGTCGTGGCGACCGACGCGCCGCTGCTCCCACATCAACTCAAGCGTCTGGCGACGCGAGTATCCCTTGGCATCGGGCGTCAGGGCGGATTCGGTGACAACGGATCGGGCGACATCTTCGTCGCCTTCTCCACGGCCAACCCGAAGTCATAGTCATCCGATAGCACCGCGCGTCTCACCATGCTGACCAACGACCGTATCTCGCCATTATTCGCCGCGACCGCGCAGGCGACGGAGGCGGCGATCACCAACGCGCTGCTGGCGGCAGAGACCACCACCGGAGCCAACGACCTGCGCGTGTTTGCGATGCCGGTGGACCGCATGCTCGCCGCCATGCGAAAGTACGGCCGCATGCGCTGACGTGCCGCGCGCGCGTCGCCGCGGGCGGTGCGCTCGGGCGACTGGACGCTGCTTGTCGACGGACCGAGGGCGCTGCGCGTCAACCTGCGCACGGATCTCGGCGAGCGATGTTCACGGTGATGTTCCTCCTCGAGCTGGAGGCGGAGGTGGCGCTGGGGACCGAGATCCGGAGGATGACGCGCGCGTTGATAGTGTATTCACGGCGTAGTACTTTTCCCTTGACGTTCGAGTGGGACCCTGACAAAGCCGCTTCGAACGCGACCACACATGGGATCGACTTCCGTGAGATCGTGCAGCGGTGGCGCGATCCGTGACCGTGGTCTTCACCGTCAGGATGCAGGCCATCCGATTGATCGCTGCCCGTTACGCCAGCCGCGAGGAGCGACAACGCTATGCACAAACGCGGCGAGGCGGGTACGTCCATGATCGTACGGGTGCGGGCCGAGCTGGCCACGCCGCGTTCGCGCAAGACCGCGCGCAACACCATGCCCAGTGACGCAGCAATCGAGCAGCGGGCAGCGAACAATCCCGACAACCCGCCACTGACCGCCGCGCAGCTTGCGTCGAGGCATCTCTTGCGCGACGCACCGCCCAAAGTGTTGTATCGAAGCGTCGGCACGACGCACGCTGGCCCTTGCACAGCAGTTGCGGCAGCGCCGCGGGGACAGCTGATGCAGCACGTCATGAGCCGTATGAATCTGCTGGGCCTGCTCGCGGGCCTGCTCCTGCCAGCGTATGCCGCGCACACCCAGGGTGCCAACGCCTCCGTCGCGCGCGGGTCACCCACGGCGGAGCGACTGCCGATCTACGTGGTGGACCCGACATGGCCGCCAACGCTGCCGAACGACTGGACGTGGGGTGATATCCGCGGGCTGTTCGTCGACGACCGCGATCATTTGTGGATCATTCACATGCCGTCGAGTCTCACCGACCAGGAAATTGGCGCGGCGTCCAAACCGCCGATCGCCGATTGCTGTTTTCCGGCGCCACCGGTAATTGAACTCGACGCCAACGGTAAGCTCGTGCAGGCGTGGGGTGGGCCGGGTGCTGGCTACACCTGGTTCAGTCAGGAGCACGGTATCTACATCGACCATCATGGCTTCGTGTGGATGGGAACGAGCAACGGCATGCACGTCATGAAGTTCACGCAGGACGGCACGTACGTAATGACGATCGGCGAGCCGGGGGTGAACAAGGGGAGCAACGATTCGACGCACCTGGGTGGGCCGGCCAACTTCTACGTCGAGCCCAAAACCAATGAGCTGTTCATTGCCGACGGCTACATCAACAAGCGGGTCATCGTCTTCGATGCTACCACAGGCGCCTACAAGCGTCATTGGGGCGCCTACGGCAAGCGGCCCGACGATTCGGTGCGGTACAGCTATCCCGTAAAGACGGCATCACCGCCGCAGCAATACTCCACGCTGCACGGCCTCGTGGGAACCAAGGATGGGCTGCTCTACGTATCGGACCGGCGTGGCAATCGCATTCAGCTGTTCCGGCAGAACGGCGAGTTTCTGATGGAGCGCTTCATACGCCCTCAAACCGGTGGCTCGGGGAGCGGGTTCAGCCTGCAAGTGTCGCGCGATGCCGAGCAAAGCCTGTTGTACCTCATCGACGGCACGAACCAGCGGGTGTGGATTCTGCGACGGAAGGATCTCGCTATTCTCGATCGCTTCGGCCGGCCGGGTCGTCAGTCGGGCGAGTTCATTCGCGCGCACATGATCGCGATCGATTCCAAGAACCGCATGTACACCGGCGAAGCGGGAAACGGCCGACGCATTCAACGGTGGATTCTGCAGGGGACACGACCGGCGTCATCGGTTACGCCGCCAACTCCGTAGAGGGCGCGGTGCGGCGAAGTTCACTCACGTGGCCGCCCTGGCGGACTTTTCCCGCCATGCTGCCAGCCACGCGGTCGACACCACGAGACGCGGACGCAGACCATCATGGCCCCAGCGCACCAATGGGGATCACCATGATGCCATCCTCGCGTCGGTAGGCCCCACCCGTCCCTACGATCACGCCGAGCACACTCGGCGCACCGAGCACGCGCGTATCGACTTTGGCGGCAAACCGGCGTAGCGACTTTACGGCGTCGTCGATGGCGAAGGTCCCCAATTTGATTTCGAAGGCGCCCCATCGCCCATCACTGAGCGTCACAATCGCGTCCACCTCCAGCCCCGTGTTGTCACGGTATTGCTCAACCGTGCCACGCGCGTCGTCCGCATAGACGCGTAAATCGCGGATGACGAGTGATTTAAAGAGTAACCCTGCCAATCGCAGGTCCTGCAGCAGCGCGTGCGGGGTCGCGCCGATGGCCGCGGCGGCTAACGCCGGATCCGTTAAGTGCACCACCGGTGCGGAGCGTTGTCGCGACCGCGATCGCAAGTGGGTCCCCCACGACTGGAGCGGCTCGATCAGGTGGATGCGAGTCAACGTGTCGAGATACAGCGCGACCGTGTCGGGATCGATTGGCCGACCCGGTGTCACAGCATCGGCCGCAATGGCGGTCGCCGTCATCGGCCCGCCGCTGTGGCGTGCCAAGGCTCTGATCACGGCTTCCAGTCGCGCCGGTCGTGGTGTGCGCCCGAGGAGCCGTGGAATATCCGCGTGCGCCACCGAGGCGAGGTACTCGCGATGGACGTCGAGCGTGTCGCCGGCCGTGCCTTGCACGCCCGGGAATCCACCCACGGTCACATGCGACAGCAACTCCGGAACGGTGAGCCCGGTGTCAGCCGCTGTCATGACGTCGGCGTTGAGCAATGCTGCGAGCGACACCGCACCGGAACTGACCCCGAGTTCGGCAAGGGTGCAGGGACGCATCTTGAGGCGAATGAAGCGGGCAGCACCGGTATGGCGCGTGTCGTTGTCGACGGGCACCGCCGAGCCGGTGAGAATGAACTGGCCAGGCTGCGCGCGATCGTCGATGGCGCCGCGCACACTCCCCCAGATCTCTGGCACCAGTTGCCACTCGTCCAGCAGTCGTGGTATCGGCCCGCTGAGGAGGGCGTCGGGGGCGGTCTGCGCCAGCAATCGCGCGTTCGGGTCTCGGTCGAACGAGACACTGCTTGCCGCGTGCTCCAACGCCGTGCGTGTTTTACCGCAACCGCGCGGACCGTCGAGGACCACGCCACCGGCGCTTCGGAGCGCGCTGTCGAGGCGCGCGTCAACGATTCTGGGGCGATAGGTCACGTGAATGGGCGTACCGGGGGCGCGTGGCTGAATATTGGGCGGCTGACGGTAAAAGAAAGCCAGCACCACCGCGATCACCTTCACAAGGGTGCCCGCACGGTCCAGCCAGACGCCTTTTGAGCGCCAGCAATACGGATTGAGTCGGAGGTCATGACGAAGTCGGCTGGAAAAGATTACCCCGAACTACTGCTCGGGCTCGTGCATCCGCACCACCATCCCCGGTCCGGTCAGCGGCTCACGATCAAGACGCAGCTCGATGAACGTGGTCGTGAACGGATGAAAGAAGCGCACGGCGCCGCCCGGCAACACACTCGACAGATCCAACGATCCGTACCACGTACCGCCGCGATTCGGGGCCTCGACACCAGCGGTGTCGACCAACGCACCGCTGTACAGCACACGCTGCGTCCCCGTGCTGGCGTACAGCTGCGCCGTGAGCCGGCGCCCACGCCCACGCAGCAGCGCCGAATCCTTCAATCTTGAAAGATTCACGTGAAAGCTGCGGTAGCTCGGATCGCCACCGTACACATGCACGTCCTGCGTGAATGGCACCAGCGTGGTGCCGTCGCGCAGACCGAACTGCAAATTCCAGTCGCGAATGCCGTCGCCCCGCTCGTCCACCGCCCGCACCACGAACTGCTGCCACGGCACCATCGCCTCACGCGTAGCACGCACCACCGCCTCGGCGCGCTCGCACCACGCCGCATAGGTAGGGCGCGACGATACCCGCAGCGCATCGATCACCATCTGCGTCAGGGCGGGCGGCGGCGCCGACAGAATGCTGCCGTGATCGACATTCGCGATCGGATGCATCGGCACATCGTCCTGCGTCCACGCAACGACCTGCACCCGCGCATCATCCGCACAGTCGGCCGAGAGATCGAGCACCACCTTGCGGCTGTTCAAGGCGCAGCCGGCCCACCGCACGGTGCCGTCGGTACCGGGGCTGTTCGCCAGGGCGGCGAGCCCGCGATAGCCGCGCGCGCCGCAGAACACGAACACGTACGGCGTGGTCCGCTTCGAGTCGTAGAAGCTCTCGCTGCCGAACAAGTCGGCGTGCGACAGCTCCCAGCCGAACCGGCTGCCAAGCTCCAACGCGTCGAGCACCTGGTCACCCGCCTCGAGGAAATCGGGGCCCAGCTGCTTGCGTCCCTTCACCAGCGCACCCAGAAAGCTGCGCCCCTTGTGCGCCAACGGCGATCCGAAGGTGGCAGGGGCCAGCGCAATCACGTGCTTCACGCGCGCACGCCGTGGCGCGGTCATCCCGCGCCGAGTCAGCCACGCGCGCAGCACCAGCATGCCGGTGGAGTGCACGATGACGTCGAACGGCTCGTCGTCGGCCAGCCCCACCCGCTGCCGCAACACCTTGTCGAAGCCTTCGGCGATATCGCGCACCGAAACATCATTCGTCAGCGATTCATAGCTCACCGTGCACAGCTGCTCGGCGGTCCAACCCGCGGCCCGCAACACCGTGCGCCAGTGATCGAACGCACTGCCATCGGCGCTGTACCCGTGCAGCAGAATGAGCGGACGATCGGCCATGACGGGTGCCGTGCGACTAGCGGGTATAGCTCACGAGCCACGGGACGGCGCGACGCACGCCGTTCCCCACCATCAGCAGATGCCCTTCGTGGCGGAACAGTTCGTATGTCGCACCCGGCGTCGCCTTGGCGGCCGCTTCCACGCGCGCGGCGGGGATAATGCCGTCGAGCTCCGCCCCGATGAACAGCGACGGCGGCGCGTTCGGCACCGTGATCGGACTGCCACCGGCCAGCATCGCGACCGCCGCAATCTGCGCCGGTCGCGCCTGCGCCAATCGTGCCGCCGCGCCGGCGCCCATCGAGTGCCCGATCAGGTACACCCGCGAGCTGTCGATGCGGAATTCTTTGCGCAATAGCGCCATCAACGCATCGAAATGCTCAGGCGTGGCGCCGAACACGTCGGTTTTCGGCGACACCAGAATCAGCCGCTGCTCGGCCGCCAGCTTCGTCACGAGGCCACTGCCGTACGCATCCACGAACATATTCTCGTCGCCGCCGGCGCCGTGCAGCACCAGCAGCACCCCCACCGGCTTGCGCACATTCGCCGACGGTGGCGCCACGATGCGCATGGGTACCAGCGCGTTGTTCGCGCCGCGATACACGCGCCAGAAATCACCCACCAGTCCGATGTACGGATCGCGTCCGCGTTCCAGCACACTCACTTCGCGCGCCAGATCGCGAGACAACTTGGCCGGATCGTTCAGGAACTCCGCACTACGGTCGGGCGACGGCACATCCACCAGCAGCTTGGCGCGCTCGCGCGTGGACAGCAATGCCTGCGCCAGCGCCCCCGTGCTGTCCACCACCGCCAGCCGCGCCAGATACTCGTCGCGCGCCGCACTCGCCGGCGCACCGTTCAGCACACGCGGCCCCACCGGCGCCGAGACCGGCGGCGTGGGCACGCCACCGAGCTGCACCGCAGCGGCATCGATCGTACCGACCGCCGCGGCGAACTGTCCGCTGAAGAAGCTCAACGCCGCGCGGTCCACGGTGCGGTTCACCTGCGCGCGCAGACTGTCCGGTAGGGTCTTCGCGTTCTCCCGCTGCGTGTACACCGCATCCACACGCATGTACGCCGCCGCGAGATCGGCGCGCGTGACTTTCGGGGCCGCGACCACCGGTGCCTGCGCCCACACCAGCGCCGGTGCGAACAACACGGAAATCGCGCTGAGACGTCTAAGTATCGTCATGCAGGAAACAGTCCTTCGATAGAGAGATATCGCTCGCCGGTGTCGTAGCAGAACGTCAGCACGCGCGCGCCGTCGATCATGTCGGGGAGCTTCTGCGCCACCGCCGCCAGCGATGCGCCGCTCGAGATGCCGATGAGGATCCCCTCCTCGCACGCCGACCGCTGGGTGTACTCGAACGCCGCTTCCTCCGTCACCTGAATCGCGCCATCCAGCGTATCGCGGTGCAGGTTGTCGGGAATGAAGCCCGGCCCCACACCCTGAATGCGGTGCGGACTCGGAGCGCCGCCACTGATCACCGCCGACTTCGCCGGTTCCACCGCAAAGGTCTTCATGGCTGGCCAATGCTGCTTCAGCACTTCGCTGCACCCCGTGATATGCCCGCCGGTTCCCACGCCGGTAATGAGATAGTCCACGCCATCGGGAAAGTCGGCGAGAATCTCGCGCGCCGTGGTCAGCGCATGCGCGCGGATGTTCGCCTCGTTGGCGAACTGGTTCGGCATCCACGCGTTCGGTGTGCTCGCCACCAACTCGTTGGCGCGCTCGATTGCCCCCTTCATCCCCTTCTCGCGCGGCGTCAGGTCGAACGTGGCGCCGTAGGCGGCCATCAGCTTCCGACGCTCAACCGACATCGACTCCGGCATCACCAGCACCAGTTTGTAGCCCTTCACCGCCGCCACCATCGCCAACCCGATACCGGTGTTCCCCGACGTGGGCTCGATGATCACGCTGTCCTTCGTGAGCAGGCCGCGCTGTTCGGCATCCTCGATCATCGTGAGCGCGATGCGATCCTTGATGCTGCCACCAGGATTCGCCCGCTCGAGCTTCATCCACACCTCCACGCGCGGATCGAACAGGCGATGCAGACGCACGTGCGGCGTGTGGCCGATGGTATCGAGAATCGTCGAGACGCGCATGGGTTCGTGTGGCAAGAGTGAACGAACGGGAACAGCACTGACCGCTAGATGTGAAACTCGAGACCGTCGTCGGCCGGACGCTGTTCCACCCGGCTCGAGAACTGCACCACCGAACGTGGCGGCACCGACGACGTCATCCAGACATTCCCACCAATGATCGAGCCGTCGCCGATCACCGTGGTCCCACCCAGAATGGTCGCATTGGCGTAGACGACCACATCGTTACCGATGGTGGGATGCCGCTTCTGGTGCGCCAGCTTCTTGCTCACCGCATGCGCACCCAGCGTGACGCCCTGATACAGTCGCACCCGATCGCCGATGATGCTCGTTTCGCCGATCACGACGCCCGTGCCGTGATCGATGGCAAACGACGCACCAAGCACCGCCCCCGGATGAATATCGATGCCGGTTTCCCGGTGCGACCATTCGGAGAGCAGCCGCGGAAACACCGGGACGTTCAGCAAATAGAGCTCGTGCGCCACGCGATGCACCGCCGTGGCGAGGAAGCCGGGATAGGCCACGATCACTTCTTCCAGACTCTCGGCTGCCGGATCACCCGCCAGAATGGCCTCGGCATCGAGCAGCAGCGACGCCCGCACGTTCGGCAACTGGTTCAGGAACGTGGCCACCACCGGCTCGACGTCGTGCACCATCGGCGTGATCGCCGCCCGCAACAGCGCGTCGATCTGCGCCGCTTCTTCATCCACGCCCGCCACGCCCAGCCGCAACGGATGCGCGAACTGCGGGAAGAGGAGCGCCAGCACGCGACCGGCGAACTCCTCTGCCAACGCCCGCAGCGGACGCGGCGCATCACTGGCGCGGCGTTCGGCGCGCAGCTGCTCGAGAAACGACGACCAGTGCGTCGGTGCGACCATCCGATCTGTCATGCTGCAGAATCTACAGTCGTTCCAGCGACGAGACGCGGTCCTGCGCCGCTTCCGCCACATAACACTGCAGTCCCACGGGCACGAGCCCGGCCCGCTTCATGAGCCCGCGATACCACGACGCCGACCTCGGCGGTGGCCAATCGGTGTCCCCTTCGAAGCGATCGTCCTTCGTGAACAGCTCCAGATACGCCACGCCTCCCGTGCGCTGCGCCACCTGCGCCACGCCGCTCGTGAGCTGGGGGATCGACAGATAGTTCAGCATGCCGCAGCACACCACGAGATCGTACTGCTCGCGCAGATCGAGCGAGCCGAGCTCCTCGATGCCGCCCTGCTGCAGATGCCGTCGCGCCCCGAATTTCGCCACCGCGTACGCGCTCGGATCGACGCCCTGATACGCCACTCGCGGACGCAGCGCCCGCAATACCGGATACCAGTTCCCCTCGCCACACCCAACGTCGAGCACCGTGCGCACGCGTCGCCCCAACACCCACTCGGCTGCGTGCAACACGAACGCCACCTGCCGCGCCAACTCG
>NZ_JBILKJ010000223.1:0-3606 GCF_044376735.1 Gemmatimonas sp.
AGTGCCAGCTTCTCGTCGGTGCTGGCGGCGGCGATCACGCGCGCGCCCAGTGCCTTGCCGATCATGATGGCGGCCAGTCCCACGCCGCCCGAGGCGCCCAACACCAGCAGCGTCTCGCCGGGGGCGATCTGCGCACGATCGATCAGCGCGTGCATCGCCGTACCGTACGCGAGCGGCAACGTGGCGGCCACGTCGAACGACAGGGCGTCGGGAATCGGCGTGACGGCCGCCGCCGGCGCACTGAGACGTTCAGCGAAGGCGCCGGTTCGGGTGAACGCCACCACTCGCTGTCCGACGTGCAACGCCGTGACGTCGGCACCCACCTCGACGATGACGCCCGCCGCTTCGCCGCCCGGCGTGAACGGCAGCGGCGGACGCACCTGGTACTGCCCCATCACCATCAGCGCATCGGGGAAGTTGACGCCGGCGGCGTGCACCTCGATGACCACGTGGCCGGCCTCGGCGACAGGGTCGGGCACGGTGTCCACCGTAAGTGTTTCGGGCTGATCGAAGGCCCCGCAAATGACAGCACGCATGGCGCTCAGGTGGTGGAAGACGGAGATGACGACGTACGCAGCCCCTCGAGGGCCTGCCGCACCGCGTCGGGGATCGGCACTGACGTCCGCGACGCGCGATCAACGTAGACATGAACGAAGTGACCGGTCGCCGCCGGCACGTCGTCGTCGTTGCGGAACAGCGCGAGTTCGTAGCGCACGCTCGAGCGTCCGAGGTGCACGACACGCACACCGGCGGTGACCCGGTCGGGAAAGGTGATCGGCGACCGATAGCGGCACTGCGTTTCCACCACGAGCCCGATGGCGTCGCTGCCCGCGATGTCGAGCAGGCCGCGCTCGATCAGCCAGCGATTCACCGCGGTGTCGAAGAAGCTGTAGTACACGACGTTGTTCACGTGGCCGTAGGCGTCGTTGTCCATCCAGCGCGTATCGATCGTCGTGCAATGCGCGTAGTGCGCCCGCGTGTCGGCGGTATCGGTCATAGCGCCTCGCGATACAGCGCCAACGCCTGATCGTAGCTCACGTCGCGGGGATTGTTCACCAGCAACCGCTGCACCTTCATGGCATCGGTGGCGAGCCCCGGCAGGTCGGCTTCGATGACGCCCAGCTCGCCCAACGTGCGTTCGAGCCCGAGCTCACCCACGATCGTGGCCATCGCATCCACGAAGGCGCGTCCGCTCGCGCTGCGGTGCCACGTGCGCTCGGTGGCCCGTACGGCATCGGCCAGCTCGCGGTACATCCCCTCCGCTTCGGGGAGGTTGAACTCGAGCACCGGCAGCAGCACCAGCGCGTTGCTCAGACCGTGCGGAATGTGAAACTGTCCGCCCAGCGGATAGGCCAGCGCGTGCACGGCGCCAACGGGGGCGTTCGCGAAGGCCATGCCGGCCAGCATCGATCCCTGCAGCATCGCGCGACGCGCCGGGAGGTTGCTGCCGTCTTCGAGTACCAGGCCGAGGTTTTCTGACAGCTGTTGCAGCGCACGAATCGCCAGCGCGTCGGAGAGCACATTCTTCCGATGCCGACTGGTGTACGCCTCGATCGCGTGCACCATCGCATCGATGCCGGTCATCGCGGTCACGCGGGCGGGCATCCCGAGCGTGAGAGTGGCATCCAGCACCGCGACGTCGGGGTAGAGCAGCCGCGACACGACCCCCTGCTTCTCACCGCCGGGCGTCGTCACAATGGCAATCGACGTGACCTCCGAGCCGGTGCCGGCGGTGGTAGGCACCTGCACCAGCGGCCAACGCGGCCCCGAGGCGCGACCGACCCCGTAGATCGCCTCGAGCGACTCGCCGGATCGCGCCAGGAGTGCCACCAGCTTGGCGACGTCGAGCGAACTGCCGCCGCCGAAACCGATCACCCCGTCGATGCGCGCCTCGCGCGCCATGACGGTGGCCGCCGACACGCAGGATTCCGGCGGATCGGCCGCGACGTCGGCGAACACCGTGACCTCGAAGCCCATCGCGCGCAGCGGCGCGAGCATGGGCTCGAGCAGTCCCGCCGTCTCGATGCCGCGATCGGTGACCACGAGGGGGCGGCTGACACCACACTCGCGCAGCAGCCCACCCAGTCGTTCACTCTCGCCATCAGCACAGATCACCCGCGGCGGCGTTTCGAAACTGAAGTTGGCCATGCTCAAGGGTAGCGGGCCATGACGGGTCGAGTAACCCATGACACGGTCATCCGCGCACGGGCATCCCGGGGCGGCGGCGCGCTTACTTCCGCGCCGGCGCGGGGCGACGCATCGGTTCGCGTGGCTGGATCGGCAGCAGTTCCGAGACTGCCGAGCCATCCTTGCGCGGATCGGATGCGCCCGCGTTGATCCCCGTGGTGTAGTTGCGCATCACCGCCTGCCCGGCGCCCATGCGGGTGCTCGAGTAATCCCCGCGCATCACGATGTCGTGGCCCATGGCGGCGAGGGCCTTGAGCACGCCATCGGGAATGCGCGATTCGAAGTTGACGTCGCACCCCGGGAACGTCTCCTTGGAAAAGCGCGGCGCGTCGAGCGCGCCCTGAATGTTCATCCCGAAGTCGGCGATGTTCGACACGAACTGCGCGTGGGCCTGCGCCTGATTCCATCCGCCCATGATGCCGAAGGCCACGCGAGTGTCCCCCTTCTCCATGAACGCGGGAATGATCGTGTGCAGCGGACGCTTGCGGCCGGCCAGCACGTTCGCGCTGGCGGGATCGAAGGAGAAGCCGGCGCCGCGGTTGTGCCACACGAAGCCCGCGTCGGCCACCGTGATGCCGGCGCCGAAACCCACCGTAGAGTAGTTGCTCTGAATGAGGGAAATCATGTTCCCCTCCTTGTCCACTGCACTCATGTACGTCGTACCGTTGTCGGTGCCGCTCGGCGTGCCGGCAGCGAGATCGCAGGTGGCCTTCGAGGCATTCACCAGCTTCGCACGTTCAGCGGCGTAGGCCTTCGAGCGCATCGCCTCGACCGGGATCTTCACAAAGCGCGGATCGCCGTCGTAGCGCTGCATGTCGGCATACGCGAGCTTCTTCGCTTCGATCATGTGGTGCAGCGCGGGCACGGAGTTGTGCCCCATCGACGCCAGCGGGAACGTCTCCATGATGTTCAGCATCTCGAGCGCGGCGATCCCCTGCCCGTTCGGCGGCAGCTCGTACACCGTCCATCCGCGATACGTGGTCGAGATGGGCTCCACCCATTCGCTGTCGAACTCGGCGAGATCGGCGGCCGTCATCGTGCCACCGTGCGTCTTGCTGCTGGCCAGCAGCTTGGCCGCCACGGGGCCTTTGTAAAAGGCGGCGGCACCACCGGCGGCAATCTGCCGATAGCTCTGTGCCAACTCAGGATTGCGGAACAGCTCACCGGCCAGCGGCAACCGGCCGCCCGGCAAGAACGTCTTCGCGGTGGCGGCATCTTCACGCAACACCTTTTCGCTGTCCTTCCAGTACACGCTCACCACTTCACCCACCGGAAAGCCGGCCTCGGCGTAGACGATCGACGGCGCCAGCACATCGGCGAAGCGCTTCCGTCCAAAGCGGGTGAGCAACTTCTCCCAGCCGTTCACCGCGCCAGGTACCGTGGCGGCATCGATCCCGCGCCCCGGCATGTCGGTGCGTC
>NZ_JBILKJ010000224.1:0-3583 GCF_044376735.1 Gemmatimonas sp.
CCAGCGCGCTCGACCTGTCCGTGAAGGGGGCCTTCGATCCGCACGGTATCCTGAACCGGCGACGCCGGGAGTTCCGCGCCATGGGAGCTGCATGAGCACCGTATCCACGTCGCCGAAGTGCGCGCTGCCCGGCACACCGCTGGCGCTCGCCAGCAAAGGGCTCGATGCCTGTGTGCACTGCGGCTTCTGCCTGCAGGCGTGCCCCACCTACGTGAATCTCGAAGACGAGAACGATTCGCCGCGTGGACGACTCGTGCTCATGCGTCGCATGCTCGACGGCGATATCGCACTCGACGATCCCACCACCGCGCAGCATATCGACCGGTGTCTGGGCTGTCGTGCCTGCGAGACCGCCTGTCCGTCGGGTGTACCGTACGGTGAGCTGCTCGAAGCCACGCGTGCGACCATGGCCCCGGTGCGTGGCGTGCCGTTCGTAGCCCGCGCCGTACTCGCCGTGTTCAAGCATCCGCTGCTGCTGCGCATCGCGCTGCTCGGCGCGCGGGCCTTCCGCGCCACCCGATTGCCGCATCTGCTCGCGCCAATCCTGCCGGCACGACTCGCCTTCCCCATGGCGATGATCGCGTCCACCACACCGGCAACGCTGCGCCCACGCGCGGTGCGTCGTGCACCGAGCGCGTCACCCACGACGCCGGCGTCGCCGCCCACGACCACCGCCACCTGCCTCACCGGCTGCGTAATGTCGGGACTCTTCTCGCACGTGAACGACGCCACCGAGCGCGTGCTCGCGCACAACGGCTTCGCCCTCCGCGTTTCAAGGGGTCAGAGTTGTTGCGGCGCCCTGCACGCCCACGCCGGTGATCTCGACAGCGCACGCGCCCTCGCCCGCATCAACGTGGCCGCCTTCGAGCAATCGGGGGCCGACGTCATTGCCGTCAACTCGGCCGGGTGCGGCGCCATGCTGAAACAGTACGGGCACCTGTTGCACGACGATCCGGCGTGGGCGGCGCGGGCCGAGCGCATCAGCGCGCGCACGCGAGACATCTCGGAGCTGCTGGCCACGGTTGGACCGGTCGCTGGCACCACACCCGTGGCGCTGCGGGTCACGCACGATCCGCCGTGCCATCAGATGCACGCCCAGCGCATCGTCTCCCCGCCGCTCGCGGTGCTGCGCGCGATTCCCGGACTCTCGCTCATTCCACTCGAAGACGCCGACCAGTGCTGCGGATCGGCCGGCATCTACAACCTCGTGGAGCCCGACACCTCCGACGCCGTGCTGGCACCCAAGCTCGCGCGCATCGCCGAGAGCGGCGCGGACTGGGTGGCTACCGGCAACCCGGGGTGCATGATGCAGATCGGCGCCGGCCTGCTGCGCAGTGGGTCGAAGGCACGCGTGGTGCACCCCATCGAGTTACTCGACGCGAGCTACGAGACACCACACGCCTGATGCGCACGCCCTGCCAGTGTTGCGCTCACGCAGCACTGTGCGGCGCCGACGAGGCGACCTCACGCGACAACTTCGACCGCCGCCATTCGAGCTGGGCCGTCGGGCGACCGAGTGTTTTGTTAAAGCATTGATTTGCAAAGACTTAGAACATGACAGACCGGCAACGCGAGCCGGTGGCGAAACGGCGTCGTGGCGAGAGAGACGGCACATCTGTTGCTACTAGGTAGAAATCGAAGAGTCCATGAATTCTCGGTCACTGACGCCAGGAGCTTTCCCAATGAAGTTGATCAGCCGCGCCGCCGTTGTTGCTGCCGCGCTCTCGTTCTCCGCCGTCGCCTCGCAGGCGCAGGTCCTCAACACCGGCCTCGGCGTCGGACCCATGGACGCCAACTGGACCGTCAATGTTTTCCAGATTTCGAATCCGCTCAACGTTTTGTACACGGGACAGGCGTATCGCATCTCGTCGATCCCCGGCGTGTGGGAGAACAACAGCGCGCCCACGTACAACTGGATCGGCGCCAGCGCGAGCGGCAGCTTGCCGCGCGGCAACTTGCCGGGTGGGTTCGGCTATCGCTACATCTTCACCACGAACCTGCTTGGCACCGGCCCGATTGTCGGCAGCATGGGCTGGGACAACAAGTTCGTTGGCTTTTCCTTCGACGGCGGTGCAACGACAGGTCTGTTCGGTAACAACGCCGCCGACTTCAACGAGTTTGGCTTCTGCCGCAATTCCGACGGTGAGTTCGACAACAAGCCGCAGCCCACGTGCACGCGCGACTTCACGATCGCGTCCAGCAACATTGGACAGGCCTCGACCTTCTCCGTCGTCATCGATGGCGACTTGGCTACCGACGGCCTGTTGATCCGCAACGCGACCGTGCCGGAACCCAGCACGTACGCGCTGATGGCGGCGGGACTGGCGGGCATCTTCGGTGTGTCGCGTCGCCGCCGTAACAACGCCTGATCGCTCGGCGCTTGCTGTTGTACGGGGTGGAGCGCTGATTGCGCTCCACCCCGTTTGTATTTCCGGCACGGTTCCGCCGACCGGCCTCCCTTCTCGCAACGTGATGCACCTCGCCAACGCATCCACGATCATCGTCGCCTTCGACGGCATCATCGCCGATACGTTACCGCCGCGCGCCATGGCGCTGGCCGAGGCGATCGCACACGAGTGGGCGCCGCTGGGTATCGAGGTCCCCACAGCCGACCTGCTACCGCTCCTGCCAGGTCGCACGTTCCTCGAGTGCGTCACCGTCGCCGTGCACCAGCTGCCGGCGCTGCAGCATGCCCAGCTCCGAAACGACATGACGGCTCACGAGCTCGTCGCGATGCGCGCGCAGCGTGAATGGGCCAACGCAGCGTCGCACGGCGTACCGCTCGGCGACGGCGTCATACACCACGTACGAATGCTGCTCGCACGCGGCGTGCGTCTCGTCGTGCGCAGCGATTCCCAGCGCCGCGAAGTAGAACCGCTGCTGCGCTTGGCCGGGCTGGAGGACAGCATGCTGTTCCTGCGCTGTTCCGACGACCTTCCGCGTACCGCCGGGTTCACCTCGCTGCAGGCGAGCTATGCCGCGATCGATGCCCGCCTCGACCGCCTGCGCATTCCCTGGGCACAACGCAACGCCGTCGAGGTGCCCGGTGGAGCGGCCGCGCGGCTGTTGCTTGACGCGGCCGGTCCCCGGTACGTTCTGCAAGACGATCTGCTGGCGAAGTCTCTGTGAGGTGTGCCGTTGTCCAACCCTGACGCGATCTCCCCGGGCCCCATGAGCCCCGCGACCCCGGAGCTACCGCCCGTTCCGGCACCACCGGCCCTCGCGTATCCGGCGTCGCTCTCCGCGAGCGACACCGCGGCCTACCACCAGCTGCAACGCGGGTCGGCATGGTTCGAGTCGGCAGACCAGTGGAGCACCTTCCTCGGCCCCAAGGCCGCCGACGCGCTCAACGGCCTCGTCACCAACGAGGTGACGTCGCTGGCCCCCGGCCACGGACAGTATGCCACGGCGCTCACGCCGAAGGGGAAGGTGCTGGGCGACATGTGGATTTTCCGCATGGACGAGGAGACGTTCATGCTCGCCCTGCCCCCCGCCTGCGCCCCGCAGTGGTTGGCGACGGCGCGCAAGTACGTGAACCCACGCTTGGCGAAGGTGGAGGACGCGGCCGAACAGTGGGCCACGT
>NZ_JBILKJ010000225.1:0-3581 GCF_044376735.1 Gemmatimonas sp.
GAACGACGCACCCGCTCGCGCAACGCCGTTCCCGGCAGCCAGCCCTGCTCGATCAGCGTGGGCGGAACCGCGGCGGCCAACGGCGGCAGGCTCGTGAGCAGGTACTTTCGCTCGATCTCGAGCGGTACGCCCGCGTCGGTGACCGGTGCACTGTCGCGCCGCAGCTCGACCACGGCCAGTTCGAGCACCTGCATCACGCGCTCGGTCTGCGCGCACCAATCGAGCGTGAACGCCTCGTAGTGCGCGAGCGCGACTGCCCCCAAGGCACGATGTAGCGCCGGGAGCTTCGCCTTGCCTGCACGCTCAGCCAAGAGATCGGCGTCGCGCACGGCCCCCAGCAGATCCTGACCGCGCGTGGCGAGATCGTACCACGCGCCAACCGCGGGGAGGGACGCGGCAAACGGCGCCAGCATCGCGCGCTGACGCTTGAGTCGAAGGCGAATCCGGTGCATCGCGTCGCGCGACTCCACGCTCGTCACGTGGTCGAGGTCGCGGCGCAGCCGCACCGAGGCCCGCTCCACCCGCGTCGCGAGATGGCGGGCGAACGGGGTAGGGCAGGTCGGCATGCCGACGCGGTGTCGCAGCAGATAGGTGGACAGGCCGGCGAGGAGTCGGTCCACGATCGGATCGAAGTGCCGCTCGAAGGCGCGCGCGACCGCCGTCGACGAGCGGGCGCCCCGACGGTCGATGCTGGCCCGGAGACGTTCCGCCTCGTGGCGCGCGTCCGCCGGGAGCTGTTCCATCTCGGCGTCAAGCCACGACCGCTGCACGTCGGCATCCCGTACAGCGTTGGTGGCCGCCCCCAGCGCTCGCAGCGAGCGCACCATTCGTCGGTCGATGACGCCGTCGAGAGCACTCTCGTGCTCGCGCATCACGGCGCGCAGGCGACGCAGCGCCACGCGGGCGCGGTGCAGCGTTTCCGCAGCCGTTCCATATCCGGCGTCGGGGGCGCCGGTCAGGAGCGCGGATTGCCCGGGCTCCATGGCCGGTGACGACAGTGTGTGCGGCCAACGGGCGCGCGCCTCGCTCAGCTGGGCCAGCCAATGCAACGCCACCAAACGGGCGCCTTCCTGCGCCGGCCGTCGCAGCGCCTCGGGCAGGAGGCGGCGAAGCTCGGTGGCAGTCAGGAGCGAACCGTCAGCCATCGTTGTCATCGTGGTCGTCGCTCGCGTCGACATGCACGTGCGCCGTACCATCGTCGTCATAACTCACCGACACGAGCCATGGGCGACAGCAGACGTGGCAATCCTCGATGTACTGTTGCTGCGTGCCGGAGCCCGGATCGAGGGTGATTTCGACTGATTCGCCGCAATACGGGCACTGCGCGTCACCGACGAGATCGGCCACGCCGTCGTCGAGAGAATATTCCTCATCGTCGAGCGCATCGCCGGCCTCGTCGGGGTCGGCGGCATCGTCAGGGAGATCCCACTCATCTCGATCAGACATCTTCGTGTACGGAAGGCATGCGCGTAATCAAACGCGACGGCCGTCCGTGTCTACCTCTGGTGACTTAATTCGGCGGCACGAGCAGCGTCCGGTCGCCGGTGGCGACCGCGAGGGCGGCTCGGGCACCGGCCACCTTGGCCTCGACCGCCGCAAGCTTGACGGATTCATCGAGGACCAAGCGCTCGCGCAGGTTGAGAATCAGCAGGGTTCCTTCGCCATTTTCGTAGCGCACCTGCTCGGCGTCGCGCAACAATCGGGCGTTTCGCACATTCGCCACCTGTCGCAGCCGCAGTCGCTCCAAGTTGAACAGGTCGAAGATCGCGGCTCGCACATCGAACTCGATCTCGCGCCGCAGTCGATCCCGCTCGAGTCGCTGAAAATCGAGGCGTTGTCCAGTCGACGCGAAGCGGCCGGTTTCCTTGAGGAAGAGCAGCGGCGACTTGATGACGAGCCCGGCCTTGTAGTTGTTGTCGAGCCGTTCGCCATCGAAAAATGATTGCTCGCTGTCATTCGCTCCGAGGCCGGCCAGCTTCGCTTCGGCCAGGGGGAGGAGGGCCTGCGTGCTGAACAGGCGTTGCGCCTCGGCCTGCTTCACCCGCGCCTGCACCTTGAGCAGATCAGGGTTGCGGCGGGTGGCGACGTCGAGGAGTTGCCCCAGACGGGTCGAGTCGATCCCGACGCCTTCGATGCCCAACAGCAAGGGCTTCGCATCGGCGGGCAGCGGGGCCGGGCGCCCCGCGTCATCCCAGATGTAGGCGGTCACGTCGAGGCTCGCGAGATAGAACGAGGCCTCGGCCTCGAAGCGGGTCACTTCGCGTCGCTGCAATTCCAGCAGTGCTTCGATGGTGTCGATGGGGGCGCTCTCGCCGTTGGCCACCCGCCGTCGCACCGCCTGCAACCGGAATTCGGCCAACGCCTCGCCTTCCTGCGCGATCACCCGACGGCGCCAGCTTTCGTACCACGCCCCGTAATCCTTGGCGGCTGAAAACAAAAGCTTGTTCACGATCGCGGTCCGATCGGCCTCGCCGGCGTCCCGCGCGGCGCGCGCCTGCTGGAGCGCGTTGCGTCGTTCGTCGGTGAGAATGCGCTGCCCGAGCGGGATGGAAATGCCCGCTTCGATCGTGCCGTTGGAGGGGGTCCGCCGGTCCGGATTGAAGTACCGCCCCATGGTCCGATCAAAGGCGACGGTCACGTCCGCCCCGATCGGCAGGGGAATCTTGAGTTCGGCGTCGAAGTAGTTGTAGTACGACGTCCCCCCGAACTTTTTCTGATCCCAGCTGGCGGTCACGGTGGGGTCGAAGGCGCCCCACGCGGTTCGCAGATCGGAGCGTGCCTGATCGGCGACCAGACGCGCCTGGGTGGCCACCGGATGATTGGCGAGAATGCCATCCACGAAGGCCGGAAAGGTGAACGGTGTGCCCAGCGTGTCGAGCCTGACGGCCGTCGACTGCGCCGAGAGCGGGATCGCCAGCGCACACACGAGACCGATCGCGACGGCGTGCGCGGTTCGCATGGCCCCCGTCATTTCTTGCCGCCGCTCTTGCCGCCGCTCTTGCCGCCGCCCTTGTCGCCGGCAACGGCGTCGGCCGGCAACGCGTCGTTCGGACTGATCGAGAGCGGGAACCCGTTGAGCTGACGCCAGATTTCCCAGCCGACGGTGACGTTGTCCAGCATCGCCCACCCTTGCACGCCGGTGCCGAGGCGCAGCTGCGCCGGCCACGGTTCGTCGTGCGTCGTGTCCGGTACCAGCAGCACGCGGAACTGCCCCGAGCGGTTCGGGAACTGATCGATGACCGCGACCTGCGCGCCGAACGTGCCCGAGGCCACCTGCGGCCAGCCCGAGATCTGCAGCGCCGGCCAGCCGTCGAAGAAGATGCGCACATGTCGCCCCGGCTTCAGCAGCGCGACGTCCATCGGCTTGATGAACAGCTCGACCGCCTTGCTGGGGCGTGCCGGCTGCAGCGTGACGATCGGCTCGCCCGCCTTGACGATCTCGCCCTGACCGGCCTTCGAGGCGCGCACGATGTAGCCATCCTGCGGTGCCGTGATGAGGTAGAACCCGTTGCGCACCGTCAGGGCGCCGACCTTGTCCTTGAGCTTGGCCACGTCCGAACGGCCTTCGCTCACCTCGGCCA
>NZ_JBILKJ010000086.1:0-11120 GCF_044376735.1 Gemmatimonas sp.
CACCGGCGAACGGCACCGGCGAACAGCCAGAACACGGATGACACGGAGCTCACCGAACCAACACGGATAAGCCAACAGCGCTTTTCGCTTATCTGTGTTGTTTCCTTCGTATCGGTGTCATCCGTGTTCTGGCGGTTCGCGGTTGCGATCTCGCCGTTGAGCACCGCTGCTGGCCGACCCCGGTGCTTGCTTTGGCGGCGTCGGCTGCTGGTCGTGGCCCCGGGGCATGGACGGCGCGTGGCGGACTCGCCACATTAGCGCACGGTAAATCAGTTGAGCAACCGCAGCGCCACGCTCCCCTCTTCCCGCTGAATACCTCCATGTCCAGGACTCTGCACCGACGCGCCGCCTCTTTGGCCGCGCTCTCGCTCCTGTGTGCACCCATTGCGGCGCACGCGCAGGAATTCGACAAGCTCCACTTCCGCTCCATCGGCCCCGCCACGATGTCGGGGCGCGTCTCCGATCTCGCCATCTACGAGGCCAATCCGGCCATCTGGTACGTGGGGACGGCGCACGGCGGCGTGTGGAAGACCACCAGCAATGGCGCGCTCTTCACGCCGCTATTCCAGGATCAGGGCTTGATCGCGATCGGTGATGTGGCCGTGTCGCAGATCAATCCCGATCTCGTATGGGTGGGCACCGGCGAGTCGAACAATCGTCAGAGCACGTCGTGGGGCGGCGGCATCTACAAGTCGACGGATGGCGGCAAGACGTTCGCGATGATGGGGCTCCCGCAGTCGAAGCACATCAATCGCATCGTGATTCATCCCACCAATAATGATGTGGTGCTGGTGGCGGCGACCGGTCCGTTGTTCGGCCCGGGCGGCGAGCGCGGGGTGTACAAGACCACGGACGGTGGGAAGAGTTGGAAGCAGGTGCTCAAGGGGGACGACGACACGGGTGCGAACGACCTCGTGATGTCGGCGACCGATCCGAACATCCTCTTCGCGTCGATGTACCAGCGCCGTCGTACGGCCTGCTGCATGAACGGTGGTGGCCCGGGCAGCGCACTGTGGAAGTCCACCGACGGTGGCGACACCTGGACCAAGGTGACCGGCACCGGCTTCCCGACCGGCCCGTTGGGGCGCATCGCGGTGGATGTGTTCCGTCAGAGCCCGAACATCGTGTTCGCCACGGTGGAAGGCCCGGCGCCGGGCACACAGCGTGCGGCGGCCGCCACCGAAAACATGGAAGCGGCACCGGCGGCACCGGCAGGGCGCGGGGTGGTGGCCGGTGTGTCGGGCGTCTACAAGTCCACCGATGGCGGCGCCACGTGGACCAAGCAGAGCAACACCAATGCGCGGCCGATGTACTTCAGTCAGCTGCGCATCGATCCGGTGAATCCGGAGCGCATCTACATGGGCGGCGTGGGCCTCCACCTGTCGGTGGACGGCGGGCGCACCTTCGAAACCGATGCGGCGCTGGTCACGCATGACGACGTGCACGGTATCTGGATCGATCCCAAGAATCCCGATCACGTCATCATCGGCAATGACGGTGGATTGGCCACGTCGTACGACATGAGCCGCACCTGGCAGTTCATCGAGAACGTGCCGGTGGGGTTGTTCTACCACGTGGGCTTCGACATGGAGACGCCGTACAACGTGTGCGGCGGCATGCAGGACAACTACGACTGGTGCGGACCCAGCGCGTCGCGCATGAATCGCGGCATCTTCAACTACGACTGGTTCCAGATTCTGGGCGGTGACGGCTTCGTAGCCATTCCCGACCTGCGTGACTCGCGTATCATCTACACCGAGTCGCAGGACGGCAACATGGTGCGTCGCAACAAGGTGACGGGTGAGTCGAAGTCGATCCGCCCTACGCCGCAGAATGTGGTGAACGCCACGGCTGGCGAAGCGTATCGCTTTCATTGGGACACGCCGCTGATGCTGTCGCCGAACGATCCCGGCGTGCTGCTGGCGGCGGCCAATCGCGTGTTCCGCAGCACTGATCGCGGTGACTCGTGGACGGCGATCAGCCCCGACCTCACGAAGAACGAAAAGCGCGACAGCATCGTGACGATGGGGCTGAAAGGCAGCGACATCGCGATCTCGCGCAACGACGGCATTTCACAGTGGCCCACGATCGTGGCGCTGTCGGAGTCGCCGAAGCAGAAGGGGGTGTTCTACACCGGCACCGACGATGGCACGGTGAGCATGTCGAAGGACAACGGGGCCACGTGGCAGAACATCACGAAGAACCTGCCGGGCTTCCCGGTCGGTCACGCCTTCGTGTCGGAAGTGGTGCCGTCGCGCTTCGAGTCGGGCACGGTGTACATCACCGTCGACAATCACCGCCTCAACGACTACGAGCCGTACATCTGGGTGAGCACCGACTTCGGCGCCAGCTTCAAGTCGCTCACCGCCACGCTCAAGGGCGAAGTGGTGAAGACGCTCACCGAAGACACGCGTAATCCCGACGTGCTCTACATCGGCACCGAAACGGGGATCTTCCTCACGCTCGATCGCGGCAAGACGTGGAAGCGGTTGAAGGCGAACTTCCCCACGGTGCGCGTGGACGAGCTCACGATTCATCCGCGTGACAATGCCTTGCTGGTGGCCACGCACGGCCGCGCCTTGTGGATTCTCGATCATCTCGAGCCGATTCAGGAGTTCAGCGCGGCGCAGAAGGCCGATGCCACGCTGTTCACGCCGGGCCCGTCGTTGCAGTGGAAGGCCAAGGACGACCGCAACGACGAGTTCTGGGGCCATCAGTTCTTCACCGGTGAGAACCCGCCCACGGAGACGGTGCTGCAGCTGCACCTGAAGAAGGCGGTCACCAACCCGATGTTGCGCATCAGCGATGCGAGCGGTGCGGTGGTACGTGAACTGGCGCTGCCGGCCGCCAAGAACGTGGCGGGCATCCAGACCGTGTGCTGGGATCAACGCGTCGAGCCGATCCGCGAGGCCACGCCGGCTGGCGGTCCTCCCGCTGGCGGTCCTCCGGCTGGCGGTCCTGGCGGTGGATTCGGCGGTGGCGGACGCGGCCCGATTCCGGGACTCCCGACGCCACTCCCGACGATCGGCTATCTCCCCGACAATCCGTGTGCGGCGGCGGGCGGCGCCGGTGGTGGCGGATTCGGTCGCGGCGGCGGCGGGGCCAACCAGGGTCCGCAGGTGTTGCCGGGCACGTACACGGTGGCGCTGGTGGTCGACGGAAAAACGGTGGAATCCAAGCCGCTCACCATCGTGATGGATCCGCAGGTGCAGCTCACCGGGGCGCAGCGCGTGGCGTACAACGCCCTCGCCACCGAGCTGCACAGCGCGCAGCAGGCGGGTGCGGCGGCGGCGGCGCCGATGACGGCGCTGCTGGCCGAAGTCCGCAAGGCGGCGGCCAAGATGGACTCCACGCCGACCCTCGCCGACAGCGTGAAGACGCAGTTCGCGGCGTTCCGAAAGGACTTCGACGCGGTGCGGGCCAAGCTCGGTGCCGGTGCCCCGGCGATCGCGTTCGGCCCGGGCGGCGGCGGTGGCGGCGCGGGCTTCGGCACCAACGACACCAACGTGCTGGCGCGCCTGGGCGCGGTGAAGACCGGCATGCTGGGGCTGTGGGAAACGCCAAGCGAGTCGGTGCAACGTCAGGCCGCGTCGGCCAAGGCGGCCGTGGAAGCGGCCGTGACCGAGTCGAAGGCGTTCATGGCGCGGGCCCGCAGCATCAGTGCGATGCTGGCCGCCAACGGCATTACGCTCGCGGTGCCGGCGAACTAGCCGTTCGGCACCGAACGGATGGTCGTTGGGATACCAAACATGAGGGGCCGGTCCGCAATGGACCGGCCCCTCATGGCGTAACGGACATCCAGTCAACGCCTTACGGGCGCTTGGCCACCAGTTCGATCTCCACCGAGGCATTCAGCGGCAGGCCGGCCACGGCCACCGTGGTGCGCGCCGGGAACGGCGCCGAAAAGCGCGTCGTGTAGGCCGCGTTCATGGCCGAAAAGTTCGCCATGTCGGTGAGGTACACATTGCACTTGATCACGTCGTCCATGGTCAGGCCGGCGTCTTCCACCACGGCCTGCAGGTTGTCGAACACGCGGTGCGTCTGCGCCGTGACATCCCCCTCGATGAGCGTGCTGGTGGCCGGATCGATAGGCGTCTGACCCGAGCAGTACAGGAGGTCACCCGCCCAGACGGCGTGCGAGTACGGGCCGATGGCGGCAGGACCGCGCGGGCTGAAGGCAGCAGAACGGGGCATGGGAAGTCGGGAGGGTGGCGGGACAACGTTGTGCGGCTCAGCAATTTTATCGACGGCCACAAGTTTGGTCTACGTGAAGCCGATTATATGTCGTATGCGTGCGGACGCCCATCACCTCCAGCTCGTCCCGACCGACTTCGACGAATCGCCCGTGCACGCCCTCGTGCGCCGAATTCCCCCGGGCGATAATCTTCCCGCGCTTTCGAACGGAATCATCGAAGCGATCGCGGAGTTGGACGACGACGCGAACTCGCTGCAGCGCCTGACCAATCTGGTGCTGCGCGACTACGGCCTCACGCTGCTCGTGGTGCGCACCGCCAACAGCGCCCCCGACCTGCGCTCGGGTCGTGCCATACAAAGCGCGACGCGCGCGACGATGATGCTGGGCGCGAAGACCGTGCGTCAGCTCGCCAGCAGCATGCTGCTGTATGAGAACTTTCAGCAGCGCTCGCCGGCGCTGAAGGCGCTGATCGTGCAGTCGCTGCTCACGGCGAGTCACGCCCGCGAGGTGGCACACAAGGTCGGCCTGCAGGATCCGGAAGAGGCGCACCTGTGCGGCATGTTCAGCAACCTTGGCGAAGTGTTGACCGCCTTTCACTTCGCCGAAGACTACGCGCGCATTCAAACGATGATCCGCGACGAGGGGCAGTCGGAGACGATCGCCGCCAACGCGGTGTTGGGCTGTACGTACGCCGATCTCGGCGCCGAGATGTCGCGGTACTGGGGCATGCCGGACATGGTAACGGAGAGCATGCATGCAAGCGCGTCGACGTCGACGTCGTTGTCGGCGGCGGTGACGGCATTCAGTGATGACCTCACGGGGGCGCTCTACGGTCAGGACCAGACGCCCGACGGCGCCGGTGCGGCACTCGACGAAATGCTCAAGCGAAACAGCGCCACAATCGACATGAGTCGCGAAGAGGTGCATGACGTCATTTCGTCTGCCCTCAACGAGACACGCGAGCTGTTTTCGAACCTGAACAGTCCGGGCGATCGGCAGCTGCTCGAGCGGCTGTGGGAATTGGCGCGCGGGGCCATCGGTGGGCCGGCGCATGGAACCGGCAAGTGGGAGGCCGTCACGCCGAAGCCGAGCGAAGTCCGCGCGTTGCAGCGGCGCGATCGCTTGCGCGAGGAGCTCGAGAGCGCCGCCAACGCCTCATCTGGCACCGCGCTCGGCGACGTGTTCCTGATGGCACTGGAAGGTGCCTTGCGCGGCGGCCCGTTTGATCGCGTGATCGCGTGCATCCTCGATGCCGACACAGGCCGACTGGTGGCGCGTTCGGGACTCGGAAACGATATCGAAGCGGTGCTGCCGCACTTCGATTTCCCGATGGACATCAACGGCGGTCCGCTGGTGACGGCTACGCAGCGGCGCGCACCGATTTACCTGCCGAACCACCGCCCGATGAACGCGATCGAAGCGCGCTGGGCCGGCTCGCTGCGTGTCGCGCAGTTCGGCGTGTTCCCTCTCGTCGTGTCGGGCACGATCGTCGGGTGCCTGTACGTGGATCGCGTGACGGACGGTGCGATGGCGGCGATCACCCCCGATGGCGCCACCCTGCACTATGTGAAATCGCTGAGTGACATCCTGGTGACGGCGATCGCGGCGCGACGGCGGTTATCGACGGCAGCACCAGTCGAACCAGCGCGATCACCGTGAGATCGGTTCCGTTGCACGGCACTGGGTGACCGCGAGTTTACGCGGGTGATCGCGGATGGCGTGTGCTCCGCGCCCCTACCTCGCCCCGCGATACCGCCGCGCCGCCAGCACGCCCGCGATGAACCCGCCCAGGTGCGACTGCCAGCTGATCCCGACCTGACCTGGCGCGATACCGAGCACCAGGCCGCCCCACACCACGGCCACGAGCAGACTGAGCATGATGCTTACGAAGCTGCGCGCGTACCAGCCACCGAGCAGCAAGAAGCCGAAGTAGCCGAAGATCACGCCGCTGGCGCCGATGTGCACGGAGCCCGGTGCGCCGAGCAGCCACGCCATGAGCCCCGAGCCGAGCATCGCGAACAGCGTGACGGGGAGAAAATGTCGCGCATCGCGTAGCATCACCAACCAGCCCATCGCCAGAAACGGAATGGTGTTGGCGATCAGGTGCTGCATGTTGGCGTGCAGGAACGGCGCGAACAGGATGCCGCGCAGTCCGGTGAGCGTGCGTGGAATCACGCCGTACTGCATCAGCGCACCGCCGGCGATGCCGTTCACCACGAATGCGGTCCACGTGGCACCGACGGTGGCACTGAGTGTGGTGACTTGCTGCTTGACGGTGCGCGTGACGCGCTTGGCGCTCCGGACGACTGGGGACTTGGCCACGGTGCGTTACACCGGCGATCCAACGAGTTTGCCGATCAGCGCCGTGGACACCATGGCGATGGCGCCCCAGAACGTGACGCGGGCCGCACCACGCCAGCGCGCCGCGCCGCCGAGCTGCGCGGCCAGCATGCCGAGTCCGCCCAGCGCCGCGATGGTAGCGCCGAAGATGAGCGGCGTGAGGATCGCCGCTGGAGCCAAGAACACCAAGAGCACCGGAAGCGCCGCACCAACCGCGAACGCGGCGGCCGATGACAGCGCGGCCTGAATGGGGCGGGCGCGTGTGTGTTCGAAAATGCCCAACTCGTCGCGCGAATGCGCACCGAGCGCGTCGAATGCGGTGAGTTCGATGGCGACCTGCTTGGCCAGTTCCGGGCTCAACCCACGCGACTCGTAGATGCCGGCCAGCTCGGCGAGCTCGCGCTCGGGCTGCGTGGCCAGCTCCATCTTCTCACGCGCCATATCGGCCGTCTCGGTGTCGGACTGCGAGCTCACCGACACGTACTCGCCGGCCGCCATCGATAGCGCGCCGGCCACGAGCCCCGCCAGTGCCGCCACCACCACCGAGGCGCGATCGGGCTGCGCGGCCGCGACACCAACCACGAGACTGCTGGTGGAAATCAGCCCGTCGTTGGCGCCGAGTACCGCGGCGCGCAGCCAGCCGATGTTGGCGCTCTTGTGGGCTTCCGAGTGGATGGCGGTCATGAACGCACCGAAGAAAGAGAGGCGTCGAGAAGCAACCGATGAAATATCGCTGGTCACGGCGACCAACCACGCCCCCGAAACCCGTCGGCGAAGAACATCCTGTTGGCCCCCGAGCGACTTCGTCATCTCCGACCGTTCCGCCGCGATACACCGGCGATTCCGCACGATCAGCGCCACGCGTGAAATCGGTCGAATGCCGCCCGACTCATCCGCGCGCCGTTCTCTAGCGCAACGACGACCTCATCGGTACACTCAAACGTTCGTTGCCCCTAAGACCTTTCGCCCATTGTCAACGCCACGATGTCCCGCAGCGCGACCGCCTCAATTTACGCGCTTGCCCTCGAGAGCGGATTGCCCGTGGCGATCCTCATCGAACGGGTGGGCGGCGAGGTGGTGCTGGTCAACGACGGTTTCCGTGCCCTGTTCGACCTTGACGAGGCCGACCTCGATGATCCGTTGGGCGCCGCGGCCGCGACCTTCGATGAGCCTCGCGTGTTCGTCGATGGGCGGACGTCGGAGTCGGTCCCGCGTCATGATCGCCTGCGTCAGCGCAACGGACGGACGATCGAACGCAAGGTGCGGGCGCTCTACGATGCGGATGAACTGCTCGGCTGGGTGTGGTCGTGCACCGACGTCACCGAGGCGCAGGAGGCGGGTGGTGCCTTCGCCCGCGTGCCCGACTTCCATCGGCGCGTCGTCGATGCGCTGCCGGCGCAGCTGGCCGTCTTCTCGTCGAGCGGTGTGTACGAATACGTCACGCCAAGTGCCATTGCCGACCCGGACGTGCGAGAATGGATCGTCGGCAAGACGGACGAGCAGTATGGCGCGCTCCGTGGTTTGCCACCGGAGGTGTCGCAGCAGCGTACGCGGCTGATTCGCGAAGTCCTCGAGACCGGACAATCGAAGACGTTCGAGGAAACGTTCACGACGCGCGCCGGCGAGCGAAGGTACTTCCGCCGCTTCGTGTCGCCAGTGTTCGACAGCGACGGGGTGGTTCAGCATGTCCTCGGCTACGGGCTCGACATCACGGAGCACCGGATCACCGAAGATCAGTTGCGCCATGCGCAGAAGATCGATGCCATCGGGCGCCTGGCCGCCGGCATCGCGCATGACTTCAACAATCTGCTCACGGTGATCGTGGGGTGCAGCGAGTCCCTGCGTGACGAGATCGATGCCGACGATGAACGGCAGCGGCTGGTCGAGGGCATTCTTGACGCTGGCGATCGCGCGACGGAATTGACCAAGCAGCTGTTGTCGTTCAGCAGACGGGCCCCGGTGGAGCCGCAGCTGCTGAATGTGAGCACGGTGGTCGAGAATACGCTCACGATGCTGCGGCGCTTGCTCGGCGAGCACATCACGATACGACTGGCCTTGAGTTCGGAGGCAGCTACGGTCCGCGCCGACCCGGGGCAATTGAAGCAGGTGTTGCTGAACCTGTCCGTCAACGCGCGTGACGCGATGGCATCGGGAGGGACCCTCACACTGTCCACGCGTCACCGCCGCATCGAGCTGCCTACCGAGGCGGCCGCGTTGGGGCTTCCGACGGGCGAGTATGTGGAGCTGCTCGTCGCCGATACCGGCACCGGTATGAGCGACGAGATCCGCGCGCATTTGTTCGAGCCGTTCTTCACCACCAAACCGGTGGGGAAGGGCACCGGTCTCGGACTGTCCATGGTTTACGGCATCGTCACGCAGGCGGGTGGTCAGCTGCAGGTCGACAGCACCGTGGACGTCGGCTCGACCTTTCGCGTCTTGCTGCCGGCGGTGGCCATGGATGCCGCTCCGTTCCCCACTGCCGCGAACACTCCTCCGCTGAGCCCCACGCCGGGAACGTAAACGCTCCCGCTGGTCGAAGACGACGTCTCCGTGCGCACGTCTATGCGCACGTCCATCGACTTGATGATCGCCGACGTGGTCATGCCCGATCTCGGTGGACGCGATTTGCGCCGCGCGATCGAAGCAGAAGCCGTTCGGTATCGACGCCTTGGCCGCGCAGGTGCGCGCATTACTCGATACCACCGCGGGTGGACTGGAGCCGGCCCCCGCGCGCTAAATGATGTTCCGCTCGAGCAGCGGTGCATTGTCTGTCAGGCGTTCGACGTGCAGTGGCGAGAGATCGAGCACACCATACGCCCCCGTCGCGATCAACTCGGCCATGCCGAGCCCAACGGCCGGCGCCTGTTGCAGGCCATGACCCGAAAACCCGGCCGCCACGAACACGTTGTCGGTGCCGGGCAGGCGACCGACCAGTCCGTTCTGGTCGAAGGTGTTGTACTCGTAGTACCCCGCCCACGAGCCGGTCACCCGCAGCGCGTCGAACTGCGGCACCCGCTCCGCCAATCGTGGCCACAGCCATTCGTCGAACAGCCCGTGATCAACCTGATCGAGTGGCACATCGTCGATATCCGCGCCGCGCGGCGGTGAGCCGCACAGAAATTGCCCGGTGTCGCCGTCGGAACGGAACCAGAACCCGCTGGGGTCGATCACCAGCGGACATCCGGGCAGCGGCCCCGGCGCCTGCAGCGAGAACACGTCGCGCTTGCGGGCACGAACGGGCAAGTCGAAGCCAAGCATGCCCGCCAACGGCGACGACCACGCGCCGGCGGCAATGAGCACCGCGTCTGCCGCAACGCGGTCGCCAGCAGCGGTGATCACCGACTGCACCACGCCATCGCGCACGTCGAAATCGACCGCTTCGGCCTCGAGAAAGCGTGCGCCCTGCGCGATGGCGTGCTGCCGGAACGCCTGCAGCGCGGAGTAGCCGTCGAACCAGCCTTCCCCACTGGTGGCCGTCGACAGCCCCAGCGATCCCAGCGCGATCTCCTCCAGCGACAACCACGGGAATCGCTGCCCAAGCTCGCTCGGTGACAACAACGCCACCGCCGCCCCACAGCGGGTTTGCAGCGCCTGATTCTCCTCGAGCACGTGGGCGCCGGCCGCGGTGGCGAGATACAGGTAGCCGGGTTCCACCAAGCCGATGCTGGGGCGATCAGCGCCCACCGCCAGTCGCGAGCCGATGTCGCGGTAGAAGGCGAGGCTCTGCTGCGAAATCCGGATGTTGATCTCCGTGGAGAACTGCTGCCGGATGGCACACACCGAGAGCGCGCTGGATGCCTGGGCGTACGAGGCGTCACGCTCGAGCACCGTGGCGCGAATTCCGTGGTGCGCGGCCAGGAACGAGGCAGTGGCGGCGCCCATCACCCCCCCACCGATGATCACGACCTGCATGGAGGGGTCCATCTGCTGGTTCCGCATGGCGTCTGGAGACATAGAATCCCAAGATGCTGCCGTACCATTCCGCCCAACAGGTCCACGCCGCCTTGCATTGGCCCACGCTGGTGTCCGCACTGCGCAACGCCTTCGCGGCCGGTGCCACGGTGCCGCGCCGTCATGCCCACGCCCTCAGCGAGCGGGACTCTCTGCTACTGATGCCGGCGTGGAGCGATGAGGCCCTTGGCGTAAAGGTGGTGACGGTGATGCCCGACTCCCGTGCGGCCCGCACGGTGCAAGCGCTGTACCTCCTGCTCGACCGGCACACGGGCGAGCCGCGTGCGGTGGTCGACGGCGAGGCGCTCACGGTGCGTCGCACGGCCGCCACCTCGGTGCTGGCCGCGAGCTATCTGGCGCACGATGATGCGAGAGACTTGCTCGTGATTGGTACCGGCACGCTGGCCCCGTACATGGTCCGCGCGTACTGCGCCATGCGGCCGGCAATCACCCGGGTACGGATCTGGGGACGTACCGCGTCGCGCGCCGCGGCCCTGGCCGAAGCGATGGCGAGCGAAGGACTGCCGGTGGAAGCCTGCGCTGGCGACCCCGAGGCCCTGCCCACCGCCGTGGCCGCGTCGCAGATCGTGTGCGCGGCCACGACGTCGCGCACGCCGGTGCTTCATGGTGCATG
>NZ_JBILKJ010000226.1:0-3516 GCF_044376735.1 Gemmatimonas sp.
GCGGCGCTGAGCGCGGCCCTGCCCGACGACGGCGACCGAGAAGCCCTCCTGCAGCAGGCGCTCATGCGCGCCGCGGAAGAGTACGAAGCGGGGTAGTTTACGGCAGCCGTTCGTCTGGTTGGCTTTCTCTCCACCGGAGTTCATGTCGTGTCCGTCTTTCGATTTCCGCCGCCTCGCTCGCTGTCGGTGCTGACGGCGCTGGCGGTGATGAGCCCCTCCGTCGTCTGGGCGCAGGCGAAGTCCGGTAGCACGTCGTCGATGCCCGGCTACTCGCCGGGGGCCGCCGCCACGCAACGTCGCCTCGAGCAGGAGGCCATTCAGGGGCCGCAGGCCACGCGGGCGCGGACGCACTCCGCCGCACTGTCGAAGGAGCCGCATGTGGCCGGCACACCGGCGCAAAAGCGCACCGCCGACTACGTGATCGCGCAGATGAAGGCGATGGGACTCGAGACCGAGTTGCGGAGCTACGACGTGTATCTGCCGCATGCCACCGGCGTGAAGATCACGCGCATGGGGCGCGACACGGCCGTGCTCGACGTGCAGGAGCCGGGTATCCCGAGCGACGCATCCACGATGCTGCCGCAGTATCTCCCGGTGAACGGATACGGCGGCGCGGGGGTGGGTGAAGGCGAACTGGTGTTCGTGAACTTCGGCCTGATCGAGGACTACGCCACGCTCGACTCGATAGGTGTGTCGGTGAAGGGGAAGGTGGTGCTGGCGCGGTATGGGCGGAGTTTCCGCGGCATCAAGTCGCGCGAGGCGGAGAAGCGTGGGGCGGTGGCGGTGCTCATCTACACCGATCCGCTGGACGACGGCTTCGTGCAGGGCGATGTGTATCCCGAAGGACCGATGCGTCCGTTGCGCGGACTGCAGCGCGGCAGCGTGTTCAACGGCACGGGCGATCCGCTCACGCCGGGATACGCCAGCAAGCCGGGGGTGCCGCGTCTCAAGCCGGAGGAAACGGCGGTGCCCAAGGTGCCGGTCGTGCCGATCAGCGCCGCGAATGCGCAGGCGTTGCTGGCGCAGGTGCGGGGCACCGATATCCCCCGCACCTGGCAGGGCGGCATGGCGCTGCGCTATCACGTCGGCCCGGGTCCGGTGCGCGTGCGCGTCGAAGTGACCACCGACGAAGCGACCGCCGGTACCAAGCAGATCCACAACACGCTCGGGTATCTGCGTGGCAGTACGTACCCGAACGAATACGTGTACATCGGCTCGCACCGCGATTCGTGGGGCCCCGGCGCGGCGGACAACATCTCCGGCACGGTGAGCGTGCTCGAGGCTGCGCAGTCGCTCTCGGAGATGGCCAAGCGCGGCGATCGCCCCAAGCGCACTATCGTGTTCGCCACCTGGGATGCCGAGGAGTGGGGGCTGGTGGGCAGCACCGAGTACGTCGAAGACGACTCGCTGCGTCTCAAGGCCGGCGCGGTGGCGTACCTCAATCAGGACGTCTCAGCGCAGGGCTCACAGTTCGGCGGCGGCGGATCGCCCTCGATGCGGGCGATGCTGCGTGACGTCACGAAGCAGGTGCAGGATCCGCGTGGACGCGGCACGGTGTACGAGACGTGGCGGTCGGCCACCGGTACACGCGCCGACACGCTCGAGCCGCCGATGGGTGATCCGGGTGGAGGCAGCGACTTCGCCGGCTTCTACAACCACTTCGGTATTCCGATGGCCGACTGGGGCTTCGGTGGCCCGTCCGGCATTTACCACTCGGCGTACGACACCTTCGACTGGATGGAGCGCTTCGGCGATCCGGGGTTTCAGTATCACGCCACGGCCGCGCGTATCGGGGCGGCGACGTTGCTGCGCCTCGCCAACGCCCAGGTGCTGCCGTATGACTACGCCGAGTTCGCGCGGACGATGCAGCGCTACGTGGCGCCGGTCGAGCGTGGGCTCACGCAGAAGGGGTGGAATGCCGCGGCGACCGCCCCGCTGACGGCGGCGATCGCCCGCCTCGAGACCAGCGCGAACGCCTTCGCTGCGACGCGTGATGCGGCGCTGGCCGCTGGCGTGGCGCCGGCTGCGCACGCGACGGCCAATAGCGCGCTGCTGCGCGTTGAGCGTGCACTGGCCCGCCCGACCGGCCTCAAGAGCCGTCCGTGGTATCGGTCGCTGATCTACGCGTCGGATGTCGACAACGGCTACTCGACGATGAGCTTCCCGGGTGTGAACGAATCGATTCGCTACGGAACGCAGGCGGAAACGATCAGCGAGATCAACGATCTCGCCGCGCGATTCGGCGCGGCAGCCGACGCGGTCGATGCGGCGCGCACGGCGTTGTCGACGCCCGCGAAGCGCTGATCGTTCGGTCGTGTACGATCTCTCCGATCCTCGCTACGCGCGACAGCTGACGCTGCGGGGCTTCGGCCCCGCCGCGCAGGACAAGCTGGCGACGGGGCGGGTCCTGATCGTGGGCGCCGGTGGGCTTGGCTCGCCGGCGGCGAGCTATCTGGCGGCGGCCGGTGTGGGCACGATCTCGCTGGTGGATACCGACGTGGTCGACGTGACGAACCTGCACCGGCAGCTACTGTACACCACGCCTGATGTGGGACGGGCCAAGCTCGATGTCGCGCGCGAGCGTCTGTACGCCATCAATCCGCAGGTGGTGGTGCATACGCACGACACGCGACTCACCGCGCAGAATGCGGCGGCGCTGGTGGCGGGGCACGACGTGGTGATCGATGCCACGGACAACTTCCCTGCCCGGTACGCGATCAACGACGCCTGTCTCGCGCACGGGGTGCCGTTCGTGTACGGCAGCGTGGCGCGATTCGACGGCCAGGTGAGCGTGTTCGCCGCCCCCGGGGGACCCTGCTATCGCTGCCTCTTTCCGGAGATGCCGGCGCCGGGTACGGTGCCCACCTGTGCCGAAGAGGGGGTACTCGGTGTCGTGCCCGGCGTCATCGGGTTGCATCAGGCCACGGAAGCGATCAAGCTGCTCGTCGGCATCGGCACCCCGTTGGTTGGTCAGCTGCTGCTGGTGGACCTATTGGCGCAGGACACGCAGCGTATTGCCGTCGCCCGACGCCCTGACTGCCCGGCGTGCAGCGACGTGCGCACTCCCTCTCTCCCCTCCATGTCGATTCAGCATCTCGATCCCACTCATGTTGCCGCGCTGCTCGCGAGCGACGACGCGCCCATCATCATCGACGTGCGCGAACCGTGGGAGTACGACCTCGTGCATCTGCCGGTGAGCACCCTCATTCCCCTCAGTACGCTGTCTGCCCGGGCGAACGAGCTGGACCCGACCCGCTCGTACGCGCTGCTCTGTCACCACGGCATGCGCAGTGAAATGGCCGCCAATTGGTTGCTGCAGCACGGGTTCACGCGCCTCATCAACATCGATGGCGGGATCGATGCGTGGAGCATGGACGTCGATCAGTCGTTGCCGCGCTACTGACCGCTCGCGCCAACTGGCACCCGCATGACGTTCTGGCGCGCTGCCGCGCGTACTCGCTTCGAGGCGGCGCACGCCCGTCGTTTTCGCTTCGATGCGCAGGGTATTGTGGAGGG
>NZ_JBILKJ010000227.1:0-3514 GCF_044376735.1 Gemmatimonas sp.
CCCCCACCCCCTGCGGCAACAGCCAGAACACGGATGACACCGAATCCACGGAACCCACACGGATAAGCCAAGCGCGCTTTTGGCTTATCCGTGTTTTTTCGGTGCCTTTCCGTGATCTCCGTGTTCCGGCTGTTGCCGTTGCTTTTGCTTTTTCGGAGCCTGCCCCCCGCCCCCTGCGGCAACAACCGCCGAGGCCTCCGAGCCGCCAGCCCCCGATCGGCAGCTATTGCCGACCTCGGGTCTCCTCGGTCACCGGAAACGGCACCTCGCAGTATAAGCTAAACACAAGCAAAACAATCACTTAGAGAAAATATCCCGGTCGGGCCATTCGTGGCCCGACCGTTGCTTTTTACCCTCGTGAGTTCGTGTACCCTCTACCCACCACGATCATGCCCGGACCCGTTCGAACCAATGGGATGAGCAGTGCCGCCGCCGCCATGCAGATGCTGGAGCGGAAGCAGCAGGTGCTCGCCAACAACCTCGCCAACGCCTCCACCCGCGGCTTCAAAGCGGAAACGGCGTTCGCACGGCTGATGGACAACCAGCTCGCCAAGACCGATACCGCCCTCGACCTCACCGCCGGCTCCCTGACCGAGACACACAACAGTCTCGATCTCGCCGTCGAGGGCGACGGGTTCTTCGTGACCCAGACCCCCAACGGCGAACGGTTCGTCCGCAACGGCAGCTTCCGGCTCGACACCGACCGCCAACTCGTGGACGAACGCGGCAATCCCGTGCTTGGCGAGGAGGGACCGGTCGTGCTCCCCGCGGGCACCGTGGAAATCGGCAAGGACGGCTCCATCACCGTGAACGGACGGCCCCTCCAACGGCTGCGGCTCGAGCGCGTGGCCGATGGGGCGCAGCTCCTGCACGAAGGCGGGACCCAGTTCGTCCCCGACGCGTCGCGTCAGGCCATTCCGCCCGCCGAACGCACCGTGCGGCAGGGTTTCCTCGAGGAATCCAACGTCAACACGATGTCGGCGATGACCGACATGCTCGCCGTGCTGCACCGCTACGGTGCCGCCCAGAAGGCGCTTTCGACCATCGATGCCGCGCGCGGGATATCCGTGAACGACCTCGCCAAGCCCGTTTAAGGAGAAGAGACCATGGATCCCGCACTCCGCGCCGCCGCTACCGGCATGATGGCGCAACAGACCCGCACCGAAATCATCGCGAATAACCTCGCCAACGTGAACACGCCCGGCTTCAAGCGGAGCCGTGCGCACTTCGAGGACCTGCTGTATCAGACGGTGCAGGATCAGGCCATCCTCGGCGAGACCGCCACCAACACCACCGCCGCCATCCAGGTCGGACGCGGCACACGCCTCTCCGGCGTGCAGCGCATGCACGAGCAGGGGCCGCTCGAACAGACCAACCGCAATCTCGACGTCGCGGTCGAAGGCGAAGGCTTCTTCCAGATTCAGCTGCCCAACGGCGAGACCGCCTACACGCGCGACGGCAGCTTCCAGATCTCCGATCAGGGGCAGCTCGTGACGAGCGCCGGCTACGGCCTGCAGCCGCCCATTCAGATCCCGATCGACGCCGCCGAGCTCACCATCTCGAACACCGGCATCGTGTCCGTACGTCGCGGCAACGATATCCAGCCGACCGAACTCGGACGCATCGAGATTGCGCGCTTCGCCAATCCGTCGGGGCTCATGTCGCTCGGGCAGAACCTGCTCGCGCCCACCGCGGCCTCAGGGCAGCCGGTCGTCGGCTTCCCGAACGACGAAGGCATGGGACGCTTGCAGCAAGGCAGCCTCGAAGGCAGCAACGTGGAAATCGTGACCGAGATGGTCGAGATGATCGCCGCCATGCGCGCCTACGAGATCAACTCGAAAGCCATCAAGACGGCCGACGAGATGGGTCAGATCGCCAACAACATCTCCCGATAGTTCGCCGCATGAAACCCGCGTTCCTGCGACTCGTGGTGACGGTGTTCATGCTGGCCGGCGCGGCCTCCGTGCTCGGTGCGCAGTCGCGGACGATCACGGTCTCCGTGGCCGCACGCGCCCTCGCGCGCGGCGATACGCTGCAAGCCAGCGACATCGCGACCATGGACACCACGGTCGTGTGGCGCTGGACCACGATCGCCCCCGACACCACGCGCGCGCTGCCCGGCTGGGTGACCCGCCGCCATATCGCCCAGGGCGAAGTGTTGCGGGCACCGGCGGTCATGCCCCCACCGGTCATCACCATGGGCACGCGCGTCACCGCGATCTGGCAGGATGGCCCGCTGCGTGTGGTCGTCACCGGCATCGCCACCAACACCGCCAGCATCGGCGCACCCGTGGGTGTTCGCATCGATCCCACCCGTCGGCTCGACGGCGTTGCCGCCGGGCCCAATACCGTTCGCCTCCGTTGAAGACCCCTCAGGTGAGAACCGTCTCTATGACTCCCACGCGTCTGCTCGTCACCACGAGCGTCGCTGTTGCCCTCGCGTTCGCCGCGCGCCCGCTGTCGGCGCAGGCCGCCGGGGCGACACCGCCGACGCCGCCGGCTACCGCCGGCGCACAGGCCGCCCCCACGACCGCAAGCGCCACGACGGTGCCGCCGGTCGCCCCCATCAAGCCGCGCGAATCGTGGACCGCCGATCGTCGCAACTTCGTGGTCGGTGACATCATCACGATTCTCATCGACGATTACACGATCTCCACCGCCGTGAAGGAGAACACGGCCACCGACAACCGCACCCGCGGCTTGTCGGTGAACGCCAGACTGCCAACCAGTTCCAAACAGGTCGGCCTCGATGCGCGCAATACCGCCGATCAACAGCAGCGTGGACAGGCGCGCCGAGAGAATCGCTTCCAGAACGAAATGAGCGTGCGCGTGGTCGCGGTGGGACCGAACGGCCTGCTGCAGGTCAAAGGCACGAAGAAGATCGACGTCGACCAGGCACTGCAGGACATCGCCTTTACCGGCTGGGTGCGCGCACAGGATGTGTCCACGTCCAACGTGATCGAGTCGAGCCGCGTGGCCGACGCACAGCTGGGATACGCCTCGCCGGGACCGCTCGGCAAGCCGAAGCAAGGCATGATCACGAAGATTCTCGGAGCGTTCTGGCCATGACCACCACTCACGCGCGCCAGTTCGGCGCGAAGATCGCCCGCGCCCTGCTCGTCTCCGCAGGCCTGCTGTTGTTGCCGGTGATGGCACGCGCGCAGAACGACATCAAGATCCGCGATCTCACCAGCGCCGAAGGCGCGCTGCCGGTACGCCTGGTGGGCTACGGCCTTGCCGTCGGACTCGATGGCACCGGTGATCGCGCGATCGGCGGACAGACCGCCGGCCCCACGATTCAGAGCGTCATCAACATCCTGCGTCGCTTCAACATCGAAGTGCCGGCCGATCTGATTCGCATGCGCAACGTGGCCGCCGTCCTCGTGACCGCCGAGGTGTCGCCGTATCTGCGCGCCGGCGGCCGCTTCGAAGTGAACGTCGCCTCCATGGGTGACGCGCGCTCGCTGCGCGGCGGCACGCTCTACATGACGCCGCTGGTCGCCGATGCCAGCGG
>NZ_JBILKJ010000228.1:0-3489 GCF_044376735.1 Gemmatimonas sp.
GTTTGCGGCGCGAACGGTGGTGGAGTACTGCTACTGGAACAACACCGGCCAAGGCGACAGCGAGAGCATCTCCGTCAAGTGCCGTGAGAACGTCATCCGCTACTGCACGTTCGTGAACAATCAGGACGGCATGCTGGTGTTCCGGAACGGCAACGACAACGTGGCCTACGGCAATTTCTTCATTGGTGCCGGCGGCATCCGCGTGAAAGAAGCCAACAACATCTTCTGCTACAACAACTATTTCGAGCGCGCCGGTGTCGGCGGCTCAGCGGCCGCAGTGGAGTTCGAATACGTGAGCGGCAATCTCAGAAATATCAACTTCCTCCACAACAGCTTCGTGAACTGCGGCGACGTCAACCTGGGCGGTGTGGGAGCGTCGGGAAACACGTGGGCGAACAACATCTTCAAGCAGGCGGGTAGTCGCGCCATCTTCAACAACGTGAATGGCGGCACCGCATGGGCCGGCAACATCTACGACGGCACACTGGGTATTGCGATCACCGCCGGCATGGAGCGCGCCGATCCGTTGCTCGGGTCGAATACCGGTGGATTCCTGGAGCTGTTGGCCGGCAGTCCGGCCATCGACCGTGCCAGCGCGAGCTACCCCTCGATACCAAGCATCACCAGCCTCGACACCGACGCCGCCCTGCTGCTCGACGCCAACGGGCGACCGCGGCCGGGGGACAGGGTGCAGAAGGACATCGGCTGCGTGGAGTACGCCACGGGCACCATCACCAACCGGCCCCTGACGCTCGCGGTCGTCGGCCCGTCGTACCTTAAATGATCGACCACGCGCGAGCAGCGGCGCACGCGTGGAGATACTTTAGGCACTGACCGACCGGTGCACCGAGAGCCGCCATCAGTCGACTCGGCGCGCCCCTCACCTCCCTTCCCCACCTGCCATGACACGCTCCACGCTCCGGCAGCCGGCCACGATCGTTGCCACGATGGCCGCCACGGTGCTCTGCGCGCTCACCGTCGCCCTTGTACCGACCGCGCCGATCCACGCGCAATCCCGCCCTGCGCAGCCCCGCACGGGGAATGTGATTCCCGGCATCGAGGTGTTACTCACCGATTCGCTGCACCTGATCAAGGGGAAGCGCGTCGGTCTGCTCACCAACCACTCGGGACGTGACCGGAAGGGCACGAGCACCATCGACCTGCTCTTCAATGCCCCCGGCGTGAAGCTCACCGCGCTGTACGGCCCCGAGCATGGCATCCGCGGCGAGGCCAAGGCCGGCGAGAAGATCAGCAGCGGCGTGGACGCGAAGACGGGCGTGACGGTGCACTCGCTGTACGGCGCCGTGGAAACGCCGACGCCCGACATGCTCAAGGACATCGACGTCCTGCTGTACGACATTCAGGACGTGGGCGCGCGCGTGTACACCTATCAGTGGACCCTCGCCCTGACCGCCGCGAGCGCCGGCAAGCCGATCATCGTGCTCGACCGCCCGAACCCGATTCGCGCCGACCGGTTCGAGGGGAATATTCTCGATCTGAAGTTCCGGTCGCTCGTGGGCCAGCACGCGGTGGCACTCCGGTACGGCCTGACCCCCGGTGAACTGATGCGCTATCTCGTGGGCACCAAGGCGCTCAACGCGCAGGTCACGGTGATTCCCATGAAGAACTACACGCGCGCCATGTGGTTTGACGAAACGGGTATTCCGCGGGTGAATCCCTCGCCGAATCTGCGCACGCTCGACGCCGAGCTGCTGTACCCGGGTACGGTGTTCTTCGAGGGCACCAACGCCACCGAAGGACGCGGCACCGACGCGCCGTTCACGTTGATGGGCGCCGATTACCTCACCGACCACGTGGCGATCGCCCGCACCCTCAACGCGCTCAAGCTGCCGGGCGTGCGATTCGACACGGCCACGCGCACCATCGAACCGGGCTACAAGTTCGGGGGGAAGACCATTCCCATGATCAAGGTGACCGTGACCGATCGCAACGCGGTGAAGCCGGTAGAGCTGGGCATCCGCATGTTGCGCGCGTTTTACGCCGCACACCCGAAGGAGTTCACCTGGCGCGAGCCCACGGTGAACGCTGCCGGCCGCATCAAGGGGATCGATCGCCTCGCCGGCACCGATCAACTCACGAAGGCCGTGGAAGCCGGCACGGTGGACGCGCTCATTACCCAGTGGAACGCCGACGCCGCGAAGTTTGCCACGCTGGTGAAACCGTACCTTCTGTACCGTTAAAGGCCCATGACGCGACCGCGCCGCGAACTCACCCTCGCCGCGCTGTGCGCGGCCACCTGCACCGCTTCCGCGGTGCTCTCCTCCACGAGGCTCGGGGCCCAGTCGCCCTCGGGCCTCGTGTTGCGTTCCCCCGCCTTGATCCTCGAGCTCTCGCCCGCCGACGGGCACGTGCTGGCGCTGCGACATGGCGACGGCCGCCAGCGGGCGGGTGTCGCCTACGACTCCGTCGGGCTGTGGTCCCTCGACCTCGTTAGCGGCACGACCACGCCAACGACCGCGCCAACGACGACGGTCATCCGCGCACACGACGCGGCACGCTTCACGTCGCGTCGCATCGCGCAGGGCTATGCCCTGCAGTGGAGCGGGTTCTCCCATCCCGCGCTGACGCACCTGCGCGTGGACGCCACCGTCACGCTGCAACGCGATACCACCACCGCATGGCGCATTGCGGTGCACGGCATGGACAGCGCCCGCATCGAACAGGTGCACTATCCGCGCCTGTCGGGCGTGCGCATCGAGTCGGCTGACGAGTTTGCCGTTTCGTCGTGGATGGGACAGCGCGCGCGCAACCCGGCGGCGATGTTCACTACACCGGCCGGCGCGTCTCGGCGCCACGAGTTCGTATATCCGGGCTCGGCCTCGATGCAGCTGTTCGCCCTCTCGAGCGCCCAGCGGGGTGGCCTGTATTTCGCCGCGAACGATACCGCCGCGTTCCGCAAACACTTCGAGTTCTGGGGAGAGCCCAACGGTCGTGCCGGCTACTCGGTAGCACACGTGCTGAGCGATCCCGGCACGCACGACACGTATGCGCCGGCGTACGCGGCCATCGTCGGCCTCGTGGCCGGCGACTGGCTCTCCGCCGTGGAACGCTATCGGGCATGGGGCACCAGGCAGTACTGGGCCCGTGAGAGTCGCCTGCGAACCGGCGCGACCCCGGCGTGGATGCGCAACACGGGTCTCTGGGAATGGAACCGCGGCACGTCGGATCAGGTGCTCGCGCCGGCCGTGCTGCTGCAACAGCACGCCAAGCTTCCGGTCAGTGTGTTCTGGCACTGGTGGCATCAGGGGCCGTACGACACGAGCTTCCCCGACTATCTGCCGCCTCGCGAAGGCGCCGAGCCCTTCACCCGGGCGGTGTCCAACGCGCACGAGCAAGGACTGAACGCCATCGTGTACATGAACCAACGCCTCTGGTGCACGAACACGCCCAGTTGGACGCGGGAGGGTGCGGAACAGTGGGCGGTGCGCGAGCGCGATGGCCGGGTGCGTCTCGAGACGTACAACGTGT
>NZ_JBILKJ010000025.1:0-37895 GCF_044376735.1 Gemmatimonas sp.
GCTCGACCTTCAATTGGCGATTCTCGCGACGCAGTCGTTGCAGCTCTGCCCGCTCGTCCGTCGTCAACGTCTCCGGTCGCTCACCACGGTCTGCGCCGTCCTGAAACACCCAGTTGCGAATGGTTTGTTCTGACGGCTCGAACTCTTTCGCCAGCTCTTTCGGACTCCGTCCGGCACGAGCTAAGGCGATAATCTGCTCACGATAGGCCGCCGGATAGGCAGCGGGACGACGGGGCATCGGGAAATCCTCCTCTCACACAGAGATGGAGGCTCCACCGAAACGGGGCAAGTTCACGTAGCGGACGTTATGCAGGCACCTCATCGCAGCATAGCAAGACAATGCGACCCGGCGCGCACCACCGCAACCCACCACCGCACAACCACTTCGCTGACGCGGTGCCGTTACCGCTGCCGCCGTTGCCCTGCGGGCCTCGCAGCCTAATCGGATCTTGCCCAGAGAGGCGCCGAGCGCACACCTGTCACCGCCCGAGGTCCAGCGGACTGCGCACGCCCAGCCCGCCGCGGTTCAGTACGTGCGTGTACAGCATTGTCGTCTTCACATCCCTGTGCCCGAGCAACTCCTGCACGGTCCGGATATCCGCCCCCGACTCCAGCAGGTGCGTGGCAAAGGAGTGCCGGAACGTATGACACCCGACCCGCTGGCCGATGCCGGATCGCCGGCCCGACTCAGCCACCGCACGCTGCGCCACGGTGGGGTGGATATGATGCGTCCGCCGCGACTGGCTCTCGACGTGCCAGTACTCCCGCGCGGCAGGAAACACCCAGCACCACCCCCACTGCCGTGACGCCCGCGGGATCTTGCGGTCCAACGCCCCCGGCAGCTCCACGAAGCCGCCACCACGGGCGGCGCGCCGCGCCATCACTGCCCGCACGCGCACCAGATGCGCCCGCAGCGGCACGCTCACCGCACCGGGGAGGACGGTCACGCGATCACGGTCCCCCTTCCCACGCCGCAGCCGCAGCTCGCCGCGGTCGAAGTCCACGTCCTTCACCCGCAGCTGACAGCACTCCTGCAAGCGCACGCCGCTGCCGTACATCAGCTGCGCCATCAGCAACGGGACGCCGCTCAGGCACGCCAACACCCGTTGCACGCCCTCGCGCGACAGCACGTTGGGTAGATGCACGGGCCGCCGCGCCGCCGCGAGCCCGGACACCTCCCCGAGCGGCTGCTCCAACACGTCGCGGTACAGAAACTGCAACGCCGCCAGCGCCTGATTCTGCGTCGACGCGGCCACGTGCCGCTCGCGTGCCAGATACGTCAGGAAATCCCGCACCTCCACACCGCTGAGCGACGCGGGATGGCGCAGGCCGTTCCACCGCACATAGCGCACGATCCACTGCACGTACGCCTGCGTGGTGCGCGGGCTGTAGCGACGCACGGCGGCCCGGTCACGAACCACCACCAAAAGGCGTGAGGAAGACATGCCGTACGCTGCATGCTCCCTCACGCCTCGTTGTCATCACACCATCGCACGCCACATCATGACCACGCAGGTGACGCCCCGCGACCCGGCCACTACCCCCGCGCCACCCGCGCATCCTCCCGCGCCTGCGAGGCCGAACTGTCGGTCCACAACTGCTGCGTCACCCGCAGCAGCACGAACCCACTCACGGCCAGTACGGCGGTCAGCATCCAGGCCGTACTCAGTCGCGACGGATCGCCCGACGCGTACAGAAAATTGCCGATCGCGAACAGCGAACTCCAGATCACCACGCACCCGGCAATCCACCCCACGAACGCCGCCCCGATGCGATTCTCCTGCGCCACCTCGGCGTCGGAGACACCCGCCGCCGCCCGCAATTCACTCCACCCAGACCCCACCGGCTTCACTTTCTGCACGAACGCGATCAGCGTGGCACGATCGGTGGTGGGGCCCACGAACGCCGTGATCAGCCACGCCACGGTGGTGATCCCCACCTGCACGATGGTGGTGGTCGCGAAGCCCGCGCCCGGCATGAAATACGGCACCGCCAGCGAGGTGATCAACGACATCACCATCGCCACGATCTCGCACCATGCCGACACGCGCCACCAGAACCAGCGCGCGATGTACAGCAGCCCGGTGCCAGCGCCGATGGACAGCAGCACCTGAAACGCCTGCTGCGCGGAGCTCATGGTGAGACTGAGCAGCGCCGCAACGATGTACAGCCCGATCGTGGACAAGCGCCCCGCGTTCACGTAGTGCGATTCGCTACCGTCCTTGTTGATAAAGCGACGGTAGAAGTCGTGCACGAGATACGACGAACCCCAGTTCAGGTGCGTGAGAATCGTGGAGGAATTGGCCGCCAGCAGCCCGCCGATCATCAGCCCCACAAAACCCACCGGCAAAAACTTGAGCATGGCCGGAAACGCCGAGTCATGGCCGATGAGGGTGGCGTCGGCATTGGGGAAGGCCGCCTGGATCGACGCCAGGTCGGGGTACACGATGATCGAGCAGAGCGCCGTGATGATCCACGGCCACGGGCGCAGCACATAGTGCGCAATGTTGAAGAACAGCGTGCCGCCCAGCGAGTCCTTCTCCGACTTCGACGCCAGCATGCGCTGCGCGATGTACGATCCACCACCCGGCTCGGCGCCCGGATACCAATTCGCCCACCAGCTCACGGCGATCGGCAGAATGAAGATCATGAGCGCCAGTTCCGACATGCTGAAGTTCGGGAGCATGTCGAGAATAGGCTGGCCGGTGCCGTCCTTCACCGACATCACCGGCTGCGCGTTGGCGGCGGTGCTCTGCACCACCTGCAGCGTGGACAGCCGCTCCGTAAGCAGCTTGAGACCGAGCCACCCGCTGGGCTCACCGGCCAGTCGGCGTCCCACTTCCACCAACGAGAACCACGCCGCGGCGAACACCGCCGTCATCTTGATGAAGAACTGGATCATGTCGATCACGAGCACACCCCAGAGTCCCGAGTGCGCCGCAAACGCCACGTTGAGCACGCCGCAGATCACGATCGTCTGCCACGGCGCGAGGCCAAAGAGGATGTTGGCGATTTTGCACGCCGCCAACGTCACCATGCCCATGATGAAGCAATTGAAAAACAGCCCGAGATACACCGCCCGGAAGCCACGCACCATGGAGGCTGACTTGCCGGAGTAGCGGAGCTCGTAGAACTCGAGGTCCGTCATAACCCCCGACCGACGCCAGAGCCGCGCGAAGAAGAACACGGTGGCCACGCCAGTGAGCACGAAAGCCCACCATTGCCAGTTGCCGGCCACGCCGTAACGGCGCACCTGTTCCGTGACCCAGTTGGGCGTATCCGACGAGAACGTGGTGGCCACCATGGACAGGCCGGCCAGCCACCACGGCACCGAGCGACCAGAGGCAAAGAACTCCGAGGTGCTGGCCCCCGAGCGCTTCGCGAGGAAGAGCGCGGGCACGAAGCAGATGAGAATGGACGCCGCAGCGATGACCCAATCGATCCAGGAGATGTTCATGGGCGGGAATGTGGGCGCTTGGCCTCAATCCGGCAACGCGTCGGCCCACGCCGCACCAGACCGGCGACCGCCCCCGACATCAGTGCGGCCCCGCCGACCCGGCGGACGCGCGCACCAGTCCCCGCAATACGTCAAGCCGGAATTCGGTCCAGCCATCTCGTTGCACGTACTGCGCCCGCACCCGGTGCACGCCCCCACCAAGCGGGACGTAGCCGGGCATCGTTTCATGCGGCGTCCACTGATCGATCACCAAGCGGTCATCCACCCACACCCGGACCGCGTCGTCGCTGAGCGTGCGCAGCGTGTACGCGCCAGCCGGCAGATCGAAGGTGGCAGTGGCCTCCACAGCCATGCGGCGCGTGGGGATCTGAGCGTCGCGTGAACGCGACCAGAACCAATCCATACGCGGGGCCGTGCGTGTCGCCATCGGCGGGCCGGCCAGCAGGGCAGCAAACGCCGCCGGCTGCGTTACGGGATCGGTGCTGTCGCTCCACGCGAACACCCGTTGTGTCCACGTGGTGCGCGGCGCGAATTGTTCGTAGCGGAATCGCTGCGGCACACCGGCGGCGGTGCGCACGCCGCGCGGCGACGTGGTGGCGGCGCCGCGATACTCGAGCGTGAGCTCCCAGTCGTCGCGCTGTTGCTCGGCGGGTGTGATCACGAGGGTATCGCCGGTGCGTCCCGCGGTCGCCGACAGCACCGCTACACCGCGACGCGACACCACCCGCCAACGACCGGCGGGGCCGAGCACGCGCACGCGCACCGACGGACTGTGCGTGCTGTCGATCGGCCACAGTTTGGGCGACTGCCAGTCGTACGGCCCCCATTCATCCACCACGATGGCGCTGCGATCGCGCAGCGCATTAGCCGCCGACGGCCAGCGCAGCGGCGCGTTCTGGATGTTCGGCATGCGCCACCAGGTGGTGGTCGGCACCTGCCGCGTGGGGTCGCACGCCTGCGACGCCGTATCGTCGACCACGCTGCGCACGCTGTCGATATCGCTGCTGTTCGCAATCCGCAGGCGCTCCTGCACCCGCGTGAATCGATTGTCCACGACGCGCCACGCGCGGCTGCGTGTATCCCGATGCTTCGGGTACCCCCACTCGCTCGGCTCGATGGAATCAGCCCACAGGCGAATGGCGAGCGTGTCACCCACGAACCGGTTGGCGCCCACGGTGTTCTGCTGTCCATGCTCGATCGCGATGCCGATGCGATTGTTCACAAAGCAGTTGCCAATGATGGCCGACTCGTAGCTGTAGCCGCCCCACAGTCCGTGCGTGTTCCCTTCGACGCGATTGCCGATGAACTGGTTGCGACTGAACGTCGCCTCCATGCCATTCGTGGGCGCGAAGCTGAAATCGTTCACAAGAAACAGATTGTCGTTCGACCCGCCCTTACCCGTGTCCATCGTTTCCTGTCCGGCCCAGAGGAACAGGCCGTCGCCGCCATGCGTCATGGAGTTGTAGGCCACGATGTTGTGCGTGCACTGCTCGAACATGAGCAGCGCGGCCGAATCCTGTCCGCGGGCGAAGAACCCGTGGGAATAGCCGCGCACGTTGTAGTCGGCGCGATTGTTCACGATGGTGTTCCAGCTCGACCGGTACATCCCGATGCCGAGTCCGGAGTTGTACGACAGGTCGTTCTCGCGGATGTCGAGCGAGTCGGTGCGCGTGAGCAGCACGCCATTCATGCTCTGGCGCACGGTGTTGCCACGCAGGGCGCCACCGGTCACGCGCGACAGGTAGATGCCGGCACCGAAACGCAGCCATTCGTCCTGCTCATTCTTGTGATACGACAGCCAATCATTAAGGCTCTCGTGCTCCACCAGGCTGAACAGGCGTGGCTTCCAGCTGTGACTGAGATCGTTGCTGTCGAGCGTAAGGGCGCGGGTACCGCGCGCGAGAATCCCCACGCGATATCCGCGCGCAGTGAGGCCGCGCACGCGCACGCGACTACCGCCGTCGATGCGAACGGCCGTGCCCTGCCCCGCGTCGGGGGCGCTGTCGATGGGCGACCCGACGAAGGTGACGCCGCGCAGATCGACCGTGATGTCGTTGCCGCGAACCGTGAGCAACGCCGAGTCGAGCGACGCTGGCGCGCGCAGCCGATACACACCGGGGCGCACCTTCACCGACTGCGTGATCATGAGGCCGGCGCGGGGGGTGATCACGGGCACCGGCTGCGCGTGGCTGGCCGAGGGTGCGGCCGCGAGCACGGCGAACACCGCGGAGACCATGAGCCCCACGCGCATCACAACCATCGTCTCACTCTCTCGCAGTATGCGGCGTAGGCCTCGGGAAATCGCTCGCTGAGATGACGTTCTTCCCGGCGGATGACCTGCGTGATCAGGAGCGTGAGGACGAACGGCAGCAGCAACAGGACCCACAGCATCCCCGTCAGGAACACCCCGCCGAGGTAGGCGATGGTTAGTCCCAGATACATCGGATTACGCGTGTACGCATAGATGCCGCTATCGACGACCAGTTTCGCGGGTCGATTCGGATACACCGCGGTGCGGAACGATCGGAAGGTAAGGATGCCGGTTATCATGCACGCCAGTCCGGTAGCCACGAGTGCAAAGCCGATCATCACGACCCACCGTGCGTCGGGAGTGACCGCGGGCAGTGGCAACACGAGATCGAGCAGCACGCCGATCGCGAGACCACCCACGAACAGCAGTGGCGGCGGGAACGGCACGGCAGGCCCGCGGTCGACAGGCGGCGTTGGGTTCGCGGATGTAGACATGCGATCAAGCATGCAGCGAGGGCGAGCGGGCGGCTACTGATCAGACAGGCGGAGCTCAGACGGTCTGAGCTCGGGCGTCAGACTGGGTATAGTGTTCGGAGCTCAGCACCGACAGTGCACAGTCTCGAGCGTTTTCTCCGGGCCGGTCATAACGAAAGCATCGTCGAAGCGCCGCCAGTCCGATTCTCGGCACTGTGCACTGTCGGTGCTGAATTCTGAACACTATACCCAGTCTGACGCCCCAGCTCAGACCGTCTGAGTGTTCAATCCCCCGGCAGCATCGCCCACAGCGCCGGTCGCCCCACGTTGCAGTGCACCGCGCGCGACAGCGGCGTAAACGCCCCCCAGCTCAGCCAAAGGGCGTGGCGCGCCAAATGATGTGCGTGCCACGGCTTCACAGCGCCGGCATTCCCCACCAAGCGCGCGATGCGCGCACGGCGTCCCGGCACCGGGTGAAACACGGTCTCCACGCCGGCGCTACGAACCGGTTCGTCGTCCTGCCACGCGTCGAGCGCTTCGATCCCCGCGCGCATCGGTGCCGCACCCACCGACGCGGTGGCGGCCGCATCCAGGGCGAACACCGCCGCTCGCGACGGCGTGGGCAGCAACAGCACCCCGAGGAACGCCCACAGCGTCATCGCCGCCGCGAGTGTGATCACGCCCGCCGCCGAGGCCGGCGAGGCCCCGGTGAGCACCAACGAGACCACGAAGCCCAGCGTGTTCCACCCGATCGCGCCGAGTACGCCACGGGTATGCGCGCCGCTGGTGGCGGCCAGGCGCCGACGCAGGAGCATCGCGGCCAGCGCCGGCTCCGGGAGCTGCGTCCAGCGGAACGGGACCACGAGGGTTTGCGCCGTGATGCCGGACCACCCGCCCACGAAGCCTTCGTCAGGGCAGTCCAGCACCTGCAGCCGAGCAGCGTCGAGCCCGGCCTGCACCGCCGCGCGCGCCATACCCTCCGGGGTGGGCACGATCGGCAGACCCGCGATCACCCGAACCATGCGGCCGCGCCCGGCGGCCAGCAGCAGCTGCACCATCACGAACACCGCGATCACCGCCGTCGTGCCGGCCGCGCGCGCGGCGAGCATGAGCGCCGCCGCCACCAGCATCCACACCACCCACTGCACCGCGACCCCTCGCAACCAACGCGTCAGCCACCTGGAGCCCCACGCTTGGCGTCGCACCAGGCTCACGCCGCCGATCAGGTCGTACACCATGAACGCGACGTGCGCGAACGCGAACAGCAGCCCCACGCGGAACAGCGCCGCCGGCACCGACTGCGCGTCGGACATGGCGAGTCCGCGGGATGGAATGCGGAAATACAGCAGGGCCGCCGCGAGCAGCACCGCACTCCCCACGCCCGTGATGCCGAGGTACAGCCGGGCGCGGGCGTAGGTGAGGCCGCTCGGCGGGGGGGTCAGAGTCGCAGTGGAGGACGTCATCGCCCTTCAACGCTGCAGGGGGGCGAGAAGGTTGCAGCGTGCTCAGGAATTGGCACGTTCGTGACACCGGTTCGGTAGCCGCCATCGTCGTTTCGTCGTACCGTATGGCCATGGACCGCCGACTCTTCCTCACCGACCTCTCGCGCTACGCGGCCCTCGCCGCCGTCGTCCCCAACGTGTGGCGTGTCACCAGCCGCCCACGCTTTGCCGACGATCCCTTCCAACTCGGCGTCGCCTCCGGCGATCCGACCTCTACCGGCGGCGTGCTCTGGACACGCCTCGCCCCGCGCCCGTTCGAGCCCGACGGCGGCATGGACGGCACCCGCACCGCGGTGAACTGGGAGGTCGCCGACGACGACCAGTTCAAGACGGTCGTGAAGAAGGGACGCGCCACCGCGGCCCCGGAACTGTCCTTCAGCGTGCACGTGAACGTGGACGGACTGCAACCGGATCGCTGGTACTTCTACCGCTTTACCGTGGGCGACGCCGTGAGCAAGACCGGCCGCTTCCGCACCACACCGGCCGACGGCGTGAAGTCGCCGCTCGCCTTCGCTTTTGCGTCGTGCCAGCGCTGGGATCAGGGCTACTTCACCGCGCTCGGCCACTTGGCGAACGAAGAGATCGATCTCGCCGTCCACCTCGGCGACTACATCTACGAGTACGCCAGCCCGGCCAGTGCGGTGCGAAAGCATCAGGGGCTCGAGATCCGCACGCTCGACGACTATCGCCGACGTCACGCGCAGTACAAGTCCGACCCCGACCTGCAGGCGGCGCACCAGCGCTGCCCGTGGCTGGTGATCTGGGACGACCACGAGGTCGACAACGACTACGCCGGACTCACCGGCGAGAACAACATGGAGTCGGTGGAGCAGATGCGTACGCGTCGCGCTGCGGCGTATCAGGCGTGGTGGGAGCACCAGCCGGTGCGCGTACCGCGCGTGCAGTCGTGGGCCGACCTGTCGATCACGCGCACGATCAACTGGGGCGCGATGGCGCGCTTCTGGATGCTCGACACGCGTCAGTTCCGCGACAATCAGGTGTGCGAAGACCAGCCGCTCAAGGGCTGTGCGCCGTGGACGGACGCCAAGCGCGGCCTGCTGGGCGCCCCACAGGAGAAGTGGCTGGTGGACGGACTCGGTGCGTCATCGTCGCACTGGCAGGTGCTCGCGAACCAAGTCATGATGGCACCGTACGATTCCGCACCTGGCGACGAAGTGCGCACGTCGATGGACCAGTGGAGTGGCTATCCCGTGGCACGCGATCGCCTGCTGAACGAAGTCGCCAAGCGCGCCCCGAATCGTACGGTGACCATCACCGGCGACATTCACACCAATTGGGTGAACGAGCTGCACAGCGACTTCTCCCGCCCCGACAAGCCGACGATCGGCGCCGAGTTCGTGTGCACGAGCATCTCCAGCGGCGGCGACGGCAGCGACGTGACGCCGCAGCGGATGGCCACGATGCAGGGCGACAACCCGCACCTCAAGTGGTTCGAGAACCGTCGTGGCTACGTGCGCTGCAAGGTCACCGAAACGGACTGGATCGCGGAGTACCGCAGCGTGCCGTTCGTGCTGAAGCCCGGGGCGCCAGTGAACACCGCGAGCGCGTGGAAGTTGGAACACGGGCGGCCGGGGATCACAAAGACCCAGTAGTCAGTGGTCGGAGTTCTGGCGTCTGATTGCGTATAGTGGTCGGAATTCAGCAACAACAGTCCGCAGACACTCAGAATTTGATGGTGCGGGCCGCGCGGGAGGGCGGGCCGCACGAGGGCCCGCGGCATGGCACCATCGTATCCTCGCCACTGAGCACGGTCGTTGCTGAACTCCGACCACTATACCCAGTCTGACGCCTGAGCCTGACGGTCAGTACTCTGAGTACTGGATCAGTCGATCAGGCGTTACATCCGCGGCGCCGTCGGCATCAGCGCGCTGAACTCGCGCGTCTGCATGCGCGCTCCCCCGCGTAATCCCTCCACGATATCGTCCGCGCGATCATCGTCGACGCCGAGGGAGCGCAGGCTGTGGTATGCCATGCCGAACGCCAACTCGCGTTCGCCCATGAGCGCCTTGCTGACACCCAACTGCTCGAACAACGCCTGTTCCTGATCGCTGTGCGTGCGCACCACGATATCGATGGCAGGATTCCTGGCGCGGACCATCTCGATGATGTGTCGGGCGTGGTACGGGTCGGGCGCCGCCACGACGAGCAGTCGCGCCGTGGCCGGATGGGCGTGTTCGAGCACGTCCGAACGCGTCGCATCTCCGTAGATCGAGGGCACCCCGATCGTGCGCATCGCATCCACCACGCGACGGTCCTGCTCGATCGCGACGAAGGGAATGTCGAGCCGCTGCAGCGCGTCGCCGATCGTGCGTCCCACCCGCCCGTAGCCGATCAGGATGGCGTGCCCCTGTTGCACCATCTCAAACAGGGCCGTGTGCGCCACCCGCGGCGCCTTCTGTCGCTCCAGGCGGTCCAGCAGCCGCGGATGTCGGGCGATCCACACCGACAGCTGGTCGAGCGACGCGAACAGCAGCGGATTGAGCACGATCGTGCACAGCGCCGCCGCCAGAATGAGACTGCGTCCCTCGTCCGACAGCACCCCCAGTGATACGCCGAGTCCGGCCAGAATGAACGAAAACTCACCGATCTGACCGAAGCTGGCTCCAAGGCGCAGCGACGCGCCGAACGGATGACGCAGCAGTACCATGAGCACGGTGGCCACCACCGTGTTCCCCAGCAGCACGATCGCGACCGTCGCCAGCACCTTCACCGGCTGCGTGAGCAACACCCCCGGATCGAGCAGCATACCCACCGAGACGAAAAAGAGCACCGCAAAGGCGTCCTGCATGGGCAGCGCATCGGCACCAGCGCGCTGACTGAGCTCCGACTCGCTGATCACGACACCGGCCACGAATGCCCCGAGCGCGAACGACACCCCGAACAACGCGGCGGCACCCACGGCCACGCCAAGCGACACCGCCAGGACCGCCAGCGTGAACAGCTCGCGCGAGCCGCTACGTACCACGTGCGTCAGCAGCCACGGCACCGCACGGCGTCCCACCACGCCCATCAGCACGATGAATGCCACCATCTTCACCAGCGTCAGCGACACCGTCGTGATGAGCGCGAGGCGGCCCATCGGTACGCCGTCCGTACCAGCGCCCAGCGCATCCAGAATGGCCGGCAGCAGCACCAGCGCGAGCACGACCAACAGGTCTTCCACCACCAGCCAGCCCACCGCCACGCGCCCGTCGATCGAGTCCATGAGGCCGCGATCTTCCAGCACCCGCAGCACGACCACGGTACTGGCCACCGACAGCGACAAGCCGAACACCAGGGACGCCGCCGGCGCCCAGCCCCACGAGCTGGCCAGCCAGTATCCCAAGCCGATCGCGGTCAGCATCTGCAGCATGGCGCCCGGCACCGCGATGCGACGCACCCGCATCAAGTCGCCGGGAGAGAAGTGCAGACCCACGCCGAACATCAGCAGGATCACGCCGATCTCGGCCAGTTGGCCGGCCAGCTCCACGTTGCCCACGAACGCGGGCGAGTGTGGCCCGAGTGCGATGCCAGCAAGCAGATAGCCGACCAGCGGCGGCATCTTCAGCTTCGACGCGGCAAAGCCGAACAGGAACGCCGCGCCGAAGGCTCCAGCGATCGTGACGAGGAGGGCAGTTTCCGGATGCATGCGACACGAAAACTAGCGCCACGACTGGTATGTGCGAGATTCCGCACATGACCTCCTCCCGCCGGTTCCTCATGGCGCTGCTCGGCGGCGCCTCGGTGTTCTCCACGGCCTGCGCCTCGGGCGGCGCCCGCACTGCGGTCCCGAGCGGCGCCGCCGCCCCTGCGCTGCGCGTGTACGACAGCAAGGCCAACCGTTTCATCCCGTTTACGCAGCTCGCCGACGCCGCCGCCAAGGCCGACTTCGTATTCTTCGGCGAACAGCACGACGATCCCGCCACGCATGCGAGTGAGCTCGCGGTGCTGGCCGCCCTCGGGGAGCGCCGGCCGAGCGTGGTGGTCACCCTCGAGATGTTCGAGCGCGACGTGCAGCCGCTGGTCGATCAGTATCTCGCCGGCACGATTTCCGAGGCGAATTTCCTGGCCGGGTCGCGCCCGTGGGATCGCTACACCACCGACTACCGGGCGCTGGTCGAATTGGCGCGGGTGCGTGGATGGCCGGTCGTCGCGGCCAATGTGCCGCGCCGGTTGGCAAGCGCAGTCGGTCGCCGCGGCCTCGCGCTGCTCGACACCTTGAACGCGGCCGATCGTCGCTTCATCGCGAAAGAGAATATCTGCCCGAAGGACGCCTACTACACGAAGTTCGCGCAGACGATGACGGGACACAGCGCCGGCGGCGGACCGCCGACAGCCGGTGATGCCGCCGCCATGGCGAAGCTGACCGACACGTTCTACGAAGCGCAGTGCGTGAAGGACGAAGCGATGGGCGAAGCCATCGTCAACGCATGGCGTGCGGCACCCAAGGGCGCGATCGTGTTCCAGGTCGACGGTGCCTTTCACAGCGACGCCGGCCTCGGCACCGCAGAACGGGCCCGTCGTCGCGCGCCGGAGGCGAAGACGGTGGTGCTGAGCGCCGTGCCGATCGCCGATCTGTCGAAGGCGAATGGCAAGGAGCACGCCGACAAAGGCGATTACATCCTGTTCACGCGCGCCCCGAAGTAACTACGCCGCGCTGTACCCGCGATCCATCAGAAACGCGCGCACTTTCTCCGGGTTCCGTTCCACTTCCACGGAGCCCGGACGCAGGCCGGTGCGAATGAGCACCCCGCTGCCGTCACTGGCCGCGATCACGAACGCATCGGTGGTGATGCACACCACCTCGGCCGTGTCGGACAGCTGCCCCGGATGCCCCGAGAAGTGCATCACCGAGGTCTCCGATAGCCCCTCGGCCCGCACGGCGCCCGCCGGCTCGCTCCACGTCACGCCAGTAAAAAGCACAATGTCGTTGTTGCCTTGGGCGAACGCCTCGACCGGCACCCCGTACATGCCGTCGGCACTCTGTACTTCGGCTTCCAGCCTATACGCGTCGAACAACGATTCGACATCGGCCGTGTCGCTGACGATGCGGACCGCGCGCTGATCCTGCAGCACGACCGTGATGGAATGCTCGGCCACCACCAGGCCACGCCACGCCCCGCGCAACTGGCGGAGCGCCTCGATGGTTTCTGGAGTGGATTGAAAGCGGTATTCGCGCACGGGATCCTCAACCGGTGATGATAGACCCCGCAATCTCGCCAGCGCGCGCGGTGCCGCACAGAGGCGCGTGCTGCCACGGACCACCCAACGGCAACGGGGTGAGACGCGTCCCGCTGGACGCGCCCCACCCCGTACACCCCACGGCGTACCGCTGTTATTTGCGGTCGCGCTCGTCGTCGTCCTGCGCGCCGAACGGCGAGCCGCCGCCGCCCATCGCGCCCTTGTTCTCGACGCGCAGCTTGCCCTTCACGATCGTCGTGCCGACCTGCAGCACGATGCCGTAGTCGCCGGTGTCGGCGGTGCCGCCACCACCGAAGCCGCCGAAGCCGCCGCCACCACCACGACCACCCTGGGCCGGGGCCGGGAGACCAACCAGGGAGAAGATCTTCAGCACAGCCGCACTCGGGGCCGCCGGCTGCGGAATCACCGGGGCCTGCACGGCGCCGGCACGCGGCGGGGCCGCTTCCGCCGGACGCGCGCAGAACGGCTCCCACTGCGTGAGCGGACGCTCGCAGCTGCCGGCACCGCCCCGTCCACCACCACCGCCGCCACGGCCGCCGAACGGCACGTTGCCGAGTCCCGGCGGATTGATCAGCGCCCGCGCCTGCGCGATGGCCGCGCTGTCGTACTTGGCCTTCGTGAGCGAATCGAATACCTGTGGCGCCCGCACGGCGCGCAGGATGCTGTCACGCTTCTCGCTGGCCGACAGCGCCGCACGACCGGCCGGGCGCGGCGTGATGGCGTACGTCCACGTGACCGTGTGCAGGCCGGGCGCGCCCGGACCGGTGAGCGTGGTGAGCGTATCACCGCCGGCGTCCACGATGCTGATGCGCGCCGAGGTCGAGCCGGGCGTCGTGATGCGATACGAGATCGCCGCGCCGTACGCCGGGTTCTGCGTCACGAAGAAGTTCTGCGCATTGCCGTTGCCGCTGGCGCCACGCAGGGGCTCCTCGCCCCACTGGAAGCCCGTCTTGGGCGTGAACAGATGCACCGGCTTGGCTGCCACGGCCGCCGTCATCTCCTGCAGCGGCGCCACGTCCACGATCCAAAAACCACGACCGTGCGTGGCCGCGATCAGTTCGCGATCGCGCGGATGAATCTGCAGGTCGTACACCGGCACGCTGGGCAGATTCGCCATGAAGCGCGACCAGGTGGCGCCACGATCGATCGACGCATACACGCCGATGGACGTGCCGACGTACAGCAGATCGCGATTCATGGGGTCTTCGCGCACGACGTGCAGGAAGTCACCCGGGCCGTCAGCCGGCAGGTTGTTCACGATCGACGAGAACGACTTGCCGCCGTCCTTCGACATGAAGAGGTGCGGACGGAAATCCCCCCACCGGTGATTGTCGAAGGCCACGTACACGACGTTGGTGTCGAACTTCGACGCTTCGATGCGCGTCACGTACACTTCGCCGCCGTTCGGCAGCCCCTGAATGCGCGACGACAGATTCTCCCACGTGGCGCCGTCGTTCGACGACTTCCACACGTTGCCGTCGTCGGTGCCGGCGTACAGCAGGCCGGGCTTGGCCGGGCTCTCTTCGAGCGCCACGATCGTGCCGTACGTTTCGGCGCCGGTCGCGTCGAGCGTGATGCCGCCAGTGAGACGGAGCGCCGTGTCGAGCTTGGCGGTGAGGTTCTTCGACAGATCAGGCGAGATGATGCGCAGATCTTCGCCACGCTTGGTCGACTTCAGCACCTTGTTGCCGGCGAAGTACACCACCGACGGATTGTGCGGCGAGAGGAAGAACGGCGCGTTCCAGTTGTAGCGGATCGACAGTTCGGTCGAGTCCTTCGCCTGCTGCGCGCGGAGCGCGGCGATGGCGGTGTTCTGCGCCTTGGTGGCGGCCACCAGCGGATCCCCGCGAAGGGTCGCGATCGAATCTTCCCACTGCTTGTAGCGCGCCTGCCACGTGGGCTTTGCGAAGGCCATGCGCTCACCGCTCTTCAGGTTCACGCGCGACACGTTGCCGCCCTGCGACTCACCGTACACGACGTTCGGATCAGTCGGGTCCATCGCGGCGTAGAAACCGTCGCCGCCCGCAATCGTGAACCAGTAGCCGAGGCTCGTGGTGGGCGTGCGACGCTTGCTCGGGCCACACCAGGTGCCGTTGTCCTGTGCACCGCCGCAGATGTTGTACGGCACGGCCATGTCGTAGGCCACTTCGTAGAACTGTGCCACGGGAATGTTCTGTCCCTGCACGAAGTTGCCGCCCTTGTCGAACGTGATGGCGATACCGCCGTCGTTCGCGATCACCCAGCGCTCGGGATCGGTGGGGTCGATCCAGATACCGTGCGTATCGATGTGCACGCCATTGGCCGTCGTGCGATTCGTCTTGCCGCCGTCTTCCGACATTTGCAGGTCGGTGCTCGAGAAGTACACGCGGTCCGGGTTCTTCGGATCGCTGCGCACCTGCGAGTAATAGAACGGACGCACGTTGTAGTTGTTCATCTGCGCCCACGTGGTGCCGCCGTCGGTGCTCTTCCAGAGACCGTTGTTCTTCGGACTGCGCTCACCGACGATCGGACCGGTCGCATTGGCCGCCGCTTCGATCATCATGTACATGACGCTCGGATTCGCGCGATTGATGTCGATCGTCATGCGTCCCTTCTGACCGGCCGGGAAGCCGCCGCCCTTCACTTCCGCCCATGTGGTGCCGCCATCGGTGCTCTTCCACAGGGCCGAGCCGGGGCCGCCGCTGAACAGCGAGTACGGCGTGCGACGCCGCTCCCAACTGGTGGCGAACACGACGTTCGGATCTTTCGGGTGGAGCGCCACATCCACGAAGCCCGCCTTGTCGCTCACGAACTTCACGAGCTGCCAGGTGGTGCCGCCGTCGGTGGTCCGGTAGACGCCGCGCTCCGGGTTGGAGCGCCACGCGGCGCCGAGTGCCGCCACGAACACGATGTTCGGATTGGTCGGGTGCACCGCGATGCGGCCGATGTGCTCGGTCTTCTCGAGCCCCTTGGCGGCCCACGTCACGCCGCCGTCGGTGGACTTGAAGATGCCGCCGCCCGGCTCGATCGAGTTGCGCGAGTTCGGCTCACCGGTGCCGGCCCAGACCTGCTGCGTATCCGACGGCGCAATGGCGAGCATGCCCATCGAAATCACGCGCTTGTCGTCGAACACCGGACGCCACGTGGTGCCGTTGTTGGTGGTCTTCCAGATGCCACCGCCCGCCGCGGCGGCAAACAGCGTCTTGGAGGGGCCCGGAATGCCGACGACATCGGACATGCGGCCCATGAAGTTGGCGGGGCCGACCGTACGCCAGCGCATGCCGGCCACGGCGGCGGAGTCGAGCGACTGCGCACCGAGCTCGGGGGCACCCAGTGCCTGGGCACCGATGAGCACGCTGCCGGCCAGCCACGCGAAGGAGGAGATTCGGGACATAGGGGAACGGTGGAGGGAGATTTTCGAGGGTACCATGGAAAACGTACGACACAGACCACACGTTTAGCCAATGACGCAAACTCGTGGTATTGCCGCCTTCAGCGCGGCCGCCCCCCTCGGTCCGTGGAGCTTCGAGCGCCGTGCGCCCGGCCCGCGCGACGTGCAGATCCAGATTCTCTTCTGCGGCATCTGCCATTCCGACCTGCATACGGTGCGCGGCGAATGGGGGCCGATCGCCTATCCGCAGGTGCCGGGGCATGAAATCGTGGGGCGGGTCGTTTCGACCGGCGCCGACGTCACCCGCTGGAAGACGGGTGACCTGGTCGGCGTGGGGTGCATGGTGGACAGCTGCCGCAGCTGCCCCTCGTGTGAGGACGGGCTCGAGCAGTACTGCGACGTCGGCATGACGGGCACCTACGGGGGCGTCGAGCAGCAAACCGGGCTCCCCACTCAGGGTGGCTACGCCACGGCGATCGTGGTCGACGATCGCTACGTGCTCCGCATTCCCGAAGGGATGGATCCGGCCGGGGCGGCGCCGCTGCTGTGCGCGGGCATCACCACCTTCTCACCGCTCCGTCACTGGAAGGTCGGTCCGGGCAGCCGAGTCGGCGTGGTCGGCATCGGCGGTCTGGGGCACATGGCCGTGAAGCTGGCCGCCGCGATGGGCGCCCACGTGGTCGTGCTCACCACCTCGCCCTCCAAGATCGACGATGCCAAGCGCCTCGGCGCGCACGAGGTCGTGATTTCGACGGATCCGGCGGCCATGAAGGCCCTGCGGAACTCCCTCGACCTCATCATCGACACCGTCGGCACGTCGCACGACCTCGTGCCCGAGTTCGCCTTGCTTCGTCGCGACGGCACGCTGTGCCTGCTCGGTGGCTCCCCCGAGCCGCACCACTATCCCGGCGCCTTCGGTTTCATCACGAAGCGCAAGACGCTGGCCGGCTCGCTCATCGGCGGCATCGCGGAAACGCAGGAGATGCTCGACTTCTGCGCCGCGCATCAGATCGTGGCCGATGTCGAAGTGATCGCGGCGTCGGCCGTCAACGAGGCCTATGCGCGCATGCTTGCGTCGGATGTGAAGTACCGCTTCGTCATCGACATCAGCACGCTGTGAGGCGAATCGTGGAACGAACGCTCACGGCGGGCGCCGCCTCGCATTAGCATTCGACTATGTCTCCCGTGATGCTCCCCGGTGGTCCCGACCCGGAGTCGATCCTCGTCGTCGAAGACGATATCGAGCTCCGGTATGCGCTGGTGCAGACGTTGAGCACGATCTGCCGCTCGGTGCGGACCGCGTCCTCGCTGGCCGAAGCGAGGCGTGAGTGCGCCTTGAAGGCACCGGATGTGATGCTGCTCGACCTCGGGCTCCCCGATGGAGACGGGGCGGACCTCCTGCGGCTACTGCGCGGGCTTTCCGACGTGCCGATCATCGTGCTGTCCGAGCGCACCGACGAAGAGGAAAAAGTCGCGCTGCTGGATGCCGGCGCCGACGACTTCCTCATCAAGCCCTGCGGCGAGGGCGAGCTGCTGGACCGGGTGCGCGCGCAGATCCGACGGTCGGTCGCCTCCACGGCGGCGCGTTCGTGGGCGCGGATCGAGGCCGGGGGGGTGGTCATCGACTTGATCGAGCAGCGCGTGGTCCGGCACGGTGAGCCGCAACGACTCACGCCGACCGAGTGGGCGTTGCTCCGCGCCCTCGTCCTGCATCCGGGGCGGACGCTTTCCGCACGCAACTTGTGGGATCTCGTGTGGGGTCGCGAGTTCGGAGACTTCGCCGCACACGTTCGCGTCCACATGACACATCTGCGACGCAAGGTCGAACCTGATCCGTCGGTACCGCGCCTGATCGTTACCGAACCGGGGCTCGGCTATCGGTTCGTCGGCCCCAGCTAGGCGCGCCGGCACGTTGGGCGGCTCCCGCGCTACTTGACGCAGGTGGAGAACAGGTTGCGCTGCACATCCTTCGGCGTCGCAATGTCCTTGTAGAAATCGTCGTAGTAGCTCAGCGTGCGCTTCACCGTACCGGGCGCGATCAACCGCCCGATCTCGTCGCGATACAGCGCGTAGATCGCGTCCTTCTTCGCGATGAACTGTGCGAAGGCGTTCGGGTACGCCGCTTCATGCACGCAGTAGCCGCGAAACTGCCGGTCTCGCACGCGCTTTACCTGCATCGACGGATCGACGCCGGCATAGGTCGCGTCGATCGCACCGGCGAAGTCGAAGTCGTACGACACGGGCAGGTTATGGCCGTCAGCCAACGCGATCACTTCGCCGTTGTGCAGTCCACTGTAGGAGAAGTCGGTGTTGCCGATGAAATACTGGAACGTGAACGCGAGCGCGGAGATCTCCGGCTCGAGGTCGTCGGCCGTAGCCCCCTTTTGGTCGAGAATCACCCCGTTCGCACGACGCGCCACCTGCGCCGGGTCCTCGATCAGGAACGAGTAACGCGTGACCTCGACCTTGCCACTGGCGCTGTCGGCGTATGACAGGCGCACCAGCCGCACGCGGTGGCTCACGTCAGTCACGAGCCGATTGATGCGATAGAGCTGCGCCTCCTGCAGCACATATTGCTCGTACGTGTCGAGATTGCGGCAGTACGTCACCAGCTTCGGCTCGTCGAGATCTGCCAGCAGCGTCCCCTTGCCCGCCTTGTCCGCCACCTTGATGCGAATGGGCGGATACTCGCAGTGCTTGAGCCGCCAGACACCGCGCGTCTTTACGCGCACCGGTACCGTGACGGTCCTGCCGCCGTCACCCGCATACGAGATCGTCGCAGCACGCCACGGTGCTTCGCCCGTCTTGTCCTTCTTGATCTGCTTGATGTTCGTCGTCAGCGTGAGCTCGAGCGGCTGCTCGCTCGCGAACATCGGCGGCGCCTTCGGCTTCTTCTGCTTGGGCGGTCCGGCGTCCTTGAGGCTATCGGCCGCCGCCTTCGGCTTCTTGGGCGCCTTGCCCGTTTCCTGCGCCGGGGCCACCGTGGCGCCCCCCATGACCAGCAGGGCGGCGACCACACGCGTCAGACGCGGAGCACCAATCGTATTCGACATGCGGGCAAGGCTCCTTCGCATCATGGTCAGACCACTTCCGCGCTGGCGACCTGCGTGGACCCAGCCGCGCGCACCAACGCCAGCAGATCCTCAGGTCCGGTCTTCTTGCGCAGCTGAATCCGATATTCGAGCATCGACACGCCGTCGGCGGATTCCATGCTCCCGAATCGCCACGACTTCGTGAACTCCTGCAGGCGCGGCTCGAGCACGCGCCGCAGGGCCGTCGCATCGTCGGTCTGCACCCGGAGAATGCGCTCCTCCTGCACCACCGGCAGTTCGTCCGTCTGCTGGTTGGCTTGCGCGCGCTTCCAGGCGCGTTCGGCGATCCCTTCGAGCTGTTCGCGCGTCATGTTCTTCAGCACTTCATCGTCCACCCGCGCCACGAAGGTGCCGGTGCGCGCGAGCTTTTTCGCGCGGCTGAGGCGGCGCTCGGCGATCCGCCCGTCCATCTCCATTGGCGCGCTGCCGAAGTCGGTATACCAGAGCAGCAACGACACGGTGTTGAAGCCAATCGAGAGGACCGCTGCCACCGGCAGGTTCACCGCCGACGACAGGCCGATGGCGGTGGCCAGAAACACGTACACGGCGTCTTTGCTGTCGTCGAGTGTGTTGCGGAAGCGCACCGCGGCCACGATGCCGGCCAGACTGAAGGCGAGCGCCAGCGAGTATTTCACCAGCAACACGATGCCTGCCACGACCGTGGGCAGAATGACCAGCAATTGCACGACCGACTGCTGATAGCCGCGCTTCGCCCGCGTCAGCAGGTACACCCACGCCACCGGCAGCGACAGCAACACGGCGGCCGCCATCGCCACCGCAACGGTCACGGCCAGCGTGACATCGTCGAGTGGCGGCAGGACGCGCGGGTCGGGCTGGGTGCCCATGCCCAGCAACGCCTCGAGCGAGGCCGGGACCGCCGCCGATCCATGCGGGAGAAACCGCCACAGCAGGGTCGCCCCGCCAAGCAGGACGACGTAGTACACAATGGCGCGCAGCACGACCCGCGTGCCGGCATCGGCCCGTTTCACCGTGATGGTCACGCGCGTTCCTGACTCGGGAGAGGCACTCGGCGGCTCAGCAGGGGTATGCGTCGGCACGGCAGCGCCGACCGATCTTGCATCAGTATCGTGCGGGCGTTCCATTCGCGCCATGGGACGGCCCGCCCGCGCGCATGGCTTGCCGCGATCCACGCGCTCTGCCACATTCGCCCCATGATGCGACTGACTCTCGCGATGCCTGCGGCACTCGCGCTGGCCTGCCTGGCCGGCTCCGCCCGTCCCCAGCCGACCCAGGCGCCAACGGTCGCGCCGTCGCTGGTCGTGCTGATCACGATCGATCAGTTCCGCGCCGACTATCTCGACCGCTATTCCGGCCAGCTCACCGGCGGACTGGCGCGGCTGGCGCGGCGTGGCGCCCGGTTCAACAACGCGCATCAGGATCACGCGATCACGGAAACGGCGCCCGGACACGCCACCCTGCTGTCGGGGCGGTTCCCGCGCTCCACGGGGATCATGCTCAATCGGGTGGGCGTGGAGGACCAACGCTACCCCTTGGTGGCCAGCGGCTACGGCACCGGCGCCTCGCCGGCGCGGTTCGTCGGCACGACGCTCGCCGATTGGATGAAGCGCGCCCACAGCCAGACGAAGACGCTGTCGGTGTCGATGAAGGATCGCGGGGCCATCCTGCCGATCGGTACGTCCAAGAGCGACGTGTACTGGTACTCGATCGATGGCCGGTTCCTCACCAGCACGTACTATCGCAAGGAGGTCCCGGCGTGGGTGCGTGAATTCAACGACCGTCAGTCAGTGCAGGCGTACGCCGGCCGCACGTGGTCGTTGCTGCTGGCCGACAGCGCCTATCGCGAGCCCGACAGCGTCAGCGCGGAGATGGGGGGGCGGAATTTCACCTTTCCGCACCGACTCACCGACGACCCGGTGGACGTCGGCAGCGAAATTCGCATCACGCCGTACATGGACGACCTCACCGTGCAGTTCGCGCTGCACGGCGTGAATGCCATGCAGCTCGGCACGGGACCGCACACCGACCTGCTGGCGATGTCGTTGTCGGCCACTGATGTGATTGGCCACAATTACGGCCCCGATTCGCGCGAGATGCACGATCAGGTGCTACGGGTCGATCGCACCATCGGTCTGTTCCTCGACTCGCTCTACGCGCTGCGCGACTCCACCACGATCACGATCGTGGTGACCGCCGATCACGGCGTGGGGAGTATCCCCGAAATCGCGCCGGCATCGGTCGAGCCGCGCCCGCGGCGCGTGTCGCTCGACGACGTGATGCCGGCCACCGTGGCGCGCTTGCGGGCAAGTAAACTCGACACCTTCGCCATCGAGCTCGACGGGCAGATCCTGCTGGCCAATCGCCGCGCGTTCCGGAAGCCATCCGACCTCGAGGCCATCGTGAACGCGTTCGCCGAGGACGCCCGCAAGGTCCCCGGCGTCGCGCGCGTCGATCGGTTCCCCGCGCTGCTCGCCGACACGCTCACTGACGAGATCGCGCGGCGATGGGCGCATCAGTTTGCCGCGACCCTGCCGATCGAGCTGGTCGTGACGCTAACCCCATACAGCACCTGGGGGGGCAACGTGGCCTCGCACGGCTCGCCACGGGACTACGACTCGCACGTCCCGCTGATCTTCGCCGGCGCCGGGATCAGGCCGGGCACACACACGCAGTTCGTCCGCACCGTCGATCTGGCACCCACGCTGGCCGAGTTGCTTGGCCTGACCCCGTCGGAACCACTCGATGGCGTTTCGCTCAAGGATGCCCTCCTCACGCCGCGCTGCGCGACCTGCCGAGAATGAGCATGTCTGGGGCCATGTCGCTGACCGAGGCCTTGGCACGCTTCGACGCGCTGCCGGCGGTGACCACGCTGGAGATGCATGGCCACTGGCGTGGCTCCGGCGTGCCGACCGGCCACGACATGGACGGCTTGCTCGAGGCCTACGCGTGGTACGGCAAGACGTTCGAGAGCGACGAGGCGGTGCATCCGCTCGTATTCCGGGATCGCGCCGGACAGAAGTACGCGATCGATCCGCGCCGCATTCCGCTCTCGCTGTCGCGCTACCACACGCTCACGCGGCACGCCGTGTCGCGCGCGCTGTTCGCCCTCGCCACCCCGCTGCTGCGCACGCGCGAACCGCGGGCCCGGTTGCGCGCGATGACGTACCGGGGCGTGACCACGGCGGCCATGGTGTATGATCATCTGCCGATCATCGATTGTTTCCGGCGCATCGACCACCGCACCATGCTCGGACTGATGGACATGCGTGGCGCCGCCCCTTTCTTCTTCCAGCTGGAGCGGGACTCATGAAACTGGCGCGTTGGCTGATGGGCGCACTGATGCTGTCGACGCTGCTGCTGCTCGCATTTGGCATCGTGTGGGCACCCGACAAGCCGGTATCGATGCTGGCTGCGCGCTGGGCGGCGCCGCCGTCGCGCTTCCTCGCCCTCGACGGCATGCAGGTGCACCTGCGCGACGAGGGGCCGCGCACCGATTCCGTGCCGATCGTGCTCGTGCACGGCACCTCGGCCAGCTTGCACACGTTTGACGGGTGGGCCGCCGCGATGCGCGGGTCGCGCCGCGTGATCCGCTTCGATCTCCCCGGATTCGGACTCACCGGCCCGTCGCCCGATCAGGACTACTCGCTGGGCGCGTACGCGCGCTTTACGCGGCGGCTGCTCGACTCGCTCGGCGTGTCCCGCTTCGCGATCGCCGGCAATTCGCTCGGCGGCGAAGTGGCGTGGGAGGTGGCGGCCGCGGCGCCCGATCGCGTGGCCGCGCTGATTCTGGTGGACGCGACCGGCTACCCGATCGTGTCGCAGTCGGTGCCGATCGGCTTCCGGATGGCCCGCACGCAAGGTCTCACTTGGCTGTTCACGCGCATCCTGCCGCGCAGCGTGGTCACATCGAGCGTGCGCAGCGTGTACGGCGATCCGTCACGCGTGACCGATACACTCGTCACGCGTTACTACGAACTCACCTTGCGCGAAGGGAATCGGGCGTCGCTGCCGCGCCGTTTCGCGCAGTCCACCAACGGTGCCGATTCCGCGCGCATCGCCACCGTGCGCGCGCCGACGCTGATCATGTGGGGCGGGCGCGATGGCCTCATTCCACCCGATCATGCCGGGCGCTTCGCGCGCGACATTCCGGGCAGCCGCATCGAACTCTTCCCCGAGCTGGGCCACGTGCCGCACGAGGAGGATCCGGTGCGGACGGCGGCGGCGGCGCGCACATTTCTCGCGTGCCCGCAGTGCTGACACATCGCTGAACTGATCACACAGCCTTTTCTCTGTGTGATCAGCCTCCCGCGTTCAGCCGCGCCGACAGTCCGGCCAGCCGCTCACCGGCCGCGCGCAGGGTCTCTTCGCGCTTGGCGAAGTGAAAGCGGATGAGATGATGCACCGGCTCGCGGAAGAAGCTCGAGCCGGGCACGCCCGCCACGCCGATCTCCTTGATCAGCCATTCCGAGGCCAGCGTGTCGTTGGCGAAGCCGAGCGCCGTGATGTCGACCATCACGTAGTAGGCGCCCTGCGGCTCGGTGAACGGCAATCCCGTGCTGCGGAGAATGTCGAGGAAGATCTCCCGCTTGGCGCTGTACAGCTCGGTGAGCCCCGCGTAATACGAGTCGGGGAGCTGGAGCGCGCCCACCGCCGCTTCCATGAGCGGCGCGGCGGCGCCGACGGTGAGGAAATCGTGCACCTTCTTGGCCTGCGCGATCACGCCGGCCGGCGCATGCACGTAGCCCAACCGCCAGCCCGTGATCGAATACGTCTTCGACAGCGAATTGCAGGTGATCGTGCGTTCGAAGGCACCCGGCAGGGTGTTGAAATACACGTGCCGATGGGGCTCGTAGATGATGTGCTCGTACGGCTCATCCATGATCACCCACGTGTCGTACTGCTGCGCGTACTTGAGGATGATGAGCAGTTCCTCGCGCGTGAACACCTTGCCGCTCGGGTTCGATGGGTTGCACACGACGATCGCCTTCGGGCGCTGCGCAAACGCGGCGGCCAGCACGTCCTCGTCGAAGTTGAAGTGCGGCGGATGCAACGGCACGTAGATCGGCTCGGCCCCCGAGAGAATCGCGTCGGCCGCGTAGTTCTCGTAGAACGGCGAGAAGACGATGACCTTATCGCCCGGGTTGCACGCGGTCATCATGGCGACCATCATCGCTTCCGTGCTACCGCAGGTGACCACCAGTTCCGATTCGGGGTCCACCGCGCGTCCGCTGAAATGCGCGATCTTGTTCGCCAGGGCCGCCCGGAAACGCGGTGCGCCCCACGTCACGGCATACTGATGGAACGGCCCGCGCGTGGCGCGCTCCAGCCCCTCCAGCAGCACTTCCGGTGGATCGAAATCCGGGAAACCCTGCGACAGGTTGATGGCGCCGTGCTGATTCGCGAGGCGCGTGGTGCCGCGAATCACCGATTCGCTGAAGACGGATAGACGCTGGGCAGTCGTAGGCATGGCGTCGACATATACCGCGCAGCGCAGGTCGGCGCTACCTTCGCGCCATGCCTACCCGCACCTTCTGGCTGATCAGCGCGTCGGGGCTCGTCCCCTTTCTGGTGTGCCTCGCCATCGCGTACAGCACGCCCGACGTCAGCGCGCTGCATGATGCCGCCATCCGGACCTTTCTGGTGTACGCCGCCCTCACGCTCAGTTTTTTGGGCGGTGCGCGCTGGGGTGCCGAGCTGGCGCGATCGCCCGACGCGCCGATCCTGTGGCGCATGGTGGCGGCCGCGACGCCGACACTGGTCGGTTTGGCCGCCCTCCTGCCGCAGACCCCACCCAAGGCCGCACTCGGGCTGCTCATGCTCAGCAGCGGCATGCAACTCGCCTGGGACGTCGCCGCCTCGCGTGAGGGACTGCTGCCGCCGTGGAATGCCCGCGTGCGCACCGTCCTCACCGTGGCCGGCACGCTGTGCAGTCTCGCGCTGTGGCCCGCCATCGCGTGACCGCCGAGATGCCGCAAGCACCGGTCGACGACATCCCACTGCCGGCTTCGCTGCGTGACGCCGTCTGCGCCCGCCTTGGCGTCGCCTCCACCCCACCGACGCTGGCCCTGCTGCATACGGTGTATGGCGCCTGGTGCCAACGCGTACCCTTCGACAACGTGCGCAAGCTCATCGCGCTGCGGGAGGGCGACACGGCGCCGTTGCCGGGCACGCACGCGATCGATTTCTTCGAGCAGTGGCTGGCCCACGGCACCGGCGGCACCTGCTGGTCGTCCAGCAATGCGCTGTACATGCTACTGACCGCGCTCGGCTTCACGGCCCGACGCATCGCGGGCTCCATGCGTGACCTGGGGTTCATCACGCACGGCAGCACGGTGGTGACCATCAGCGGACACGACTGGCTGGCGGACTCGTCGGCACTCACGCAGCGTCCCGTGCCGCTCTTCACCGGACCCTACTGCGATCCCGATCCCGCCTTCGCCACCACCTGGGCCACCGACGGTGACACGCACCTGCTGCGCTTCGGCGCCGCCCCCGGTCCCGAGCACACCGTGTGCCGATTCATGATCGATCGCATCGATCATGCCTATCTCGACGCCGCGCATGAACGTTCGCGCGGGTTCGGGCGCTTCAACGAAGTCACGTACGCGCGGCGCAACGTCCCCGATGGGTTTCTCGTGCTGAACGCCGCCGTGCGCTATCACCGCACGGCCGCCGGCACCGAGGTCCGTCCGCTCGACCGCGAGGCGTTGCGCGCGGTGCTCGCCGACGACTTCGGCATCAGCCCCACGATGCTGCAGCGCTACGAGGCGTGCGGTGCCTTCGACGCGAACTTCACACCAGCGGGCACCGCATGACCAGCGCCGCCGAGTCCGGCTTCGCCATCGCCGCGCGCCGATTGCTGCCGCTGCTGTTCGCCAGCTACATCGTGGCGTTCCTCGATCGCGTCAATGTCGGCTTCGCCAAACTGCAGATGGCGTCGGCCCTCGGCTTCTCCGACGTGGTCTACGGGTTCGGCGCGGGCATCTTCTTCCTCGGCTACTTCCTGTTCGAAGTGCCAAGCAACTTGCTGCTGGAGAAGGTCGGCGCGCGACGGTGGATCGCGCGCATCATGTGCACGTGGGCCATCGTGTCGGGGGCGTTCGCGTTCGTGGACCGCATTCCGTATGGATCGCTGCCGGCGCTCCTTGGCGTCCCGCCGCTCGAGTTCGGGTTCTATGCGCTGCGCTTTCTGCTCGGCATCGCCGAAGCGGGATTCTTCCCCGGCATCATTCTCTATCTCACGTACTGGTTTCCCGCCGCGCGGCGCGCCCGCACCGTGGCGCTCTTCATGACCGCCATCGCCGCCGCCAATGTGATCGGCGCCCCGGTGTCGGGGGCGATCATGCAGTATGCCGACGGCATGGGGGGATGGGACGGATGGCGCTGGCTGTTCGTGCTGGAAGCAATCCCGTCGATGATCGCCGGTATCGCCATCTGGTTCCTGTTGCCCGACCGGCCGGCGCAGGCGAAGTGGCTCACACCCGAACAGCGCGAGGCGATCACGGCGCACCTCGCGCAGGAAGATCTCGCTACGCACGGCGCTGGCGTGGCCGCAGCGCACGGGGCCATGCAGGCGCTGCGCAGCGGCCGCGTGTGGGTACTGGCGTTGGTGTATCTGGCCGGTACCGTTGCGCTGTACGGCGTGAGCTTCTGGATGCCGACCATCGTACAGGATCTCGGCATCGGGAAATCGGAGTACCTCGAGATCGGACTGCTCAGCATGATTCCGTGGGGCACCGCCGGGATCGTCATGGTGTGGGCCGGCGCGCGATCCGACCGCACGGGTGAACGCCGACAGCATGTCGCGGGCTCACTGTTCGTGGCGGCCTCGGGGCTGGTGGCGCTCGTGCTGGTCGGTGCGCATGTCGGTCCGGCCCTCATCGCGCTCTGCTTCGTGACCTCAGGCGTCTTGTCGTTCTTCGCCACCTTCTGGTCGCTGCCCACCGCGTTTCTGCGGCAAACCGCCGCCGCCGCGGGGATCGCGTGGATCAACGCCGTCGGCAATCTCGGCGGACATTTCGGTCCCGATCTCGTTGGACGCATCCGGTCCGCGACCGGCAGCGCGAACTCTGCCTTTCTTTTTCTGGCCGCGCTGGCGTTGGTTGGAGCCGTGCTGACCCTGTTTGGAACGGGTGCACGAACTCGGACCATCACGACCCCGAACAGCTGACCATGCGGATGCCACGAGCAGGGGACGGACGGCGCGCCGACCTCGCCGAGGCCGCGGCGACCGCGGTCACCAAGAACTGTCGCTAGGCGTTGGCCCCGAGCGGCGCCTGCCCTCGGCGGAGACCCACGGCGAGGAGCACGGCGGCGCCGAGCATGAAGGTGATGGCGCCAAAGGCGGTACCAGCGACCAGGGTTTTGGTGCCCTCTCTTTCGCGCAAGGTATAGCCCGTCATGGCGCCGAGGAGGGCGACCACCAGCAGAAAGCGCACGAGAAGCACCCCGTGCGGCCGTGGCTTCCGCGGGAGGCGGTGCGTTGGGGCATCCGAGCCGATGGTCCCGTCGGCCACGCGCCAGCGCCACAGCGCACGCTGCCGTACCATCCGCCGCCAGAGCACCAGCGTCACCACGGCGAACACGACACTGCACCAGAGCTGCAAGGCGTCGTACAGCGGTGCCATCCCGCCCAGATGCGGCACGGGGGTGCGGAGGATCGGGAACCACGGCACCAGCCACCCCGAGTGATTCCCGTGCGTCACGCCGTCCAGGAGGACATGCGACATCCCGCCCACCCAGGCCGAGACGATGACGCGTAACCAGTCGCGCCACGAGCGCGGTGGCCGAATCGCGGCCAGATCATGCGGGCGCCACCAGCCGTGATCGGGGACGTACGGCAGAAGGGCGGGGAGGAGCACCGCACTGGTGACCCACACCAGGATGGCCGTGAGGGGAATGGTGAACCAGAACTGCGCACCAACCGTGTGACTCATCAGCCAGTCGTCGTGCATGCGGCCGATGAACTCCAAGTCGGGCGCCATACTGCCGATGCAGAGCGCGATGCCGGAGAATCGTGCCGGCCAACGCAGCTTGAGTGGAAGCACCAGCGCTTGGTGCGACAGCAGTGTCACTGGCATGGCGCTATAGTGGCTTAATTTGGGCGGCATACTACGACTATGAAGCGATAGTATCGCTGCATCGTCCGACGATCACCCGACAATCGCGTCGCAGGACCACGTCGGACTGGCAACGGCTTTGCAACGACGGCCGCGCGCCAGCGCGGATGCCAGCATGTGTCCTGCCCGCGGGCTGGATCGTCTGAGCGGCAGAGCGCAGGATTGCCGCTTGTATAACGCGGTTATGCCTGCAGTGCCCTCACGTGTTCCCGGACTGTGACACTGTGCCGCAATTAGACCGTGTGTTGGCACGCCTCGAGTCCGGCGCCGCCAGTCAGATCATTCTCGAGGCCAACGCCCCCATCCGCTGCGTGACCCCATCGGGACCGCAGGCCGTCAGCCAGCAGACGCTGACGAGCAAGCAGGTCCTCGCGCTGGTGGGCGAGATGGCCACGGCCGACCAGAAGGCCTCGGTGTCGGCGGGGCGCGACATCCGGTTTCTGTATGCGTGGAACGGCCAGCAGTGGCTGGTCGAGCAGGACGGCAGCGCTCCGCACACGCGGCTGACGGTGCAGAAGCACGTCACGGTCGCGGAACCGGCGGTGGCCCCCGCGCCGCCAGCGCCGGCGGTCCGTCGGTATCGCGCCTCGGACGTCCCCTTCGAGGAGGCCGCCGACACCGCGGTGACTCGCGAGCGTTTCGAGGCCCTGCTGCGCGAGCAGGTACGCCGTGGTGCCGCCGACCTGCATTTGCGCGTGGGGGAACCGCCCATTCTCCGTCTGGGCGGGGACCTCGTGCGTATCGAGGATCAGTCGACCCTCGACGACGCGTCGGTCTCGCGCATGGTGCGCGCGATCATGCCCCCGAAGAACCTGGCCGAGTTCGACGCGAACTGGGACACCGACTTCGCGTACGAGATCACGGGGGTCTCACGCTTCCGCGTGAACGTGCTGCGCGACCGGAACGGCGCGGCCGCGGTGGTCCGCACCATCTCGGCGACCACGGTCACGGTCGAAGAGATGGGCGTCAGCCCTGAAGTGCAGCAGCTGTGCGCGCTGACCAAGGGACTGGTGCTGGTGACCGGCCCCACCGGCTCGGGCAAATCGACCACGCTCTGCGCGCTGGTCGATCTGGTGAACCGGACGCGTCACGACCACATCATCACGATCGAAGACCCGATCGAGTTCGTGCATCAGAGTAAGAAGTGCCTGATCACGCAACGGCAGGTGGGCGTCCATACGCAGTCGTTCAAGAGCGCTCTGCGCGCCGCCCTCCGTGAAGATCCCGACATCATTCTCGTGGGCGAGCTGCGGGATCTGGAGACGATCGCGATGGCGATGGAGACCGCCGAAACGGGGCACCTCGTGTTCGGCACGCTGCACACCTCCACGGCGGCCTCCACGATCAACCGGATCGTCGATCAGTTCCCCGCCGACCGTCAGGACCAGATCCGCGTGATGCTCTCGGAATCACTCAAGGGCGTGGTCTCGCAGACCCTGTGCAAGAAGATCGGCGGCGGACGCGTCGCGGCGCGCGAAATCCTGATCGTGAACAAGGCCGTGAGCTCGATGATCCGCGAAGGCAAGACGATGCAGATCAACAACATCATCCAGACCCAACGGAAGCTGGGCATGGAAACGTTGAACGACGCGCTGACTCACCTCGTGAAGACCGGTCAGGTCGAAGCCGAGGAAGCGTACGTGAAGTCGGCCGAGAAGAAGGAGATGGCGTCGCGGCTTCGTCTGCTCGGATACAATCTGGACGGCCTCGCCGCCGACGATTAGCGCGAAGGCAACGTCGCCGCCGCGCACTCCATCTCGACGCGCGCGCCGAAGAGCAGCGTGGCCTGCACCGCGGCACGGGCCGGATACTTGCCGTTACTGAAGTAGCTGCGGTAGATCTCGTTCATGGCGGGCCATTCCTTGAGGTCGGCCAGGAACACGGTGCATTTCACGACGCGGTCCATACCCACGCCGGCCGCCGCGAGCGTGCCCTTGATGTTCTCCAGCAACTGCCGCGTTTCGGGCTGGATACCGCCGGGCACCAGCGTGCCGTCGGGCTTGGTACCAAGCGTACCCGACACGAAAATGATGTTCCCGACGCGAACCGCGGGGGAGAACGGATTGGCGGGGGGGCCGTCGGGCTGGATGAACTGCGGGTCGAGGGTGGTCCGGACCGGGGCGCGACAGGCCGAGGCGAACGGCACCGCCGCCAGGAGAGCGAGCGACAGGGCGCGTCGTACGGTGGCTCGTAATGGAGCGGTCATAAGATACCAGGGGCGCTAAGAGTGAACGGCGCGAAGAATCGACGGCGCTAAGAATCAACAGCGCTAAGATTACGGGCGCGAAGAATCAACAGCGCTAAGATTACGGGCGCGAAGAATGAAACGCGAACACGGCGCCTGAGCCCTGACTCGCCGTTCACTTTGGCGCGGTTTACTTTTGGCGCCGTTCACTCTCGGCGCCGTTCACTCTTGGCGCCGTTCACTCTTGGCGCCGTTCACTCTTGGCGCCGTTCATCTCTTCCCCGAGTGTTCTCATGTTCAGCTCGCTCGCCTCGTTTCACGCCTCCTGGCAGTACGAATCCGAGAGCACGCAGAAGCTGCTGGATCGCCTCACCGATCCGTCGCTGTCGCAGGAGCTCTATCCGGGTGGCCGCACGGTGGGCCGCTTGGCGTGGCACATTGCGCAGTCGATTCCCGAAATGCTGTTGCGCACGGGGCTCAAGGTGGCCGGTGCCGGTGAGCATGACCCGGTACCCGCGCACGCCGCCGACATCGCGGCCGCGTATCGCACCGCTGCTGCGTCGCTCGACGAACAGCTTCGCGCGCACTGGACCGACGCCACGCTGACCGAAACGGATGACATGTACGGCGACACGTGGCCGCGTGGCGTCACACTCGACGTGCTGATCAAGCACGAGGCCCATCACCGTGGTCAGCTGACGGTCGGCATGCGGATGGCGGGACTCGAGGTTCCCGGGATGTACGGGCCGGCGAAAGAAGAATGGACGGTGATGGGAGTGCCGGCGCCGGAGTGAACGCGAAGGGGGAACTGCCAGGGGCGCCAAGACTGAATGGCGCTAAGCGTGAACGGCGCGAAGAATCAACGGCGCCAAGAGTAACACGCGAAAACGGCGAACAGCGCACTGAGCACTGATTCGCCGTTCATTCTTCGCGCCTTCTACTTTAGCGCCGTTCACTCTTAGCGCCGTTCATTCTTAGCGCCGTTCATCAGTTCACTTCCGCGCCACCACTTCCATTCGCATGATCGCGGTCGGCTTCGCTTGCTGATCATCGATCGAGAAGTAGATGTACCCGTCTGGCCCCTGTCTCACGTCGCGGATGCGCCCCTGGTTCCGCACGAGGTTGTCCTCGACCGTGAACGCCTTGCCGTCGTACGTCAGCCGCACGATGCGCTGCCCGGCGAGGCCGCCCACGAAGAAGCTCCCCTTCCACGCCGGGAACTTGTCGCCGGTGTAGATCATGAGGCTCGATGTGGCGATGGACGGCACCCACACGTTCTTCGGCTGCTCCATGCCAGGACGCATCGTGGACGCGTGAATCGCCGCACCCGGGCCGTAATTCACGCCGAAGCCGATCACCGGCCAGCCGTAGTTGAGCCCCTTCTGAATCAGGTTGAGTTCGTCACCGCCCTGCGGTCCGTGCTCGGTGGCCCATACCTCACCCGTCGTGGGGTGAATGGCGAGCCCCTGCGGATTGCGATGGCCGTAGCTCCAGATCTCCGGCTTTGCACCGGCCTTGCCCACGAACGGATTGTCGGGTGGCACGCGACCGTCGTCAAACAGGCGAATGACCTTGCCGTGATGGTTCGACAGATCCTGCGCCGGATGCTTCTCGAGATCACCACTGGGCGGCGCCTGACGCTCGCCGACCGTGATGAACATCATGCCGCTCTTGTCGAAGGCGATCCGCGAGCCGTAGTGTCCCGGCGCGCCCTTGGTGTCGGCGACGAAAATCTCCTTCACGTCCACCAGCGCGTTGTTCTCGAACCGACCGCGCACGACCGCTGTGGTGGCGGCGCCACCGCCGGTTGGCTTGGAGAAGCTGAGATACACCAGCTTGTTCGTGGCGAAGTTCGGATGCGCCACGACGTCGAGCAGGCCACCCTGTCCGCGGTAGACCACCTCGGGAACGCCGGTGACCGGCGTGGGGAGCAGCTTGCCACCGCGGACGATGCGGAGACGGCCGGGACGCTCGGTAACGAGCAGGTCGCCGCCCGGAAGGAAGGCCATCGACCACGGCTGCACGAGCCCCTCGGCCACCGTGACCAGGCGGTAATCGTGCGCCGACGACTTGTACACGGGCGACTGCGCCATCGCGGGAACCGCGAGCCATGCGCTCGCGGCAGCGAGCAGAAAAGTACGACGAACCATCCGGAGGTCTCCTGAGAGCGGAAAGGGGCAACCCTCGGAAATTTAGCGCCCCGCGAAGCTCTGCAGCACCCGCACCGTGTTCAGGTGCACCTGTACCGTGTCCCGAACATCCCGGCCATACCCACCTGACATGGTCGCGCACACCGGCACGCCGATCTCCCGGCACAGCTGCAGCACGATGGCGTCCCGGCGGTGCAACCCCTCGAACGTGAGCTTGAGCCGCCCCAGCCGGTCGCCTTCATGCGGATCGGCGCCGGCCAGATACACCACGAGATCGGGGCGCGCATCACGCAGCACGGTGGGAAGATGCGCCTCCAGCCGAGCGAGATACGCCGCATCCTCCGTCCCGTCGTCGAGCTCGACGTCCAACGTGCCCGGCACTTTGTGAAACGGGAAGTTCTTGGCACCGTGCATGCTGAACGTGTACACCTGCGGATCACCGGCGAAGCAGCCATGCGTGCCGTTCCCCTGATGTACATCGAGATCGACGATCGCCACCCGACGCACGCGTCCATCGCGCTGCAGGCGGCGGATCGCCACCGCCACGTCGTTGAAGGTGCAGAACCCTTCACCGCGATCAGGAAACGCGTGATGCGTGCCGCCGGCCAGATTCATCGCCACGCCGTACGTCAGCGCGGCTTCGGCCGCTTCGCACGTCCCCTGCACCACCCGATACGCCCGCTCCACGAAACTCTCCGACCACGGCAACCCGATCCGCCGCTGCTCCGCCGCCGGCAGCGTGCCGTTGGTGATGTGATCCACGTACTCGCGCGTATGCACCAACAGCAAGTCCTCACGCGACACGCGCTGCGGGTCGTGCAACCGCTCCGGCGGCACCAACCCCTCGGCCAGCACGCCCTCCCGCAACAGCTGGTACTTGGACATCGGAAACCGATGCCCGTCGGGGAGTTCGATGGCGTATTTCGAGGAGGACCAGAGGTGGAGCATGGGTGAATGCTAGTCGTGGCGGCGGAACTGATCACGCGGAGGCGCAGAGAACGCAGAGCCCGCAGAGAAATGCCTTTCGTAAGAAACACAAAAGCGTGCCACGACCGTTCCGTAGCACGCCTCTGCGTTCCCTGCGCCCTCTGCCCCTCTGCGTGATCAGTTCAACGAACGCTCAGCAGCACTCGAACCTCACCGCCCCGCCTTCTCCAACTCCGCCGCCATACGCGTGTAGAACCGCAGTTCCGACCGCTGATCCGACGTGGGCGCGCCCGTGTAGCCTCCCACGGCACTGTACAGCCCCGAGATGCGCGCACTCAATTCGTTCGCCTGCCGCTTCCCGTCGCGTGTGGCCGCATCGGTGCCGGTCTTCGCGCGCCAGCGCTCCGCCACCGGCACGAACGACGTGGCCAATGCCGCGATGTCGCGATGGAACGCCGTCCACGCCGCCCGCTCGGCGCGCGTGACCGTGAGGCGCGGATCCTCCTTCACCACCACGCGCTGCTGCTGCACGGCGCCGCCAACCGACAACCGCACCGTATACGTGCCCGGCATCACCAGCGGCCCCGGCGTCGTGGCGCTGGGCCCCGCGTCGTCGTCTTCACCGCCGCCACTGCGAATGGGCAACTCGGCATGCCGCAGATTCCACACCACACGATTGATGCCGCGCGTGCTCGTGGGCTTGAGCGATTGCACCGTACGACCGGCGCTGTCGAGCACCGTGAGCTCGACCGCCGTGCCCGCCTCGCGCACCCAGTAGTCGACGAGCGCGCCATTGACCGGGTTCTCGCCGCGGAAGATCATGTCGCCCGTATGCGGGCGCAGGTTCGTGGCGCGGATCTGCATCGCCGGCTGCACCGTGAACAGGTGCGCGTTGCTGGCCGCCACCGCCGGCGTGAGCTCCTGCAGCGCGTTCAGCTGATCGAGAATCCAGAGGCCGCGCGCGTGCGAGCCCAACACCAGCGTGTTGTCGCGCGCCTGAATCGTGATGTCGTTGAACGGCATCATCGGCATGTTGTTGCGCAGCGGCACCCACTGCCCACCGGCATCGGGCGAAATGAACACGCCGAACTCGGTGGCGAGATACAGCAGCTTCGCATTGCGTGGATCTTCACGAACCGTGCGCGCAACCCGGTTGGCCGGCAATCCGGCATCGATCCGACGCCACGTAGCGCCGAAGTCACTCGTGGCATACACGTAGTTCGCGAAGTCGTTGCTTCGGTGATTGTCCGCCACCACATACGCCGTACCGGCCGCGTGCCGCGACGCTTCCACCCCCGCAAACCACGAGTCCTTCGGCAGTCCCGGGAAACGGCTCTGCACATCGGTGAACGTGGCGCCGCCATCGCGCGACACACGGAAGCGGCCGTCGTCGGTACCTACGTACAGCACGCCCTTCACCCGCGGCGACTCGGCCAGCGCCGTCACCCCCGGGAAGTACGGCACGCCGTCGTCCAGCGACAGCGTGTTCTCCCCCGGCTTGCGCCCCATCAGCGGCAACGTGGAGCGATCGACGCCGGTGCTCATGTCGCCCAGATCCTTCCACGTGCGGCCGCTGTTCACCGACTTGAACAGATGTTGACCGCCGGCGTACACGGTGGCCGTGTCGTGCGGTGAGATGATGAAGGGCGCATCCCAATTGGCCGGGTGCATCGCGTTGCCCAGCACCTGCGTGGCACCCGGCTTGCCCCACGTTTCCCAGTTGCGACGACCGGCGATGTGGCCGGTGGAATCGCCCGGGCGGATGTCCTGCACTTGCCACGTCTTCGTGTCGTTGCGCTGCAGCCCGAGGAACTGCGACGCCGAGTACACCGTGCGCGGGTTGCGTGGATTCGGCGTCACGTGAAAGCCGTCGCCGCCGCACAGTCGCGAAAAGTGGTCGTTGAGCACGCCGTTGGTCGTCCAACTGGCGCTCGGCCCCATCCAGCAGCCGTTGTCCTGCAACCCACCATAAATGTTGAACGGCACCGCGTTGTCGGTCGTCACGCGATAGAACTGCGACAGCGGCAGCGAACTGACGTACAGGAACTTGTTGCCGCGATCGTAACTGATGCCGATACCGCCGTCGTCGAGCTTCACCACATGCCGGCTGTTCGTCGGATTCACCCACACGAAGCGGTCGTCGCCGTGCGTGGCGGTGCGCGGCGCGGTGAACGTCTTGCCGCCGTTGTCGCTGAAGGAATAGGCGTTCAGCATGTAGATGCGCTGGTCGTCGTTCGGATCGATGATCACCTGGCTGGCATACATCGGCCGAGGATTCCAGTCGCTCATGAACGTCCATGTGGCGCCCGCATCTTCACTGCGATACACACCGGCCTTGCGCACGATGTACGCCGTGCTGGCATTGTAGCGCGCGCCCTGCTCGATGCTGACGGTGAGAATCTTCGGATTCTTGCGATACACCCCGATGCCGATGCGGCCGTACTCCCCCTCGGGCAGGCCATGCCCTGTAAGCTTGGTCCAGGTGGCGCCGGCGTCGGTGCTCTTCCAGAGTGCGCTCCCCGGGCCGCCGCCATCAAAGCCGTAGGCGCTGCGGCGACGCTGATACGTCGCGGCGTACAGCACGTTCGGGTCGTTCCAGTCCATCGCCACATCGGTGGCGCCGGTCTCGTCGTCCACGGCCAGCGTGCGCGTCCAGCTGCGGCCGCCATCCGTGGTGCGGTACAGCCCGCGCTCACCGCCGGCCCCCCACACCGAGCCCTGCGCGGCCACGTAGGCGATGTTTGGGTCGCGCGGGTGCAGCTGAATGCGGCCGATGTGCATGCTGGTGGCGAGGCCCATGTTCTGCCACGTCTTCCCGCCGTCAGTGCTCTTGTACACGCCGTCGCCCCAGCCCACGCTCTGGCGGCTGGCCCGCTCGCCCGTGCCCACCCAGATGATCTGCGGGTTGGGCTGGAACACCGCCACGTCGCCGATGGAGTGCACCGGCGCCTCGAAGGTGGAGCGCCAGGTCACGCCGTTGTCGTCGGTGCGCCAGAGTCCCCCGGTGGCACCGGCCACGTACCAGGTGCTCGGGTTCGACTCGACCACATCCATGTCGACCACGCGGCCGCTCATGGAGGCGGGGCCGATATTGCGCAGGCGGAGCCCGCTCAGATCAGCCGCCGACACCGGCGGCGCCGCCTGGGCGGGCAAGACGGCAGGAAGGGCCCACAACAGGGCCGGGAGCAGGAAACGGGAGGGACGGACGCGCATAGGGCACCAGGGTCAGCGGGAATCGGGTGAACGCCGGAGCAATATGCGGCGTATTGTTGGGGATCGCTGGACCTGCCGGCGGAGATGCCGCGGCGTGCCCGGCTCACTGCTTCACCCGACCAAGGATGCGTCTCGTGTTTCGACCCGCCCGTCTTGCTGCAACGGCCGTGGCCCTGCTGGCCGGCGCCGCCGCTGCGCTCCCTGCGCAGAACCGTCCCAGCGCCACCAAGGTGGCGCGCCCGGAACGCCCGGTGTGGCCCGACGAGGGCCCGCGCACCTGGGCCCCACGCCCGACCGTGGCCGCGATCACGGCCAACGATCTGCGCACCCGGCTCTACCAGTTTGCCGACGACTCGATGCAGGGCCGTCGCATTGGCGAGAAGGGGAACTTCAAGGGCACCGAATACATCGCCCGCGAATTCAAGCGGTTCGGCCTCAAACCGGCCGGTGACAGCGGGACGTACTTCCAGACCCTCCCTTTTGGCCCCACGCAGTTCGATAGCAGCACGTCGTCACTGCAGATCGGTGGCACGGCGCTGGTGTCCAAGCGCGACTGGATTCCGACCGTACCGACCGCGCAGAACGGCTTCGGTGGCAAGGCCGAACTGAACGGCGTGCCGGCCGTGTTTGCCGGCACCTGGGGCGACACCGCGGTCATGCTCGATCCGGCGGCGTTCACCGGCAAGGTGGCGGTGTTCATGGCCGCCCCGGGGGCGGGGGCATCGGGGGGCGTGCGCGGACCGGCGTCCTTCGTGAGCTGCGCCGACGTGCCCAACAAGTTCGGCGTCGCGGCGATTCTCGCCGCCGACAAAGTCGCCGCGTCCACGCCGGCCCGCCCGCCCGCCCCGGCGTTCGCCGGAACCGCCCGTGACACGCGGGCACGCCGCGCCGGTGCCGTGGCCGTGCTCGTGATCGGCCTCGACGACATGACGCCGGCCACCATCAACGCCGCCTTCGAGGGCCGCAATGGCATGC
>NZ_JBILKJ010000229.1:0-3442 GCF_044376735.1 Gemmatimonas sp.
AGGGTGCGAAGATCATGGGCTCGCTGCACATGACGGTGCAGACGGCCGTGCTCATCGAAACGCTGGTTGCGCTCGGCGCCGATGTGCGTTGGGTGTCGTGCAACATCTTCAGCACGCAGGATCATGCCGCGGCCGCGGTGGCCGTCGGTCCGCACGGCACGGTGGAGCAGCCCAAGGGCACGCCGGTGTTCGCGTGGAAGGGTGAGACGCTCGAGGAGTACTGGTGGTGCACCGAGCAGGCGCTGATGTGGAGCGACGGCACGGGTCCGAATTTGTTGCTCGATGACGGTGGCGACGCCACGCTGCTCGTGCACAAGGGCACCGAGTATGAGAAGAGCGGCGTGATCCCGGGCTTCGACAGCGACAACGAGCCGGAAGAGTGGGGGGTGATTCTCGACCTGCTGCGCGCGGAGCAGGCGAAGAACCCGGGCCGTTGGACGAAGGTGCTGGCCGGCATTCGTGGCGTGAGTGAAGAGACCACGACGGGCGTGCATCGCCTGTACGAGATGGAGCGCGCGGGCACGCTGGCCTTCCCGGCCATCAACGTGAACGACGCGGTGACCAAGTCGAAGTTCGACAACCTCTACGGCTGCCGCCACTCGATCATCGATGGTCTGAACCGCGCCACCGACGTCATGCTTGCGGGCAAGATCGCGGTCGTGATGGGCTACGGCGATGTGGGCAAGGGCTGTGCGCAGGCGCTCAAGGGGCAGGGCGCGCGCGTGATCATCACCGAAATCGATCCCATCTGCGCGCTGCAGGCGGCGCTCGAAGGGTATCAGGTGACGACGCTTGAAGACGTTGTGGACCAAGCCGACATCTTCATCTCGGCCACGGGCAACAAGAACGTCATCACGGTCGAGCACATGGGCCGCATGAAGGACAAGGCGATCGTGGCGAACATCGGCCACTTCGACAACGAGATCGACATGGCCGGTCTCAAGAAGGTCGAAGGGATGAAGCGCATCAACATCAAGCCGCAGTATGACGAGTTCGTGCTGCCGAACGGCCGCTCGATCCTGATCCTGGCTGAAGGCCGCTTGATGAACCTCGGCTGCGCGACGGGTCACCCGAGCTTCGTGATGTCGGCGAGCTTCACGAATCAGGTGCTGGCGCAGCTCGAGCTGCACGCCAACGCCGAGAAGTACGGCAAGAGCGTGTTCGTGCTGCCCAAGCATCTCGACGAGAAGGTGGCGCGCCTGCACCTGCCCAAGCTGGGCGTCAAGCTGACGACGCTGAACACGGAGCAGGCGGCGTACCTTGGCGTGAACGCGCAGGGCCCGTTCAAGTCGGATCACTACCGCTACTAGGCCGCGAAGTCGTCGGGCGGAAGCGGCGTCACCTCGTGTGAGGTGGCGCCGTTTGCGTTTGTGCTGCAACGTTGTGGGGTGACGCTGATTCGATGGTTGTGGCTGGCGATGCTGTGTGCGTCGCCGATGTACGGTGCTGGCGCGCAGTCGCCGGCGACGGGTACTCTCCGCGGGGTGGTGTACGACAGTGTGCGGGCGCAACCACTAGCGCAGGCGACCGTGCAACTCGTCAATGCCCGCGACCGCGGCAGAACCCGTTCAACGGCAACCGATCGTCTCGGGCGCTTCAGCGTTGACAGTCTCGAGGCGGGAGGCTGGATGATCGGCGTTCAACACCCGTGGCTCGACTCGGTCGCCGTCGATCAACTCGGCGTGCTGGTGGAGGTCAAGGCGAACAGCACAAGCCGAGCGTCGTTAGCCGTTCCGTCGGGACGTGCGCTGATCGCACGCGTGTGTGGAGACGCCGTGGCGGACGATTCGTCTGGCTATGTCCATGGCGTGCTGCGTCGCACCGCCGGCTTAGACGGCAGCAGCATGGGAACGGTACGTATCCAATGGGTCGAATTCACCATGAGGAACGCGCGCATCGAGCGGTCGCTCGACGCTGTCGAGGTGGAGTCCGCACCCAACGGTCGCTTTGTGGCGTGTGGTGTGCCCTCGGGCGGCACGCTGCGGGTACGTGCGTGGACGGATGCGGATTCCACTGGCGTCCTCGATTTCGTCCTGCCGGCGCACGGGATCGGGCAACTCGACTTATTGATCGGGCAAGCGAATCGCATGACCATGATCATCCCGGCGTCTCCGATATCCGGCAACGCAGTGCCTGACACGCTCGACGCGACCAACGTTCAGGTTGTTCGAGGGACGGCCCGCCTCGAAGGGGTCGCGCGCGCGTCGACGAGTGGAGCGGGCAACCAGCCTCTGGCCAACGCACGCGTGACGGTGTGGGGTAGCGGACTCGAGACGCGCAGCGCGAGCGACGGACGCTTTACGTTGAGTGGTTTGCCATCGGGCAGTTACCTGCTGGAGACCACCGCGATCGGATACCAACCGTCACGCGAGATCATCGAACTTCGCGCTGATGCGACCTTGACCGCGAATGCGCGTCTTGAACGGCTGCTCATGCTGGACACCGTGCAAGTACGCGCACAGCGTCGGCGCCTCCTTGGGCCAGCTATGGCCGGATTCGAAGAGCGGCGGCAACGCGGTTTCGGCAAGTTCCTGGGACCCGAGGAGCTCAGTAAACGTGTCGAGTCGCAGACATCGGATCTCTTCGTCAACCTGGCCGGTGTGCGCGTGGTCCCCGGGGTAGGCGGCGATCGCGTACTGCTTCGCGGAGACTTTCGTGGTTCCTGTGTGCCGACGGTCTTCATCGATGGCGTCCGCATCCCCAATCCGGATGGTCAGGATAGTGTCAATGACTACGTGATGCCGATGGATATCCGTGCCATCGAGGTGTACGTGACAGCCGTCACGCGGCCACCTGAGTTCGCGATCGGTACGAGCACGTGCGGTAGCATCGTCATTTGGACCGGACCGCGAACGCGTTGACTCCACGCAAACGTGGGTGCGACTGGCGCCGCTTCTTCGGTGCCAGGCTCAGAACTCGGACATGGGGCGAAAGAGCAGCCCGTCGGCCAACGGCGCGTTGCGGGCGTAGGTACGCGACAGGTAGACCACGTGGGCCCACGGGTTTTCGCAGTAGGCGCTGAACCTGATGTTCACGGCCATTCTGGCGCGATCATACGTCACGAACAGCCACGCTTTGTGCGCGGCGTCGGTGGCGTTGAGGTTGTCGGCGCGGCGGATGTTCACGTAGCCGCTATAGAGGGTGACGGGCACGTGCATGGCGTGCCCGAGGGCCAGCGCGAGGCGTCCGACGCTGCGATGGTCGGCATGGTCGCCGGGATTGTACCGCAGGTCGGGATCGTGGGTGTGGATGTGCACGTACAGGCCGAGGTCGGTTTCGCGGCGGATGATGGCGCGGAGTTCGCGCATGATGTCGGTGACGTCGGTGTAGCGCGTCGCACCGTCGATGGTCACCAGCTGCGGCAGCAGATGCCGTTCGAGTTTCTGCAGTGACTGAAAGCCGGTGGCGGCGAAGCCAGCGCCGTCGGGTTTGCCGTCGGGGA
>NZ_JBILKJ010000087.1:0-10730 GCF_044376735.1 Gemmatimonas sp.
GTCACCGCCGTTCCCACGGCCCTCGAGTCGCACGAACACGTCAGTGGGCACGCCGCCGCCCGCCAGTCGGTGCTTACGCGGTCGGTGATCTCGCCCTATACTCGACCGATAGTCGACCCGCCCCGATTGAAATTCCTATCCCCTTCGGCCCATGCCGTACGACGTCGCTGCTGATCCCCGTCTCGACCCGCGTGTGAAGGCGATGCTGTCGACGATCAAGCAGGTCGTGCCGCGCGACGTCGGGTCGCGCGAGCAGATGCTCGAGCAGGCGAAGAGCGATCACATCGCCCGCTACAACGCGGCGCGCAAGCTGGCGATGGAGGCCTGCGACACCGAACGGATCGTGCGCCAGTCCGGCCTCAGCATCACGCGCCACGAGCTGATCTCGCAGCCCGACGGCAACACGATCCTGGTCAACGTCATCCGTCCCGAGGGTGACGAGGTGTTGCCGTGCGTGTACTACATCCATGGCGGGGGCATGGAGTCGCTGTCGTGCTTCGACGGCAACTACCGGGCGTGGGGGAAGATGATCGCCCACGAGGGCGTGGTGGTGGCGATGGTCGAGTTCCGCAACGCGATCGTCCCGTCGGAGGTACCGGAGGTGGCGCCGTACCCGGGTGGCCTGAACGACTGCGTGTCCGGTCTGAAGTGGGTCCACGCGAACGCGGCGTCGCTCGGCATCGACACGTCTCGCGTCATCGTCGCCGGCGAGAGTGGCGGCGGCAACCTCACGCTCGCCACCGGCATGAAGCTGCTGCGCGACGGAGACGTCGGGCTGATCCAGGGCCTCTACTCGCTGTGCCCGTACATCGCCGGCGAGTGGCCGCTGCCGGAGTACCCGTCGTCGACGGAGAACAACGGCATCCTGCTCGAACTCCATCACAACCGCGCTCGGATGGGCTACGGGATCGAGGCGTACGAGGCCGGAGATCCGCTGGCGTGGCCGCGCTTCGCGACCGAGGACGACGTGCGGGGGTTGCCGCCGACGGTGATCCTCGTCAACGAGTGCGACCCGTTGCGCGACGAGGGCATCGCCTTCTACCGGCTGTTGCTGCGGGCGGGTGTCCCGGCGCGCTGCCGGCAGTCGATGGGCACGATGCACGGCACCGAGATCTTCCCGATCGTGTGCCCCGACGTCAGCCGCGACTCCGCCCGCGACATCGCCGCCCACTGCCGCAGCTGAGGGGTCTCCACCGAGCCCGGGAACCGTTCCGACACCGGGGCGTGTCCGACGTGGACAATATCCATGCGCACCGCAGGACAACGGAGCTGCGGACAGTGGCGGCGCCGCTACCACGGCATGGTGAGTAGCTGTCGGCGAGGCCGCATAACGCCTCAGCGTTCTGCTGCAGCGCATCCAACAAAGTGCGGCCGGACGGGCGACGTGCGCCAGCACGGCGACCGCCTGCCGCACACTGCCGCGCGCTGCCAGCAGCAACGGTTCGTTAGACCTCAGCGCCGCGACTGCCAACGGCGTGGATGACGTCGGCTGTGAATGACCGCAATCACCGATATGCCTCGAGTAGTGCTCACGAAGTACACCACGTACGGGAATCGGCGAAGCGGCACCGTGCGAATATCGTCAACAGCGATCGCATACTGCTCCGGTGCACGCTGGATCGACGTGAATGCGACCGAGACGACCCGTAGGAATTCATGTCCGAGTCCGATACTTCGCGCTTCGTACCACTGAAACGCCTCCGCCATTTCTGCGCGCGCCTCGCGCCGAACGAACAAGCGCGGCGTCACGCGCCGCGCTCACCGATCTCTTTCACGACCAAGTCCCACGGCTCGCCCGGATCCCCGTCAGCCTCGAGCGCAGCGCGGCGGCGGCGTAGCTCGTCGAGGACGGGCTCAGTCGGCTGCTGCTCAGAAACGGGCAGGCTGTCCCAGAGCTGCTCCGCGAGCTCGATACGCTCGTCGGGCGTCAGGTGACTGAAGTCTAGAATCGGCGAGGACATACTTGGAAGGTGTCGCGGGACTGGCCGGCGGACAAGACCGTCCTTGGAGGTCTAACGCCAAAGTTCAGCCGCGGGCGAACGAAACAGAATGCGAGCGCAGCGAGCTTCCAAAGATCGCCCGTCTGCTGCAACGCATCGTTAGGTAGAGCGCCCGCCAATCTCCACGAGTGCCTCACCCGCTGCAAGCAGGCTTTCGACACGCAACCACGACTCGCGAAAAACATCCCGGAGATACGCATTGCTGGTGTTACCGCAGGTGAGCCACACGATTTGCGGCGGCGGTCCGAGGCGCGTCACCAGCTCGACAAAATCACTATCCTTTGTCAGTACGACGGTACCGTCCTGACTCCGTGCCCGCGCAAAGATCTCTGGATCTTCCGCTGCTTGAAGTCCAAGCTCCCGCACGGCGACGGCATCAACAGCGAGTTCATCGCGCAGCCAACGCGCCAGCGCGGGCGACAGTTGTGCATCAACCCAAATCCGCACGATCTAGGCGGCGAGCACGGGATGCCCGAGCCGGCGACTTGCAAAGCGCAGGCACGCCGCGATGTCTTCGCGTTCCAGATCGGGTAACTCCTCGACGACCTGCTCGGCCGTCAGTCCGACGGCCAGCAAGTCGAGCACGTCGCTGACCCGAATGCGCAGGCCTCGAATACACGGGCGGCCCCCGCACTGATCCGGGTTCACGGTGATGCGATCCATCAACTCGACAGTCTGGCCCATGGTTACACTCGGAAGGGAGATCCTCAATAAAATACCGCCGCTTCGATCGCCGGGATACGGGATTCGCCTGGGGATTGCCATGCGGACCCTAGCGCCAAGGCCCCCTGCAGCGTGACGTAGGACGACGGCGCCCTACCGACGCAGGCCCCATACGACCACGCGTTCGACATCATCGGCATCGAATGTGACACCGGCCACGTAATCACGCCCGAATTCGAACGGAACAAACCGCCGCGGGAGCGACACCTCGGCTCGCCACGTACCGTCCGGTGCGAAGACGCTCCACGTTTGCGGCGTCGTTGGGACAACGGGCGCTGCGGGGCCCGGCAGACCGAAGCCGGGATCGAAGGGACCGATCCATAACTCGCCGTCGGGCCCGAGCATGAGACGACTGAACGCGGGTGCGGTGCTCGCGAATGGGAAGGCCTGCACTGCGGTCGCCATTTGCTGACGTACCGCCGGCGGGGCGTCTCGATTGGCGTCGAGATACGCCTGACGTACGATGGCGCGTTCGTCTTCGCGAATCGCGCGGGACGCGATGTCGCGGCTGAAGCGGAGGCGCGCGCGCCCCGTTGGCCCGTAGCAAGTGATCATCAGCCGGTCGGAATATCCGGCGCACACGGTGGAATCAGACGCGGCGAACACGCCTTCTGCCGCGAGCTGCTCGCGGGCGGGGGTGCCGTTGATCGGGCTGGTGCGGTACCCTGGCATCGTAACGAGTGGGAGCAGCGAGTCGCCCGCCGCGTCGGCGACCGTGAGCGTATAGAAGATGACTTGCCGCTCACGCTCGGCCATCGGCGCGCCATCCGTCACGAGCACGTACGATGTTGGGCCTACGCCCAGACCGACGCGTTTCGGGTCTCGACTCCCCGCGCGACGCGCGGGCCGCAGGCTTCGGACCAATCGGCCGGACGCCTCGAACACCTGAGCGCGCGAGTCTCCGTCGACCCCGACGAGTGTGTCGCCACGCCGCAGTAGTCGGGTAATCCGCCGAAACTCACCCGGGCCGTTTCCGGCCCGCCCCAAGGCGCGCACGAAACGCCCGTCGCGCGAGAAGACGCGGATCTCGTTGCTCGCGCCGTTCGCCACAGCGACTCCGCCATCCGGGAGCCGTACCACGCCCCGAACCCCGGCGAACTCGCTTGCGGGGTCGTCGGTCGTACCAAGTTCAAGCAGCGGCTTTGTGCTCAGGCTCCACGCCGCGCGCGGCTTCGCGCTGCGCGGATAGGTGACAAGTCGCACGCCGGCGCTGTCCCGGAGGACCTGTGCATGGCCGACGGTCGACCGGGAAGCCAGCGCGCAGAGCGTAACGGCGACTAGGCGACGCAAAGGCATGAGAAAACGGTGGAAGGGCTACCTAACGCTAGCTTCTGCAGCGGGCAATCAAATCAAATGCGAGCGGAGCGAGCAACCACATCGCCCGTCTGCAGCAAGCAACGTTAGCAGGCATGTGCACGATTGCTTTCGTGATGAGGGTCGGATCCAACACAACAATGCCGCAAGTCGAATCCATCTGCTCGGTAGCGAACGCGCGCAGGCAGGCTGCTTTGCTGCGCGCAGCATGAGCCGACGCGTGTGCGCACCCGGAAAGGACACTATTACTTTGGCGCCGATGGTGGTGTTGGACTCGCATCGATGCCGCGGACCAGCTGCTCGATTGCTTCAACCGGGAGCGTGCCGCCCGCGACCAACAGTCGCGTGAGCTCGCCGACGACGAGCTTTAGGTCCGTGATTTCACGCCGCAGGGTCAGCAGGGCTTCATCCTGCGTTCGGTCTGTCGTGTGCTGGGAACTCAATCGGGCACGCAAGCGAACGACATCATTTTCGACATCCTCAATGTCGAGCTGCTGCCCAATGTTGCCCAGCAATAGCATCTTGACCCAACTCATCGAATCACTCCGTGATTGTCGTTAAGCACGATTACTCTCGCCATCATGAGCTCCGTCTTGCTAACGCTGGCTTCTGCTGCGGGCGGTCAAATAAGGCGCGAGCGAAGCGAGCATTCACTTCGCCCGACTGCAGCAAGCATCGTTAGGCACTGCGCGAGACCGGCGTCATCTGGAGCTCGGCTCCTGCGTTCGGCTCGGAGTTCACGCTGGTGGCGCAAGGCCGGTTGGGTCCTCGGCGATGGCGCGGTGAGAAGGCCACGCGCGCTGTCGTCGCTCTGCCGGTAGGTGATCGGTAGCGTTCAGTGCCAGTGCAGTCCGTCCCCGTCGGCGGCGCCCATCCCCTGAGCTCCGCCGACGCCGGCTTTGCGGAGTGCCTCGATCGGGTACAGTCGACCACCGCGTACGACCGTCTCGAGCTTGGTGAGCTCGCTGATCTGCCGCGTCGGGTCACCGTTCACCACCAGCAGGTCTGCCACCTTGCCCACGGTAAGGCTGCCGTAATCGCGATCGTCCTTCATGATGCGCGCGGCGTCGATCGTCGCGATCTGCAGAATCTTCGCACGGGGGATGCCGGCCAGCTCGTACATCTCGAGTTCGCGGCGATAGGTCACGCTCGATGCGTTGTCCGTTCCGGCCACCAGCGGAACGCCGGCCGCATGCAATCGGCGAATGAGCTGCATGTACGCGGAATCGGCACGCTGCTGATTCGTCGATCCACCGGCACCGACCACTGACGCGCCGCCGCCGATCCAGAGATTGAAGGTGCCGTCGATGACGGTATTGTGTGCCTTGAGGAAGTCGATCAGTCGCGTCATCGGGGCGCCGTTCACATCGAACGTCGGCGCCACCGCCGTGGCGAGGTTGGAATAGGCCCGCATCTGCGGCAGGTAGAGCGAGTCGGGAAAGAAATTCGAGAAGAGAAACGCGGCGTGTTGGATCTCGTCGTAACCCAGGCCCACCGCCGCTTCGATCGACATGCCGCGCGGGATGTGCCCGCTCACTCGCATGCCGCGCTTGCGCGCTTCGGCGACGATCGTCGGCACGAGATCGGGGTGCACCGCATTGTAGAGCTTGACCTGGCGATAGCCAAGTGAGTCGTAGCGCGCGACCCACGCGCGCGCCTCGACTTCGGTGCTGACGATCGTGGCCGTCGGACCGGCCCACTTGAGCGGCCCCTCGATGAAGCCCGCCAGTACGTAGCGTGGCGTCGCCAGACGTCCGGCGCGTTCACGATCACGCAGCGACACCGCCACATCGATGTCCGATGCCATGTCGCGCGCCGTGGTGAGCCCTTGAGCAAGCTGCGTGATGCCGAGCGCGCCCTGCGTCCCCACCTGCGCGTGGGCGTGCATCTCCCACATGCCGGGCATGATCGTCTTGCCGGTGGCGTCGATGACCGTCGCGCCGGCCGGTGCCGCGGTGCTCGAGGCAGGGCCCAGGGCGACGATGCGATCGCCACGCACCACCACCGTCTGCTGCGGCACCATCACGCCCTGTTCGGCGTCGAAGACATTGCCGTTGCGAAAGACCAGCGTACCGCTGTGTGGCGTCACCAGCGTCTTCGCGACGCGCTCGGCCTCCGCATTGCGCCAGCGGAGTTCGATGGCGCGCAACGAGGGCAGCAGCGGCACCAGATCGGGACGCACGGTGATGAACCAGGCAACGTCGGTCGCGAGCAGCGCGCCGGTCTCGTCGACCCAGACGCCGGGCGTGTTGTTGCGCGTGCCGGTCGTGAGGACGACGAAGCGCGCGCGTTGACGCGTGGTACCGCGACGCAGCACGGTGTCGGCGACCACCTCGACCCGCAGCGCCGTCCCGTTGGGCAGGCGCCCGCGGCGATCTTTCGTCGCGAGCAACGTCTTCACCTGCCGCGCGAACGCCCACGGCGTCTCGGCCTGCAGGGCGAGCCAGGCGTCGGGCTCACGCTTGAGGAGGCGCTCGCCACCCGGCCCCGATACGCGTACCGAATCGCCCACCACGGTGAAGCGCTCGGTTGCCTCGCCGGCCGCGCCATCAGCCAACACCGGTCGGGACTCGCCGCTGATGAGCTGCCCACCCGCGCCGACTCGGTAACGCGTCTCGAGTCGTGTACCGCGTTGACGGTCGGTGAAGACCCAGCGGGCGGTTATCGAGTCCCCGCGCGTCGTGACGACCAGATCGCCCGCCTCCCGCCCATGATTCGACACGATCCAACGCGTGCTGTCGGGAGCGCTGACGAGCAGGGCGGCAAGTAGGGGAATGAGCATGAGCGGTAGACCTGGGGGGACGTGTCAGGACGAGCGGCGCCGCAGAAGCTACACCCGCAATTGCGGAGTGGCGAACCTTGCACACTGTGATGACGAGGGCGTCCTGCCGGACCCTTTCGTGCAATCGCGAACCACCATGTGCTATATCGTCGCGGCTCTTGCTCTCGTTTCGCTCCCAGGACCGATGATGGCCCAGCCGCCTCGCACACTCCCCTCCGACTCCGCCATCCGGGCGATCATACAGTCGGTCGAACAGCGCGATCGGGAAGCTCTCGACGTTCCCCGGCGTCAGCAGGATCGCCGTGACCCGCCGGGGTTACGGCCATGGCAACAGCCTAACGCTGGCTTCTGCAGCAAACGCCCGCACGGACGCAAGCGGGGCGTTCGCTTCGTCATCTGACGCTATCGCGAACGCCCCGCGGTCGCCACACCGATCTTGCCAGCGTTTGGCTGCAGCAATGCAAGGTTAGGCGGCACGGTCGGATCCGCGCAGGCTAGCGGGGCGGCAGGGTGCGGAGAAACGGCAAGACCTCCGCCGTGAAGTACGGTTCTTCGGTGCCCCAGAAGAGATAGTCAAGCCGGAGCGGCGTGACCGCGTAGGCGGTAAGCTCCGCGACCGTGATGCGACGGCCCGTGCGCCGGTCTCGGTCGCCAAGGTTGCCATCTTGCACGGCCATGGCCGCGAGCACGCCGGGCGGTCGCTGGGCGATGAGCGCGAGACTATGGCTCCGCTGAAACGGGCGGTACGGCAACACATCCGGCCCGCCGACGCCCGCTCCGATCGCGGCTGCATGCGTATGCACGCCCCGCAGAAAGCCGCGGTCTTGGTCTGGAAGCGCTTCGCCCGGCATGAAGTTGGCATAGAGCACCACGCACGACTGCTGAAACGCAGCACGCGCCGCCGTCAGCAGATCTCGCACGCCGGCGGCGTACACATCGGGAGTGTAGCCTGAAGGCACCTGCGCCGGATCGTCGAAACCGATCGACGTCTCCGCGAGCACGACGCCTTCAATGCGCCCGTCGAACTCGTGGGCGAGGGCCGCGAGGAGCCGCACATATCGAGCGCGCACCGCCGGATCCCACCGGCGGGCCACCCAGCCGTCGAACCGCGCGACCCCGTCGGGGCCGGCCTCGTACTTTCGGGCGATCCCGCCGTGATACGCCGTATCGGCCCGCAGGTAGTCCGGGGTCACCATCGTTTCGCTGAACGAAACATCCTGCAACTGCAGAAACAGGCGCTTGCCGTGCGCCGTCAGGAACGTGAGCCGTTCGCGGATGCCGTCGAACGCGTACTGATCCGGCGTGGGCTCCAGCTCGCGCCACGTGTACGTGAGTTGGGCGCCGACGAGCTGTGGATGCTGGAGGAAGCTCGTATCCGCCACGCGGGCATGGTCGCGCCGAAAGAACACATAGTGATCGGGCGTGCCGTCGCGCGCGGACGTGCCGCAGCCGGGGGGCAGCGCGACCAGCAGGGCTGCCAGCAACGCAAGCATGGATGTCGCGCTACGGTTGAGAGGGAAAGTCGCCTAACGCCCACGCTCTGCAGCGGGGCCACTATCACAAGATGCGGCGAGCGCGCGCAGCGCGCACGCCGCCTTCCACGTTGGCCCCGTCTGCAGCAGCGCTCCGTTAGGCCGCATCACCGCAGCACGTCGTAGCGAACGACCGTCGGCACATCATCCTCCTGCAGCACAGACGCAAGGATCCAGCGGTCTGTGCCATCTTTGATGGTGGCGCTCAAGGGCAGTTCCACGAAGCCGATCCGGCGCCCCTCCCGCGAGAAGACATCCCAACGGGCCACCGTGGCGCCGCGCGCCGACGTCGGCCGTATCCACACCGTGCCGTCGCGGACGACACGCAGCGTCTCGATCTGCGGAAACGCCGCGCGGGCGCGCCGGATTCGCTCTTGGGTGTGCGGCGGCAAGTCGGCGACGTTGCGCACCTCGCTGGAACGAACCTCCTCGGCGATCGCAGAGTCTCGCTCCGCCGGTAGCACGGGCCGCCCCGGGATGTCAACTTTCAAGCGCCACGCGGATCCCGCGGAAGGAAAGACGCTGATGTCATAGCGAAGCGCCGTGGAATGGGCGATGTCTCCGTTCCACCCCACGTCCTCCACCGTGTTCGGCGAGAATAGGGGCGGCGCCATCGGGACCGGGCTTCCGGCGACATACGCGCTAGGGTGACGCACGGTGGCCAACACTTTCGACGAGCCGGCTCTTGTCACGGTGCGAAAGACGGCGGTCACGGTATCTCCCGGCACCGCAGCTGCCGGCACCTCGAAGGCAACCAGGTCGCCGCCACTGATGAGGTGAAATCCCGCAATCGCGATCGGCAGATTTACCGCCGTAGCCTCACCGGGCTGACCGGACGCGAGCAAAATCCGCGTTACGCGACGAAGCACGGGATCATACCACGCCACCTGATTACCGGCTGTCTGAAGCGAGTGGACGTAGCGATACTCCCCCGGCCCCGCGCCCTTTCTGGAGAGCTCACGGGTGAACGCCCCGCTTCGATCGAATCGCCGGATGGGGCCCCGATAGTCGGCGACGAGGAGCCCCCCGTCCTCGGTGGCGATCGCTTCGGAAATGTTCTTGAAGTCGCACCCGGGCGCGTCGACGCTCTGGCACCAGCGAGACGTCTCAACGAGGCGCAGGCGGGGGGCGGCGCGGTAGGCCGACCCGGTTTCGACCACCCGGCGCTGCGCCAGCGCCGGCATTGCCACAACCAAGAAAGCACAGCAGGTAAGCAGCTTCATCGTAGTTCCTCAATGACGGCCTAACGCCAATTAGCCTGCGTGAAATCCCTGCGTTGAACTTCACCCGCTTCAGTAGAGCCAGTGGGGTTGGGTTTTTAAGCGGCGATGGATTGTACGGCGTGCGCCTGCTCAAAGGCTAGCGGGGACCGCTGACCAAGTGCGGAGTGCCGACGGTGCGGGTTGTACCACCCTTCGATGTAGCGGAAGAGCGTGAGTCGGGCTTCCGTGTGCGTGGCAAACCGATGTCTCGCGAGGCACTCGACTTCGAGTGTGGCGAAGAAGCTCTCGGCCATGGCGTTGTCGTACGCATCGCCACGTGAGCCCATCGATGGCCGCACGCCGAGAAGTTTACAGCGCTGCCCAAACGCAAACGCGCGATATTGCGAGCCTTGATCCGAGTGATGAATCACGTCCGTTGCGCGACGTTGCGTCGCCGCCATATTCAAGGCGTCAAGGACGATACCGGCATGCAGCGTGTCGCGCATGCACCATCCCACGATGCGCCGACTGAAGACATCGAGCACGACGGCGAGGTACAGAAAACCCGCCATCGTCGGGACGTACGTGATGTCCGCGACCCAGAGCTGATTCGGCGCGGTCGCGCGAAACGCCCGTTTAACGAGATCGGGGGCCGGTGGGGCCTCCGGGGTCTCACGCCGTGGCCGCGTCGGCCCACGCCGCTTGGAGATGCCCTGCAGGCCCTCGGCGCGCAGCAGGCGAGCGATACGCTTCTGGCCCACGTGATGGCCGGCGTCGCGCAGATCGCCGAGCAGGCGTGGCGCGCCGTAGGAGCCGTCAGATCGCGCGTGCGCGGCACGAATGACCATGGTCAGTTCGAGGTCCCGTTTCGCTCGACGGGAGAGCGGGCGCTTCCGCCACGCGTAGTAGCCACTCTCGGATACGCCCAACGCCCGACACATCGTGGCCACCGGGGCCATGGCCTGATTCGCGCTCACGAACTCGAAGACTCGGGCGGGATTGTCCCCGACTCTCGCGCGAACCAGGCCGCCGCTTTTCCCAGGATGTCGCGCTCGACCTTCAATTGGCGATTCTCGCGACGCAGTCGTTGCAGCTCTGCCCGCTCGTCCGTCGTCAACGTCTCCGGTCGCTCACCACGGTCTGCGCCGTCCTGAAACACCCAGTTGCGAATGGTTTG
>NZ_JBILKJ010000230.1:0-3435 GCF_044376735.1 Gemmatimonas sp.
GTCAGACCGGCGGCTGCCGTTTCCGCGATGCCTTCTACACGGGTCACCAGCGTACCGATGGACTGTAAGCAATTCCGAAAGCAGCATCTGGCCTATCTCGACGACACGCTGCCCGGCGATGAGATGGCCTTGGCTCAGCATCATGTGATGGTGTGCGATGGCTGCGCCGCGCACGATGCGCTGGTGCGTCGCTCGCTGATGGTGGCGCGCAGCATGCCCATGCTGGAGCCCAGTGCTGATTTTCAGGCGCGCTTGCGTGCCCGTTTGGCCGAATGCCGCGACGAATGCCGCGACGAGCGCGCGGCCCTGCTGACCGCGCCCCAGCCGGCCAGCTCCCGGAACTCGCGCGTGGTGTTGGCGGTGGCAGCGAGTGCGATGCTTGGCGCGTTCGTCTGGCAGGGATGGACTCCGGCGGCCCCGGAGCTCTCGATGCAGCCCGTACTGGCCGCGACGCCGGCGACGCCCACCCCGGTCCCGTATCTCACGCCAGAGCTGATGCAGGCGATGGCGACCGGCAATCCGGTCTGGCCGGCGGCGATGCTCATCGAAGATGCCCCGACGCATTTCGTGCGCAGCGAATTCACACCGGCCGCCTTTTCCGAATTGCGCTGAAGTTCGACCGGCGGTCCCTTATCTTCACGGGATGGCCAAGGAATCGTCGCCCCTCCGCGTCGTGCAAGCCGCGATTCAGTCGCGGACCTTCGCGCCTGTGTACTACCTCCACGGCGACGACGACTACCTGAAGGATGGCGCGGTGCGCGATCTGCTGGCGGCGGCGATCGACCCGGGCACTCGTGACTTCAACTGCGAAATCCGTCGCGCCAGTGAACTGGACGCCGAAGCGGTGAGCAGTTTGCTCTCCACTCCGCCGATGCTGGCCGAGAAGCGCGCGGTGGTGCTTCGTGACGTGACGGCGCTCAAGAAGGCGGCGCGACAGCAGCTGGATCTGTACTTGAAGCGGCCGGCCAGCGACACGCTGTTGCTGCTGGTGAGTCCGGCCGGCACGAAGGTCGATGCGGCAATCGCCACCGCGTCGGAGGCGCTCGAGTTCGCGCCACTCACCCCCGATCGCGTGCGCCGCTGGATCGCGCATCAGGCCACCACCGTGCTGGGCGTGACCATCGCCGACGATGCGGCGCAGCTGTTGCAGCAGGCCGTCGGCAACGATCTGCATCAGCTGGCGTCAGAGCTCGACAAGTGCGCGAGCTATGCGATGGGCGTGCACCATGCCGTTGGCGACTCGGCGGCCAGTGTGAGCGAGGCGCGCGCCACCATCGATGTGGACGCCGTGTCGGCGGTGGTCGGTATTCGCCGCGGGGAAACGGTCACTGATCTGCTCGATGCGGTCGCCCGCCAGGACGCCGCCGCGGCGGTGACGTTGGTGGCGCATGTCCTGTCGCAACCAAAAGTTACGGCGGTGCAAGTGGTGATGATGCTGAGCACGCAGGCGTTTGCCCTGTCGTTCGGGCGCGCCCGGCGTGACGCCGGCATTCCCACCAACCGCTTGCCGCAGGAGTTCTTCGCCTTCCTGAAGGCCACCGGCGGGTATCCCGGCCGACCGTGGAACGAGGCGTCCTCGGCGTGGACGAAGGTCACGGAGCAGTGGAGTGCGGCGTCGTGCGAGAAGGCCCTCGCCCTGTTGCTGGAAGCCGATATGGCGCTCAAGGAAACCACGGTCTCGAATGCGGAGCAGATCCTGATGTCCCTCGTGCTCGGCCTCTGTGCCACCCGTCGCCGGAAGGCGGCCTGATGCTTCGTTCCCCTCGCGCAGTGCTGGTGATGGCGACCGCCGGGTGCGCCGCGATGCTGCTGATTGCCCCGGCGCTGTCGGCGCAGGTCACGCCGGCGGTGGAACGGGTCAGCGCGCGTGCCCGCGCCCTTGTGGATAGTGGCGATGGCGCTACGGCGCGCGTGCTGATGGATTCGCTGGTGGGTGCGGTGCCAGCGGGAACCGCCGATTTCGCCGAAGCGCTGTACTGGCGCGCGGTCCTGGCCGAGGGGATCGGTGACGCCGAGCGCGATTGGAAGCGGTTAGTGATCGACGTCCCGTTGTCACCGCGCACGCCCGACGCGCTGGTGCGGTTGGGGGAGCTGGACATGCTGCGCGGACATCCCGCGGAAGCGCGCGTGTATTTCACGCGCCTGCTCCGCGACTTTCCGGCGGGCCCCTATCGCACGCGGGGGTTGCTGTGGTTGACGCGCAGCTACTTCGACGAGCGCAACCTGACCGGCGGCTGCACCGCGCTCGATTCGTTGCGGCGGGTCGAGATCCCTGACGGTGAACTGAAGTTGCAGTCGGACGAACTGCAGCGACGGTGTGTGGGCGTCCCGCGGACTGTCGCACCGGTTACCCCGCCAGCGGTGGCCGCGACGCCGGTGGCCGCTGCGCCGGTGGCGCCGACGTCGGCAGCGCCGACGCCGGCAGCGGGATCCGGACGCTACTCGGTGCAGCTGGCGGCGTACGATACGCGCGCGGAAGCCGCCGCCGCTGTGCAGCGCTTCACCAAGCGTGACATCGAGGCCCGCATCGACGGCGAGCAGAAGCCGTTCCGGGTGCGTGTGGGGTACTACGCGACGCGCGCGGAGGCGGTCAGCGCCCTGAGCAGGCTGAAGAAGCTCGGGCTTGGCGGATTCGTCGCGGAGCGCGCGCCGTGAGCGGTGCGGCTACGCCGCTGATGCAGCAGTACCGGGAGATCAAGTCGCGTCATCAGGATGCGATTCTGTTTTTCCGCATGGGTGATTTCTACGAAATGTTCTACGACGACGCCGAGACGGCGTCGCGGGCGATCGGGCTGACGCTCACGTCGCGCAACAATGGCGGGGCGGCCGAGGTGCCGCTGGCGGGCATCCCGGTAAAGGCGGCCGCGGAGTATTTGCGTCGCCTGGTGGGGCAGGGCTTCCGCGTCGCCATCTGCGAGCAGGTGGAGGACCCGAAGCTGGCGAAGGGGATCGTCAAGCGCGAAGTGGTGGAGACGATCACGCCCGGCGCGGTGTTTGCTGACGATCTGCTGGACGGTGCGCGGGCGAACTATGTGTGCGCCATCGCGACCGGCCGCGATACATCGCGTGACGGATCGCGTGATCAGATCGGCATCGCGGCCGCCGATCTGTCGACCGGCGAGTGGCGCCTGTTTCTGGTGACGCCGATGGATGCCCCCGCGGTGTTGGCGCGATTGGCGCCGCGCGAGCTGCTGGTGGTGCGTGGCGCATCGCACCCCGAGCTGGCCACGGCGATGCAGGCGGTGGACAACGTGCTGGTGACCGAGCGCGATGGATGGGAATTCGACGCGCAGCTGGCTGGCGATGAACTGGCGCGCCAGTTCGATGTGCGCTCGCTGGAAGGCTTCGGACTGGGCAGTGATGATGCGGGCGCGATCGGCGCGGCGGGGGCGCTGTTGCGCTACCTGCGCGAGCTGCAGCCGGGTGGACTGCCGC
>NZ_JBILKJ010000231.1:0-3427 GCF_044376735.1 Gemmatimonas sp.
AAGACACTATGAAGCGACTACCGCTAGAAGGCATCAAAGTGCTCGATCTGTCCAGGGTGCTCGCCGGACCGCACTGCAGCATGGTGCTCGGTGATCTGGGCGCGCACATCATCAAGGTCGAGCGAACCGGATCGGGCGACGACACCCGTGGTTGGGGGCCGCCATTCGACGCCGACGGCGAGTCGGCCTACTTCCTGAGCACCAATCGGAACAAGCTGTCGCTCGCCGCCGACTTCCGATCCGCCGACGATCTAGCGCTCGTTCGGGAACTCATCGCCAACGCCGATATCGTCATCGAAAACTTCCTTCCTGGCGTATTGGCTCGATATGGTCTTGATGCTGACCAGTTACTGGCGCAAAATACCAAGCTCCTCTGGTGTACCATCTCCGGCTTCGGTCCGGCCAGCGTACGCCCAGGTTACGATTTCGTCGTACAGGCCGAAAGTGGCTGGATGGCCATCACCGGCGAGCCCGGCGGAGCGCCCATGAAGACCGGGGTCGCGTTGGTGGATCTCATCACCGGCAAGGACGCCGCGATCGCCCTGCTCGGGGCCTTGGCGGGGCGCGCTGGGCTCACCACCACCGATGATCGGCGGATTCAGGTCTCGCTCAGCGCGTCCGCCCTGGCGGCGCTGGCGAACGTGGCCCAGAACACGTTGGTCTCGGGGCGCGATGCCCGCCGGTGGGGGAACGCCCACGCCAATCTGGTGCCCTATCAACTCTTCGCCGCCGCCGACCGGCCGTTCGTGCTGGCGGTCGGGGCTGATGCGCAGTGGCCGCTCGCGGCGCGAGCCCTCGGACTCGTCGATCTCGCCGTCGAGCCGATCCTGGCCACCAACGCCGGTCGGGTAGAGCACCGCGATCGCGTGGTGGCCGCGATTGCCGCCGCCGTCGCGCAGCGACCGGCCGCCGACTGCATCGCGGCGCTCGAACGGGTCGGTGTCCCCTGTGGCGTCGTGCGTGGCGTGCAGGAGGCGCTGGAGCAGGCGGTGGCACGCGGCGCGGCGTCGCCACGCACCGGAATCGCCCCGCAAAGTCATGGTCGGGTTCGCTACGAACCGCCGCACCTCGATGAACATGGCGTACTCATCCGTTCACACCACTGGAGTGTGTTCGACCACGTGCCGATACTCTCGCCACGGCCTGCGTGACCTCTCCCGCGCCCATTCGTCTTCCCCGCGAGACGAACAGCGGCGTTCTGCCCGTTGCGTTTGCTGGAAGGGGTGCCAATCCCGTTCGTGCGGCGTTATCCTAGCGCCGTGACCATGACGGAAGAACAACCCACTCCCGCAGACGTCGATTCGGACCAGGACGTCATCTCCCGCATTCTGGCGGGCGAACGCGATGCCTTCGCGATGCTGATCGGTCGGTACAGCGATCCGCTGTACCGGCATGCTTTGGGCATGACGGGCAGTCCCGACGTCGCCGAAGACATTCTCCAGACATCGTTCATCAAGGCCTATCACCATCTCGGTGAGGTCCGCGGTCGATTCGATGCTTGGCTCTTTCGGATTGTTGCGAACGGGTGCAAGGACTGGCTGAAGAACATTCGGCGCACGCACCTGAGCTACGACGAAGACGACCAGCCCTCCACCTTCGCGAGTCCCGATGAGGACCTCGACCGCACCGAACTGCGGCAGGATCTCGACTCAGCCCTCGCGCAGTTGGCCCCGTCGCTTCGGGAGGCCTTCATCATGAAACATGTTGAAGGACGCTCTTACGAAGAGATGGCGGATCTTTTGGGGACAACCGTTGGAGCGCTGAAGATGCGCGTGCATCGGGCACGAGAAGCACTTCAGACCTTGCTCGAGGAGAAATACGACTGATGCTCGACCGACATGAAGCGCACGACGACCGGAACCTCGGTCAGGATTCTTCGCCGCGCGACGCCGCACCGGTGGCTGATCGTCAGGTGACGGATCGCGAAGTGCCGCTGTCCGGCACGGCTGCGGCCGAGGCCAGCGAGGTGCTGGCAATCCATCAGTGGCTCGATGGCGAGACGAGCGAGGTCGAGGCGCGCCGCGCCGATGCCAAGCAGGTGGAGTTGTGGAAGCTGATCTCAGCGGAAACCGAGCAGCGCCGTCGCATCACTACGCCGTCGCACCTCGCCGCCAACATCATGGCCGCGATCCCCGAGGCCCGCATCGAAAAGCAGACCGCGACCGTGACGGCAACCGCGACCAACACGATGGTCGAGCCGCGGTCCGCGCTGCCGATGACGATGCTTCTGATGCTCGGCGCTGGCCTCTTCGCGATCGGCATCGTGATCGGGAAGATGCTCTGACCGTGAGGTCGTAAACTGCCAACGGCTTAGGTCGCAGGGCGGAGGGCACAAGGGAGGAGGAAGCAGTCACTGCTCCCTCCTCCCTTTTTGTCTCCGTCCTGCCTCCTAAGCCGTCGGCAGTTCGCAGTTCGCGTTCTACATGTGTATCGCCCGACCCAACGCACTCAGCGCGGCTTCCTTCACCGTCTCACTGAGCGTCGGGTGCGAATGCACCGTGATGCCGATGTCTTCGGCGCTGCCGCGGTATTCCATGGCCAGCACCACTTCGCTGAGCAGGTCGGCCACATGCGGGCCGATCATGTGGCAGCCGAGAATCTCGTCGGTGGTCTGGTCCACGACGAACTTCACGAAGCCCTGGGTCTCGCCCATCGTGCGCGCCTTGCCGTTGGCGCTGAACGGGAACTTGCCCACGCGATACGCGCGGCCGCTCGCTTTCACTTCCTGCTCGGTGAGTCCCACCGTGGCGAGTTCCGGCCACGTGTACACGATGCCGGGGATCGTGCGGTGGTGCATGTGCACCGGCTTGCCGGCGATCACTTCGGCGGCGATCACGCCTTCTTCTTCCGCCTTGTGCGCGAGCAGCTTGCCACCGCATACGTCACCGATCGCGTACACGCCCGGCAGGTTGGTTTTCTGCTGATCGTCCACCAGGATCTCGCCGCGCGTACCCATCGCGAGGCCGAGCGCCGCCGGGTCGATCCCGCCGGTGGCCGATTTGCGCCCCACCGACACCAGCACATAGTCGGCATCGAGATGTGACGCCACGCCGTCCTTCTCCACATGCACGCGCACGCCATCGCTGTGGACCTCCGCACCGGTGACCTTGGTGCCGGTGTGGATCTCGAGCCCCTGCTTGCGGAAGATCTTGTCCGCTTCCTTCACCAGATCATCGTCGTTCCCGGTGAGAATCGTGGGCAGGAACTCGACGACCGTGACCTTGGCACCCAAACGGCGCCACACCGAACCGAGTTCGAGGCCGATCACGCCGCCGCCCACGACCACCAGATGCTTGGGCACTTCCGGAATCGACAGCGCGCCCACGTTCGACAACACGCGCTGCTCATCGAACTTCAGGAACGGCAGCTGCACCGGCACCGAGCCCGTGGCGATGATCACCGACGTGCCGTGCCAGTGCGAGATCGT
>NZ_JBILKJ010000232.1:0-3423 GCF_044376735.1 Gemmatimonas sp.
TCGCGGGGGCGCCTGGAGGCGCTGCCGGTCCGATCGTATCCGGCGCCGCACCGATGGCGCCACGAGCGCGCTGCTCGCGGCGATCGACGACGGCCCCACAGACCACGATGGCGGCGACCAGCAGCACGGGCCATTGCGCGCGGATCAGACTGCCCCCGACGGTTCGGTGCGCAGATGCACACGGAGGGCGGCCACCCGACGACCGTCCATCGCGACGATCTCGAGCTCGCCACCCGGGTACGTGACCCGGTCGCCGACCTTCGGTAATCGCCCCAGCATCGCGAAGGCGTATCCGCCGAGCGTCGACCAGTCCCCTTCCGGGATCGGCAGTCGGTGGTCCGACCGCACATCGACGAGGGACATCGACCCGGCGAGTTCCAGCACGCCGTCAAAGAGCAGGGCATCGCGCGACAGCGGATCGTACTCGTCGGCGATGTCACCCACGACTTCCTCAACGAGATCCTCCATCGTCACGATCCCCGCGGTGCCACCGTACTCGTCGAGCACCACCGCCAAGTGCGCCCGCGTGCGCCGAAGGTCATCCAGCACGCGTTCCGCCGCCCGCGTGGCGGGAACGAACATCGGTTCGCGCAGGTGGTCGCGGAGCGAGAACGCCTCCGGATGCTCATCGAGCCAGAAATCCTTGGCGAGAAACACGCCGACGATGTCGTCCGGCGTGTCACGGTATACGGGATAACGCGAATAGCGTTCGCGGCGCAGCGTCGCGATCAGCTCGTCGAGCTCCACGTCCTCGGCGATCGCAATCATGTCGGTGCGCGGGCGCATCACGTCGAGCGCCTTCTTGTTGTGGAAGTCGAACACGCCGGCCAGCATGGCCGAGTCGGACTCGTCAAGCGTGCCGTGCGCCCGCGCCTGCATCACGAGCAGGCGCAGTTCTTCCGGACTGTGCACATGCCCCCCTTCGGACACCGGCTCGACGCCCAGCATCCGGAGCAACCGATTGGCGGTGCCGTTGAGCATGCCGATGAACGGGGACATGATCCGCGAGAACAGCATGAGGGGGCGGACCACCCAGCGGCTCACCGTCTCCGGGCGGGCCAGGGCGATCGACTTGGGGGCCAGCTCACCCAGCACGATGTGGAGGAACGTGATGACCAGAAAGGCGACGGCGATCCCCGCACCGGTGTGCACGGCACCGGTGGCGGGCTCGATGCCCACCAGATGCAGCGCGCGGTCGACCAGCACGGCGATCGCCGGTTCACCGATCCACCCGAGGGCGAGCGAGGCGAGGGTGATCCCGAGCTGGGTCCCCGAGATGTAGCGATCCAGCTGACGGAGCGCCCGCTGGACCACCTTGGCGCTGCTGTCTCCCTCGGCGGCCATCTGGTCGATGCGGCTCCGCCGGACCGCCACCAGCGCGAACTCTGCCGCGACAAAGAAGGCGTTGAGGAGCACCAGCAGCAGCACGAGCAGTAATCGGCCCGAAGCAGCACCGAACGTGATCTCGGGGACGCCGAGCGGAGCGGGGTCAGCAAGCATCCTGAAAAGAAACGGACACGCGGGTGATTCGTCAGGGTAGTGCAATCTGCAAGAGTGCCGGGCATTCCGCTTCTACGGCATTCTGCAAGACCCATAGACCCCGTGCGATACACCCCCGCGATCTCGCAGGCCCCAATTCAGGAGATGCTCGACCCGCGCCGCGTGCTGCGCTGGGTCTGGCTCGGGCGTATCGTCCTTTCCTGCGCCATTCTGGTTGCGGCCGTGTTCGTCTGGAGCAAGGCGGCTCCCAGCGATACCCTGATCGCGACCCTGGCGTTCGCCGGCGCGATCCTCGCGACCATCGGCTCGGTGCTCTACGGGGAAGTCGAACGACGCGCGCTGGGGCTGCGATTCTACGCGATCCAGTGCGCAATCGACTTGGCGCTGGTCACGGCGGTCGTGCACATCACGGGTGGCTGGAGCTCGCAGTTCGCCGCCCTCTACATATTGGTGATCGCCAGCGCCGCCCTCATGTTGCCGTTCCGTGGCGGGCTGGCGGTCACGGGTGGCGCCTGCGTTCTGTATGCCGCGGATGTGCTGCTGGTACGGCCGGGTACACCGTTCGTCGGTATCGGCGTCCAAATCGCCGTGTTCGTGGTGGTGGCCATCGGCTCCGGATACGTCTCCTCCCGGCTCCGTCAGGCGGGCATGGGTCGCGAGGCCCTCGCGGCGCAGTTGGTAAAGGTGCAGCTCGAAGCGGCCGACATTCTGCGCACGATCCGTTCCGGCATCATGACGGTCGACGCGCAAGGGCGACTGCTCTACTCGAACCCCGCGGCGTCCGAACTGCTCGGTCTCGATCTTCGATCGCTCGTCGGGCGCCCGATCCTGAGCACGCTGCTCGGCGTCTCACCGCAACTCGCCACGCTGCTCGAACAGTCGACTCGCGACGGCGTACGAACCACGCGCGCCGAAGGCGTGATTCATCGCGACGGCGACGAGATTGAAATCGGTGTCACGACCACGGTGGCCAACGGTACGCGCCAGGACGGTGGCGTGACGGCGACCGCGATCTTCCAGGATATCTCGGACAGCAAGCGTATTCAGGCGCTGAACGTTCGCGCCGAACGCCTGCAGGCCGTCGCTGAACTGAGCGCGTTGCTTGCGCACGAAATCCGGAATCCGCTGGCGTCGATCCGCAGCGCCACCGAGCAGCTGGCGCGTCGTCGGCCCCAGACGCACGACCCGACGTCCGACAACGACGACGAGAACGTGCTGCACGATCTGGTCGTACGCGAGGCGGACCGGCTGAGCCGCCTCCTCGCTGATTTTCTCGACTTCGCACGGGCGCGCGTGACGCGCGTGAGCCGCGTTGACCTTGGCACGATCGTGAACACGGCCGCCATGATCGCCGCCTCACACCCCGATCGGCATGCCGGCGTGCAAGTCCAGGTGAGCGTGGCCCCTGATCTGCCGACGGTACAAGGCGACGAGGATCTGTTGCATCGGGCCGTTTTCAACTTGGTGCTGAACGCGGTACAGGCCGTCGGACCCGACGGGCACGTGTTCATCGAGGTCGACCGCTTTCGTCCATCCGGCGAGCACGGTGCCGCGTCGGCCATGATCACCGGCGAGCTGCTGACGGTGAGTGTGACGGACGACGGCCCCGGCATTCCGCCGGCGTTGAAGGACCGGCTGTTCGAACCGTTCGTCACCGGCAAGGCCGGTGGGACCGGACTCGGACTGCCCGTCGTGCATCGGGCGGTGGAGGCGCATCGTGGCGTCGTGCTGGTGGATTCGCTCGCCCGCGGTACTCGCTTCACCATGCTGCTGCCGATCGCCGGTGCCGACCAGTCATCGCGGCGCGGCGAAACACCCGTGTCCAGTACGATCCCGTTCGAGCCGCATCCGGCTGGTGCGGATGACACCATGCTTTCTCGCCTTTCCGGAGTGACACCGTGACCTCTCCCGCGCCCGCCGGCG
>NZ_JBILKJ010000088.1:0-10655 GCF_044376735.1 Gemmatimonas sp.
TGAAGCAACGGCTCCTTGACATCGCCCGGTAGCTCTCGGGCGTAGATGACCTCGAAGTTCGAACCATTGAGAAAATAACGTATCCGGCGAAAGCCGTTCACGACGCGCATCGTATCGGACAATGTGGCGGTGAGGGGGCCCGTGCCCATGGCCGAGAGCGCCTCCTCTGTGGTCATGCCGGCCGTGAGCCCTTTCAGTTGCGCATCACCGGCTTCGTCCGCCCCACCACAGGCGGACGCAGTCAGTAGCAGGAGAACGACCGAAGTACGGACAAGAAGAGTCTTCATAGGTGCTGGACGTAGTGAATGATGACGACCGCGTTCGCGTACAACAGGCGAACGGCGGATGGCTTTGAACTTTACTTACCTACCCCGCTGTTCCGAAGAGGGGCGGGTGTGGCGCGGAATGACAAAGGCCCCGCCCTTTCGGGCGGGGCCTTTGTTTTCCAGCCTTTCGCTAAGCCTTACGGCTGGCGCGAGAAGGTGACCGTCGTGCTGACGGAGTTGGTGTTGAAACCACCCACCGTGCCCGTCGCGGTGAACGTCACCGTGACGTTGTTGCCGGCCGGAGCGGCCGAGCCAGCCGCAGCGATCGTGCAGGTACCAGCGCCGCCCATCGTGGCCGTGAGCAGGCCCGGGTTGGACGAGACGCAGGTGTAGCTGATCGCCGCACCGTTCGGATTGGCGCTGACCGACACGATGCGCGTACCGCCGCCCGTGTTGTCGTCAAGGATCGTCGCCGCCGCCGTACCAGCCGCGGCCGAGGCCGTGACCGAGCCCGGGAAGGCAGGCGCCAGACCGAACGTCACGTTCAAGGTCGAGAGCGCGTTACCCGCCGCATCCACGCCGATCGCGCGGACCACGTCGCCGTTGGCGAGGGCGGCCTGGGTGAACTGACCCTGGCTGACACCACCGAAGCTGAACGTGTAGCGGAAGAAGCGGAGACCACCCTGGTCGAGCGTACCAGCGAAGGTCGCCGTACCGAGGTGCTCCCATTCCGTCGCGCCAGCGCGGATCACGTAGACCGACGAGAACGGCGGGTTCGTGATGGACGTGCTGGTCTCGACGCGGAACTCGAGGTTGGCCGACGCCGGGTTGAAAGCGGTGAAGGTGCTGATGCCAGCGCCCGAGGCCGTCCAATTCTTCGTCGCCGTCGGAACCTGCGACGGGAAGATCGTGGCCACGAGCGGAGTCGAGCGACCCTGATCCGACCACACGGTCGTGGAGGTGCCGCGGATGTCGTACAGGTTGGCCACAACGGTGTCAGGCTTGACTTCCGCACCGAGGGCCGTGATGGCGGCCGCCGAGAGCGGGGCACCAGCGCCGTCAACCGTCGTCAGCTGCTGGATGAACGGGATCGGCACGTTGAGCGCCGACGACGCGAGCGTCGTGCCCGGGCCGACCGGCGTGGTCAGCTTGTTGTCGCTGATCGCGGCGAACGGGTTGTGCCAGAGGCCGAGGAGGCCGGTGGACGTGTAGTTCGGCACGCGAAGGAAGCGGATGCGCTGCGGCTGCGTGGTCGCACCAACCACCGTGCCGTTGGCGCGGCCGATCTGGCGGTAGGCCAGGGCCAGGTCACCAGCGATCGCTTCGAGGTCGTCCGTACCGGCCGGCCCGAAGCCGACGGTCGTGCCGCCCTGAAGCACTCCGGGAACCGTGATGCCGGTGATCTGCGGGGCCGCATTGTCGATCGCGACCGAGCGGGCCGGGATGGCCGTGGTGTTGCCCGCACGGTCAGCGAGCGTGCCGCTGAACGTGTAGTAAGCCGGCGCCGGCGTGCCGATGTTGGCCGGCACGGTGGTCGCGTTGTTACGACCCGCGACGCCACCCACGAACACCGAGAACTGACGCACCGAGGCGTCGCCGGCGTAGACAGAAGCGTCGATCGAGTTGCGGAGCGTCAGGCCCGCGGTCGTGGAGCTGCCGACCAGGTTCTCGACCGTGGCATCGCCCGTGAGCGACAGCGCGGCCGGAGCCGAGCGACGGACGATCTGGAAGCTGCCGCCGCGCACACCCGCGCCGCCGAAGCAGTTCGCCGCGGTGCAAGCAAAGAAGCCCGAGCGGCTGTCGGTGAAGCGCACCGCGAACGTGGCGGCGTCAGCCTGCGGAACGCCCGTCGTGGTGGTGGTGATGCCGCTGGCGGCCGACACGTACATCGAGTCGCGGTCGGTGCGGGCGAACCCGGTGATCGGGAACGCATCGCCAGAGTTCGGGATCGCGACGAGCGTCGGAGCCGTGATGTCGACACCGAAGGCGGTCGGGACGGCAGCCGAGGTGTTCAGACCAGGGGTGGCCGAGGCGCCCGTGCCAGCCGACGCGTTCGCCCACGTGAAGGCGACCGTCGTGGCGCGGTTGCCGAGACGGTCGGTTTCCGCCGCCTGGGCATAGTACGCCGTGTTGGTCAGGTTGGACGCTTCCGGCACGTTCAACGTCGCGATCGTGGACGAAATGCCGCCCGTCGCGACCGGCGACGTGCAGTTGATCGGCGCCGTCGGGGTCGTGGCCGGGAGCGGATTGAGGCACACGCTGAACAGCGTGTTACGCGAAGCCGCACCAGCGCCGATTTCGGAACCGTTCGCCGACGTCAGGCCGACGTTGCCGTCGGAGATGCGGTAGCGAAGCGAGCCCGTGCCCGTGGCCGTCACGGCGTTGGTACCGGCGACAAAGTACGCCGCGTTCACCCACGCCGAGTCGACGCCCGAGGCGCCGCCGCCGCGCACGTCGAACGCCGTGATCGACGGCGCCGCGTAGTCGTGCGGGAGGTACAGGTTGTTCGGGCGATACCCGAGCGACTGGCGATAGCCGCCCACCGTGCTGGTGGCGATGTTCGAGAAGTCGCTGAAGATGGACGTTCCAGCCGCCGGGGTCAGCGTGACGCCGCCGTAGGTGTTGTTGTTGTTGTCAACGCCGCTGACGACGTTCGGGGCCAGACCAGCCGTGGTCGAGGCAACGCCCGTGCAGTTGAAGGTGCCCGCGAGCGTGTCGCGCGTGGCCGTACCGTACGTGGCCGAGAACGGACGCGAGCGGTCGGTGATGTTCGAGCCGCAAGCGGTGGACAGGTTGAGGACAGCCTGGACAACCGTACGGTTCGGCGTGTAGACAACCGGGACCACCGTGAAGGAACCCGCGCCCGACTGGGCGGCAGGCGTCAGGGCGTCCGGCGTGGTCGGACCGCCGTACCACGTGATGTTGCTCACGTCGTTCGCCTTGTTGGCCGGAGCCGCCCACGAGATCGTCCAGCCGTCCGGGTTGTTGAAGTTCACCTGCGAGATGCTGTTCGACGCGATCGTCGAAGAGGCAGCCGGCGAGGTGGTCAACGTCGCGACGAGCGTACGGAGGCCGTTCTTATAGAGCGTGTTGGCATCGGCACCCGTCGTGAAGTCAGGCGTCGTGAACTCGCTGGTGTTCACGTACATCTGCACCGTGGCCGCCTGCGTGCCCGACGCCGTGAACGACTGACGAGCAGCCGGCACACCGTTCGTGCGCGCGGCACACGCCGCCACCGTTTCCGCCGGGGCGCAAACCCACAGGTTCACTTCCGACACCGTCTGGCCGTTCGGCTGGATGGCGATGTTCGCTTCGATCTGGTCGGTGACGTTCGAGATGTCGATCGTCGAGCCGCCGCGCGTGAGGTTCACGATCGCGACCTGCGCATTCGGCGACACCGTCACCGGGATGAGCGCCGTGATCGACGACGCCGCGAAGGCGCCCGCTTCAACGCTCTGCGCCGTCACGGTAACGACGGCCGTACCGGCCGACACGGCCGTGATGACACCCATCGTGCTGACGGTCGCAATGCTCGGGGCCGAGGTGCCGTAGGTGATGGTCGCGGCCGAAGCGCGCGGGCCAGCCGCCGACGCGGTCAGGGCCTGCGTGCCGCCCTGCGCCAGCGCAACCGAGCTCGGCTGCACGTTCAACGACGTCAGGCCGGGCGCGCGATCAGACACCGTGATCGTCACGGCCTGGTTGATCGTGGCCGTCGTGAAGCCCGCCGCCGTACCCGTGGCGGAGACCGTGATGGTCGCCACGCCAGGCGCAACCGCCGTGACCACACCAGCCGCCGTCACCGACGCAATCGTCGCCGACGAGGTGGTGTACGTGTACGTCGCCGTGCGGCCAGCAGGCTGCACGGTGGGGACGATCGTGACCGAACCACCAACCGCCAGCTGCGCCGCCGACGGCGACACCGCGAGCGACGTGATGGCCGGAGCCGGAGCCGACACCGAGACCGACGCGGCAGCCGACTGGCCCGTGGAGGACGTGGCGGTGATCGTCGCGTTACCGGCGCCGACGGCCGTCACGCGGCAGGACGCGCTGCCGACGCCGGCCGTAGCCGTCGCCGACGTGGCCGTCGCAACCGTCGCCGAGCTCGACGTGCAGCTGGCGAGCGTCGGGCCACCCGTGCTCGGGCCGCCCGAGATCTGAACCGCAAAATTCACCGACTCGCCAATGTTCATATTGGCCGAGGGCGGCGTGATGGACAGCGTGATCGGCGCGGCCGGTGCCACAGGCACCGTCACGTCATCACCGCAAGCACCCAGCGCCAAGGCGCCAAGGCTCAGGGCGATGATCGCCTTGTTCCGAGAAAAGAGTTGCATTAATCCCCCTCTTTCGAGGTCGTGGAGGTAGCTGCTGTTCATGAGGGTGGGTTGCCTCATCAACAACGTCTGGCGTTGGCAAGCGCTCGCCGATCTGGCGCGCGCTCCATCATGCACTGCGTACAGAGGAGCAGGACGTGGCTCGGGGAGCGGCCGAATCAACACCCTGTCGTGTACACCCATGATGCCCGAAGAACCGATCTGCACAACAACGGGCCCTGCATCACGCGTCGCCAACCCAAGCGTCGGTTCCTCGTGATTCCTGCACGTGCGATTGCTCACACGTTTCAAACACATACCGGCAAGAAAAGTGGGCGCGAGCATCCCGAAGGATGACACGCACACTTTTCCCGCCGTCGTCAACGCCCTAACCTAGGGGTGTCCGGCCACTGGAGTCAAGCCACCGCGTTACCCGGGCTTCAGCCGCCGCTGTCACAATTCTGTGACCAGGGGCCGACAAAAGCCGGTTTTCCACAGTATCACCCCCGCCCGACTCCCCCACCGCACGATACCGAAGACACCGGAAAGGGGACGCCCCCTACGCCGCGAACGTCACACCCTCGGCAACCGACCGCACCGGCGCCTATACTGTATGTATGGCTGAGCCCCCCCGGATCCACGTCCCCGCAATCCGCGTGATCCCCCCGCCCCCGGTCGCCGCCGAAGGGCCCGCCCTGAATGCGGCGCAGGCCGCCGCCGCCAGCCACGGCGACACCCCGCTCCTCATTGTCGCCGGCGCCGGCTCGGGCAAAACCCGGACGCTCATCCATCGGGTCGCCCATTTAATCGGGAGAGGCGTCCCCGCCAGCCGCATTCTGCTCCTCACCTTCACCCGCCGCGCCTCGCAGGAAATGCTGGGACGCTGTGAGCGGTTGGTCGGCTCCGCCTCGCACCAGGTGCATGGTGGCACCTTCCATGGCGTTGCCCATCGCCTACTGCGCCGGTTCGGGCCCGCCGCCGGCCTCCCCGCCGATTTCACGATCCTCGATCAGGCCGATGCCTCCGATCTGATGGGCATTGCCCGCGCCGCCCTCGGCTACGCCGATCTCAAGAACGCCCCACGGTCGGCCCCACGCTTCCCCCGCGCCGAAACGCTGCAGTCCATCTACTCGCGGCACGTCAACACCGAACAGTCCATCGCGGAACTGCTGGGCGAACAATGGCCCCACTTCCTCGCCTGGACCGGCGACATCGAGCGGCTCTTCGGCGACTACGTGAAACGCAAGGCGGAACGCAATCTGTTGGACTACGACGACCTGCTGCTGTCGTGGGCGCTGCTGCTCGAACAGGCCCCGCCCATCGCCGAGCAGATTCGCGCGCTGTACGATCACGTGCTCGTCGATGAGTATCAGGACACCAATCCGCTGCAGTCGCGCATCCTGCGCGCGCTGTGCACGAACGGCAAGATCACGGTGGTTGGCGACGATGCCCAGAGCATCTACGCGTTCCGCGGCGCGACGATCCGCAATATCCTCGACTTTCCGCAGCAGTTCCCGGGCACGCAGATCGTCACGCTCGAGCGCAACTATCGCTCCACGGGGCCGATTCTCGACACCACGAATGCGTTGATCTCGCGCAGCCGCGAGCGCTACTCGAAGCAGCTCTGGACCGAGCGCACCGGCGGCGAGCCGCCCTGGCTCGTGACCGTGAAGGACGAGCACGCACAAACGGCGTTCGTCGTGGACCGGTTGCTCGAACTGCACGAGGAGGGGATTCCGCTGCGCGAAATGGCCGTGCTCTTTCGCGCCGGCTATCTCTCGGCCGATCTCGAAATCGAACTCGCCAACCGGCGGATTCCGTATGAGAAATGGGGTGGCCTCAAGTTTCTCGAGGCCGCGCACATCAAAGACATCCTGGCGTTTCTCCGCGTGCTGGAGAATCCGCGCGACGAGGTGAGCTGGTACCGCCTGCTGCGCCTGCTCCCCGGCGTAGGCGACGCGACCGCGCGCGCGGCGATCGACCTGCTGGCCCATCATGCATGGGAACCGATGGCGCTTGGCGCGACCAAGGCGCCCTCACGCGCCCGCCCGGCGCTTCAGGCACTGGCCGCCCTGCTGGATGGCATGCGCCGCGTGGAGCGCGGCAACAACCCGCACGCACCGGCCGAGACCATCCGTCTCTGCCGCCACCTGTACGATCCGATCCTGCAGGCCACTTACGATGATGCGCCGCCGCGCATGGCCGACCTCGATCAGCTCGAAGTGATCGCCGCCGGCTACCCCGACCGCAGCACCTTTCTCTCGGCGCTGGCCCTCGAGCCGCCGGCGAACACGCAGGATCTCGCGGTGGGCAGCACCGATGAAGACGACGCCCTGATTCTGTCCACGGTGCATTCCGCGAAAGGGAAGGAATGGGACGCGGTGTTCGTGATCCACGCCTCCGACGGCGTGTTCCCAATGGCGCGCTCGGCCAATGACGACGCGCAGATCGACGAAGAGCGGCGCCTCTTGTACGTGGCGATGACCCGCGCCCGCGATCAGCTGTTCGTCACGTATCCGCTGCACAGCTACGCCACCCGGACCGGCGCCGATTTCGCCTACAGTCAGCTGTCCCGTTTTCTGGACCCGGGGGTACGCACATCCATGCAGCGGGTGACCGTTGGCGAAGAAATGCCCCCGGCCCTGCCGGCACTTCGTGGCGACGCACCACCGCTCGACTTGCGCGCCTTGCTGCGAGGCCGCTTCCCCACCGCGTAGTTCGCAGCACTCTTCACCTTGACGAGGATCCATTGAGTTTCTTCCGCAATCTGTCGGTGGCCGCGTTCGTCGCCGTCACCACCGGCACCGTGACCGGCAGCGTGGCCGGCGCGCAGGGTGCCGCCACCAAGACGCCGGTGGACTCCTTCGCGCTGCCATCGGCCTTGCCGGTCGATGCCGCCGTGCGCATCGGCACCCTGCCCAACGGCATTCGCTATTACATCCGACGCAATGCCAAGCCGGAACAGCGCGCCGAGCTGCGGCTGGTGGTGAACGCCGGTTCCATTCTGGAAGACGAAGATCAGCGCGGTCTCGCGCACTTCATCGAGCACATGGCCTTCAACGGCACGAAGTCCTTCGCGAAGAACGACATCGTGAAGTACCTCGAGTCGATCGGTGTGCGCTTCGGCGCCGATCTGAATGCGTACACGAGCTTCGATGAAACGGTGTACATCCTGCCCGTTCCCACGGACAGCGCCGGCATTCTCGAAAAGAGCTTCCGCTTTCTGGGCGACGTGGCCACCGGTATCCTGTTCGACTCCACCGAGGTGGTGGCCGAGCGCGGCGTGGTGTTGTCGGAGTGGCGGAATGGGCTCGGGGCGGGCGAACGGCTGCGCGACAAGCAGTTCCCGGTGATTTTCCGCGGCTCGCGTTACGCCGAACGACTGCCGATCGGCAAGCCGGAGATTCTCGAGAAGGCCAACCCATCTCCGCTCAAGCGCTTCTGGCGCGACTGGTACCGTCCGGATCTCATGGCCGTTGTTGCCGTCGGCGATGCCGATCCGAAGACCCTTGAAGCGTTGATTCGCTCCACGTTCGGCGGCATCGCGCCCCGCAAGGGCGCCCGCGCGCGCACGGTCGCCGCGGTGCCTCCCCACGATTCCACACTCATCTCGATTGCCACCGACAAGGAGCTCAGTGGCTCGTCGGTGGGCGTACTGTGGAAGAGCAAGGGGCGCACGACCCGCACGGTGGGCGACCTGCGGCAGGATCTGCTGGAGCGGCTGTACGACCAGATGCTGAATCAGCGATTCAGCGAACTCGCCCTCAAGCCTGAAACGCCGTTTGTGGGTGCAGGGGCCGGCGGCGGCAGCTTCGTGCGCAACAGCGAGTACTACTCGCTCGATGCGCGCGCGAAGGAAGGCAAGCTGCTGGAGTCACTGCAGGCGCTGCTCACCGAGGCCGAACGCGTGCGTCGTCACGGGTTCCTGGCCGCCGAACTCGAGCGGGCGAAGATCAATACGCTGCGAGCCTACGAGCGCGCGTATCAGGAGCGCGACAAGACGCCGTCGGGAGCGTTTGTCGGCGAGTACATCGACAACTTCCTGCAGGGCGAAGCAATTCCCGGGATCGCGTTCGAGTACGCGGCGATGCAGCGCCTGCTGCCCACCGTCACCCTCACCGAAGTGAACGCGCTGGGCGCGAACCGTGTCGGCGAGGCCAACCGCGTGGTGACCGTGAGCCTGCCCGAGAAGGAAGGCCTCGCAGTGCCCACCGACACCGACGTCCGCGGCGTCTTCGCGAAGGTGAACGCGGCCACGATCACGCCCTGGGTGGAATCGGTGACCGCCGGTGCGCTGGTCGCGAAGGCGCCCACGGCCGGACGCGTGGTGAGCGAGAAGCGGACCGAGTCGCTCAACCTCACGGAATGGACGCTGTCGAATGGCATCAAGGTGTTCGTGAAGCCCACCGACTTCACCGCGGATCAGATCGTGATGACGGGGTGGAGCCCGGGTGGCGCCAGCCTGGTGGCCGACAAGGAGGTGTTCAAGACTTCATTGACGACCACCGTGATCGAGCGTGGCGGCGTCGGCGACTATTCGATCGTCGACTTGAACAAGAAGCTCACCGGCAAGGTGGCCTCCGCGTCGGCCGTCATCACCGATCTCAGCGAAGGGGTGAGCGGGCGCGCCTCGCCGAAAGACCTGGAAACGATGATGCAGCTTACCTGGCTGCGGCTCACGTCACCACGGGCGGATACGTCGGCGTTCAAGGCGCTGCTGCAGCAGTTCGATCAGGTGCTCAAGAACAAGGACGCCAATCCGGCCGCCGTCTTTAGCGACACGGTACAGATGACGCTCGCGGGCGGTCATCCGCGGGTACGTCCGCTCTCGGCCGAGATGCTGCAGGAGCTCAACCTCGATGAAATGCTGGCCATCTATCGCGACCGGTTTGCCGATCTCGGCGACTTCACCTTCGTGTTCGTCGGCAACGTGGACCTCGCGGTGCTGAAGCCGTTGGTGGAGCAGTGGCTCGCGCCCCTGCCCGCGGCCGGTCGCAAGGAAACGTTCAAGGACGTCGGGCCCAAGCTGTTCAGCGGCCGGATCGACAAGACCGTGCGCAAGGGCATTGCCCCGCAGAGCCAAACAGCGATTCTGATGGCGGGGACCGCCCCCTGGAGCCGCGAGAACTCCTACCTGCTGTCGTCGGTGGGCGAAGTGCTCGAGATGCGGTTGTTGGACCGTCTGCGCGAGTCGCTGGGCGGCACCTACTCGGTGTCGGTGAACGCGCAGTTCTCGCGCACGCCGCGACAGGAGTGGCAGGTGGTGATCGGCTACGGCTCGGCGCCCGAGAAGGCGGAGTCGATGTTCGCCGCGGTGCAACAGGAGCTCGATTCGCTGCGTCGTGTGCCGCCGAGTGCGGCGGAAGTGGAACGCGTGCGTGAGCAGCAGCGCCGCGAGTTGGAAGTGGCGCGTAAGCAGAATGGCTATTGGCTGAGCACCATCCGCAGTCGTCTCGAGAACGGCGACGACCTGGGCGCCATCGGGAGTGAAGATCCGATGATTGCCGGACTGACCGCCGAGAAGCTGGCGGCGGCCGCGAAGCAGTACCTCAGCGAAGCGAACCGGGCGCGGTTCGTGCTACTACCCGAGAGCAAGTAACGCCACCAGCGCTCAGCGATCGTTGCGGCTCACAGCATCCTTGTGGGCCGCGATGATCCGCTGAATGGCGCGCTTGAGATCGCGTCCCTCGGCCACGTACACCGAATCGAACCGATCGAGCCGTTCCGCGTACACGCGGCGCGAGAGCAGCACGGCGTTGTCGAGCTTCACCCGCTGCACCCAGCCGGAGGGATAGGTGCGGAGCTGCGGCCCGATGCTGTCCACGAGACGGGTACGGGCGCGGGCATACACACGATCGCGCGCCGCGATCCGTTCGGCGCGGGCCGAGTCGGGGAGCGACGCAAATACCTGCTCGATCTCGTTCGATGTGCGCTCCCAGAACGCGCCCAGCATCAGGTCGTCATGCCACTCGTCTTCCGCGCGTTGACGCAGCACGGAGTCGCCGCGCGCCCGGAAGAACTGCTCCGCGCCGCGCCCGCCCACGAAAGTGGCGAAGGACTCGTTGAACGACACCGTTCC
>NZ_JBILKJ010000233.1:0-3414 GCF_044376735.1 Gemmatimonas sp.
TTCCGGCGGGAGCGCGTTTCTAAATGGGGGTCCGATCGACGGGGCACGCCCAGAAGGCTCACCCACGCGATGCGGTCGCCTGTTTCGGCGAGCCTGAATGAATCACCGTTTCGGAGGGCGAGGTCAAGCGGTCCCGCCCGTTTCGCCCTCCTTTCTTGCTTAATGATAGCGAGATATCGAAAAAGGCCGCTACTTCGACCGCCCGATCACGTCGCCGTACCCGAAGAGGATGCCGTTGGCGGCATCCCGTACCAGCGAAACGATCGGGCTGGTGAGCTGCCCCATCAGGAAACCCGACGGCTGGCCCCCGAAGCGGTTGTTCGTCACCGACCGGATGAACGAGGCCTCCGGATCCAGCGGCATCCCGGCCACATTGGCGTAGAACCGGCTCCATTCGTCGCCCTGCAGAAACAGGTACTGCTCCACGTTGCTGGTGTAGAACGTGTTCACCCGCGCGTCCCGTGCGCGCAGCCAGCGGCCCACGTTCGCCAGCGCGCGCGGGCCGGCGAAGTTGCCGACCAGAGGCACGATCAGGTTCCGGCGCTGCATGTCCCGCACGATCTGATACGACGCGTCGGAGCCGAGAAAGCCCAGATTCACGCCGGCGGTGTCGGTCGCGGTGGCGATCATGGTGAAGGTCGGCATGCCACGGAACCCGCGACCGCCGCCGAAGCCGCCGGTGCTGCCGCTGGAGTAGTTCAACGACGGGCCGGTGCTGAAGAACACGCTGTCCACGTAGCGCAGCGTCGCCAGATCGCTCGAGTCGAGTGCGAAGCCGTGTGTGCGCACGAGGTGATCGCGCACCTCGGCGAAGGTGCGCCGGAAGTACGCCGAGTCGGCGGCGCGACGGTCGAGGCGCGCGATGAGGGTGTCGGCGCTGGCGGCCTCATCGGACAACGCCGCGCCCGAAATCGGCCGCGCGAACAGACGCGCCAAGAAGGCCGAACGGGTGGGCGACAGTTCGAACACCGCCTTGTACCACAAATGCTGCAGCAGATTTTGTCGGCGGATGTCCACGATGAACGCCACCCGCGGTTGCAGCGCGGCGATGTACGTGAAGTTCTGCTCGGGGCCGACCCCCACGTACACCCCGCCCGGTGGGCTCGTGACACGCAGGCGGGCGATCACATGCTGCAGCCCCATCTCGTTCGACACGAAGTTCTCCGAGCGGAAATAGCCGCCCGGTTCGGACATGTCGCGCACCATGCGCCACCAGGTGCTGTCGGCGAGGCGGTCGGGGAGCGTGGCCGACTGCGCGACCGGCAGCACGCGAAACGGTTCGGTGGTCGCGGCCGTGGCTGGTGTGACGGCCGTCGCGTTCGGGCGGCAGGCGGCGAAGCCGAGGGCAACGCCCACGGCGACGAGCGGGGGAAGCAGCGCGTGACGTCTCATCTCCTGACCTTACGCGCGGCACGATGCGAGGCAAGGTTCGTGGTTGCTGAAACCGGAACCCGAACGCAGCGTACAACGGCTGGGGAGTCTGATCCCCTGTGGAACGTGCCGTACGCCCCCCAATCGTCGACCTCATGCAGGAAGTTCCCCTCGTCCCCATGCAGGAAATTCCCGTCGCCCCCGCTCCCCCGCCGGTGCCGTTTGTGGTGCAGACGGCGACCGGCCAGATCACGGGCGCGCCGACCGAGGTCTACCAGGGGGCGCTCGCCCAGCGACGTGAGCTGCGCAATCAGCAGGAACGTCTTCAGGACCAGCGTCAGGAGCTTCGGAATGAGCTGCAGAACGAGCCGAATCTGTCGCCTGCCGATCGGGCCGGCGTCGAAGCGCGCATCAAGGAGATCGATGGGCGCATCAGCTCGGTGGAGCAGCAGATCGCGAAAGCCGACGCCGCCGTGGCACAGGCGGCCGCGCTGCCCGGCGCCACCGAGGAACCCCGTGAAGAACGGAATGGACCGCCGGGCGAGATTCTCGCAGTGCCCATCGTCTTCACGATCTTCGTGCTGGCGCCGATCGCCGTCGCCTATGCGCGTCGCATATGGCGGCGTGGTTCCGCGGCCGTCGCCCCCATTCCCACGGACCTCACCGATCGCCTCGACGCGATGGGGCAGGCCGTGGAGTCGATCGCCATCGAGGTGGAGCGGATCGGCGAAGGCCAGCGATTCCTGACCCGCGTGATGTCCGACAAGGCGAAGAACCTGGGCGCGGGGGCGGCCGAGCCGATCCCGGTGCCGAAGGTGCATGGGGAGCAGGTCGCGGTGCCGCGGTACGAGCGGTAACGGCGGGAACTGCCAACACCCAAGGAAGCAGGAGGGAGGGTATCAGGATCGAGGAAGCAGGTGAACCGCGCGTGGTTCCTGCCCCCTGCCTCCTGATACCCTCCTTCCTGTTTCCTAGGGCGTTGGCAGTCTCTTCTCCATGCAACCCTTTTCACCCACCCCCTGTCATTGAAGCGCACATGCATGCGCTTCGAGACGACGACCGTGAGCGGCAGCAGTGACCATGACTGACATGGAGCTGCTTGATCGGCTCAGAACGGGGGACCACACGGCGGAGCGGGATTTCTACGACCGCCACGTGGACCGCGTGTACCGACTCATTCTCCGAATGAGCGGACGCCCCGAGCTGGCCCAGGAATGGACGCAGGACACCTTCATCCGGGCCTTTAGCCGGATCGAACAGTTCCGCGGCGACTCCGCCTTGTCGAGCTGGCTGCACACGATCGCCGTCTCGATCACGTTGAACGGTTTGCGCACCCAGAAACGCCGCGATGCCTTCGCGGCGCCCCTCGAGGAGGCGACGACCGTGGTGCATGCGTCGGTGGAGAGCGAACCGGATCTCAAGGTTCGCCTGAAGGCCGCGATCGAGGCGCTTCCCGCCGGCACACGCGCCGTGTTCGTGATGCACGACGTGGAAGGGTTCACGCACGAAGAGATCGGTGAGGCGCTCGGGGTCGCAACCGGCACCAGCAAGTCACAGCTCTTCCGTGCCAGAGAAAAGCTCCGGGTGGCGTTGGCCGCCTTCGCTCCCCGGCCGCTTGGCAAGGAGTTGGCATGACCGATCGATCAGAACAACACCGTACGCCGCACGGTGACGAGCAGGACGCGCCACTCGAGCCGTGGATGCTCGAACTGGCACGCGAAGCCGCCGATGACCTCGACGCCGATGTCGTCGTGCCGCGCGAGATAATGTGGGCGCGGATCAATCGCGAGCGACGCGCCGTTGGAGCGCCTTCAAGGCGCGTGTTTCCCTGGACGCGCGCGGCTGCGATCGCCGCCGTGCTGGTGGGTGGCGTGGCGATCGGTCGCTATGTCGTACCGGTTGCGTCGACGACGGTCGCCGTGGCCGATCGTGCGAAGGGTTCGACCGACCGTGCCAGGAATGCTGCGGGGCTCGGACCAGATGCACTGGCCGAGCTGCCGCCGTCGAACGACCCGGTGCGCGTCGCCATGGGCGAACATCTCG
>NZ_JBILKJ010000234.1:0-3407 GCF_044376735.1 Gemmatimonas sp.
GACATTCGCGGGCGGACGTTGCCGGCGCGTGTGGTGAAGCTGCCCTTCTACAAGCGGGCAGGGAAGGCGTGAGCACGCGTCCGCGCCCGGCAGCAATGCGGCGTGGCGGTGTAGAAGACGGCGCCGCCAGCGTCGTCGCGATCCTCATGACCGATGTCGAGCCGGCGGTGCGGTTGAACGCCGCGCTCGAGGCCGCGGCAATGACGACCGTCATGATCTCGCCGATGGATGACGTCCGCGCGGCGCTGCGCCGCGCGCGTCCCGACATCGTCGTGCTCACCGGTGCTCTGCTCGACGCGGCGAACGTGTCGTTGGTGCGCCAGTTGCTGTGGGATAACGTGGCCGTACTGGGCTTCACCGACGTCTCCGATCCGCAAGTGATGGAGCGGTTGGGCGACATCGGGTATGCCGAAACGTGGCCGAAGCCGGCGCGTATCGAGGACGTCGTCGATAGCGTGAAGCGGCGGCTCGAGCGCCAACGTTTGGCCGAGCTCACGGGACTGGTCGGTGAATCGGCGGGGATTCGCGAAGTGCTGGTGAAAGTCGAGCAGATCGCGCCGGTCACGAGTACGGTGCTCATCGAAGGAGAAAGCGGCACCGGCAAGGAACTCGTGGCGCGGGCGATTCATCGGCTCAGCCCGCGGCGCGGGAAGCCGTTCATTGCGGTGAATGTCGGTGCGCTCACCGAGACGCTGCTCGAGAGTGAGCTCTTCGGGCACGAGAAGGGGGCGTTCACCGGTGCTGCCGAGCGTCGGCTTGGACGTTTTGAACTGGCGGACACCGGCACCTTGTTCCTCGACGAAATCGGCGAGATCCCGTCGAGTACGCAAGTGAAGTTGCTGCGTGTGCTCGAAGAACGTGAAGTGACGCGGGTGGGCAGCGGAACACCGATCCCTATTGATGTGCGCGTCGTGGCCGCGACGAATCGTCCGTTACGCGAACACGTCGAGGAGGGCGGTTTTCGTGCCGACCTGTTCTATCGGCTGAACGTGCTAGGCATCTATTTGCCGCCGTTGCGCGAACGTCGTGATGACATCCCATTGTTGGTGCGGCGCTTCGTCACCGAATTCGCGTCGCTGCATGATCGCGAGTTCCACGGGATTTCCGCAGAGGCGTTGGCGCTGCTGGTCGAGTATGGCTGGCCCGGTAACGTGCGAGAGCTGCGCAATCTCGTGGAAAGCATGGTCGTGCTGGCGCATGGGCGGGAGATCGGTGCGGAGGATATTCCTCGGCCGATCCGTGACGGCGGTGGTCGCCGATTACTGCCCGTGCATGTCGGGCCGATGGTGCGCGAAGGCGAGCGGGCGCAGGGGCGTGAGCTCGAATTCATCGTGCGCTCGCTGGTGGAACTCAAGTTACAAGTCGAGGAATTGCGTCGTCGGATGGACGTGGAGCAGCGTGGCCCCGCCCCCGGCTGGGTCGGGGACGTGCGCGGGCCCTCGGCGGTCTCGGGGGCAGGCGTCGGCGAGGTCGTTCCGCTTCCGGGCTTCGGGCTGATGCGCGGCATCGAGCCTCGGGACCAGGGGCCCCAGGCCACCGTGATCACGCTGGGCCCCGGGATGACGATGGCCGAGATCGAACGACTGGCGATTCTGGCAGCGCTCCGGGATACCGAGGGGAACCGCCGGAAAGCGGCTGATCTGCTGGGAATTGGGGAGCGAACCCTGTACCGGAAGCTTCGGGAGTACGAGGGGGAGGCGGTCGAGGGAGGCGAAGCCGGGGCTGATTCCTTCGACGACACATGAGGTCGATGCCGGTACGTCTATGCTGGACAACGCGTTGTGAGTTATTGCGCCTTGCTCGAACGCGACTCTGGTCACATATTATCGCCTCAGGCCACCGAACACGGGTGTTTGGTACGCATCAGCCGCGGAGACATACCTGTCCATCCCAGTCAATTTCGGCATGACGTCCGCTCAGATCCCCTCGGGAATGATCGCCGGTAGCGTGCTGCCCATCCGTCGGGCCGAAGAGCTGATTGCTACCCTTCCCGGGGTGTTGTCGGTTCGCATCGTGCCGAGCGAAACGGGCGCCGTGGAGGAGATTCATGTGCTGACGACCGACCTCGTGCTGCCCAAGAATACTGTTCGCAACATCGAGAGCGCGCTGATGGCGCAGCTCGGTCTTCGGGTGAACCACCGGAAGATCTCGATCGCGACGACGTTGGATGCGCCACGGGCGTCGGACCAACCTCCGGCCGCCGCGCCGGCCTCGTCCGGTCCGTTCACCGTCGACGGCGGTGCGCAGCCGCTGGCAGCCGCTCCGGCCGCGCCGCCGGCCGCGGCCGTCTCGGCGGCGGCCACCCTCGTGACGTCCACGGCTCCCGGTGGTCATATGGGGGGGACCGTGCGGTCTGATTCGGCGATCGCGCCGAGCGCGGAGGGCGACTCGGCCGGACGTCGGGTGCTGATTTTCGAAGATGTCGAGGTCCGGCGCTCGCGTACGCGCGGTGTACTGTGCCGGGTCACGCTGAGTCGGGACGGACAGGAATTTGTGGGCGAGTCGGAAGGTCAGGAAAGCGAGCGATCGCGGATCGACCTGGCGGCTCGTTCGACGCTGTTGGCGATTGTGTCAGCCACGAAGGCGATGCCGGGCGGCGAACGCTCGTTGGCGCTGGAAGGTTCGAAGCTGATCGACGCCTTCGACCGGGAGTTCATTTTTGTCAGTGTGACGGCGCGCGTCGGACGCGAGCCGGTGGTGCTGACGGGAAGCTGTGAAGTGCGCCAGAGTGCCGAGACGAGCGCCGTGCTCGCGGTGCTCGACGCGACCAATCGTTGGATTCACCTTGATCGCTAGCAGGATTCGTGAAGCGCCGACAGTCGGCGCTTCGTGTTTGACCACCACCCCCCATCGTCTGAACGAGACGACACCAAAAACGTCCCCGTCAGCCGTCTAGAGCGGAGCTGAGCGGGCAGGGCAAGCAGTAGGAGCGGAGCCAACCTCGACGAGCACGTGGAGTCCCGAGCGGGACACACGTGACTACCCCGATGGGAGGTGACGTACAGATGGAATTCCTGGCCCAGCTCGTGAACGCTATGTGGTCGTTCGTTTTGGCAGACGCCAAGGTTTGGAACTAAAGTAGTCGCGCTGACGGGGCGCTCACTTCCGATGAAGACACGAGTCACCGCATACGTTTGGTCAGTTGTGGCAATGGCAATTGCCGCGACTGCTGTATTGTATGTACAAACCCCAGAGGTCGACTTCGACTATCTGAGGGGCTCGGCGCTGCTCACAGTCATCGGTTTCATTGCGGCCAGTCTTGCTTATCGCGTTCAGCGAAGCTCGCTTGGAGAAACATCGTTCATTCCGTATCTCTCCGCACTGGTGCTGTATCCTTCGTGGACAGTCGTAGTGCTCGTGGGGATAGGTTCCGCTGCTGCGGAGCTCCGTCGGCGAAAGATTGGTAT
>NZ_JBILKJ010000235.1:0-3404 GCF_044376735.1 Gemmatimonas sp.
GGGCACCGGGCGCCGGATTGCACCCGTGCCCGATCACGCGGAGGCGCAGAGCACGCAGAGCACGCAGAGGGAACCGCACGAGACGTTTCCCTCCGCGACCTCTGCGCACCCCGCGCCTCCGCGTGATCGGTTCAACGATGCCGGGGGGCTCCCTACAGCCCGTGATTGCGGCCGGCCGTCCAAGCTCGTAGCGTCAAGCATGTCCACACACCGCACCCGTCGGGATTTCGTCAAGCGCGCGGCCATCCTCGGTGCCGCTGCCGTCGCCTCCCCCAGTGCTGCCGCCGCAGCCAGCGGGTCGCCGCGCGCAGCCGAGCCAGACGCTCCCCTCACGCCGCACCCCGGCGCGCTGGTCGACGTGGCCCGCGACGAGGCCTACTGGGCGCAGGTGGCCGCGAAGTATCGCATCACGCCGCGCACCACGAACCTCGAAGCCGGCTTCTTCGGCATGATGGCGCAGCCGGTGCTCGAGGCCTATCACCGCCATATCGATCGCGTGAACAGCGAGAGCTCGTACTTCGCGCGGCGCGAGTATCCCGCGATGTTTCGCACGGCCCGCGAGCGCGTGGCCGCCTTCGTGGGGGCTAAGCCCAGCGAGCTCGCCTTCTCGCGCAACGCCACCGAAGCCTTGCAGGCGCTGATCGGGCAGTACAACCGGCTGCAGCCGGGCGATACGATCATTTACGCCGATCTCGATTACAACGCGATGCAGTGGGCCATGAACGCGCTGGCGGCGCGCTGTCAGGCGAAGGTCGTCACGCTCGACATCCCCGAGCCGGCGTCGCACGAGAATATCCTGGCGACCTACGCCACCGCGCTCGCGGCGAATCCGCGCACCAAACTGCTGCTGCTCACCCATTGCAACAACAAGACCGGCCTGCTGCTGCCGGTCGGTGAGATCACCGCGCTGGCCAAGGCGCGCGGGGTGGACGTGGTGGTCGATGCCGCCCACTCGTTCGGACAGGTGCCGCTCACGATGGCCGACATGGGCGCCGATTTCGTGGGGCTCAACCTGCACAAGTGGATCGGTGCTCCGGTGGGCGCCGGGGCATTGTACATCCGCGAAGGCTGCCTCGGCGCGATCGATCGCGCCCACGCCGACGAAAGCGCGCCGCTCGACCGCATCGAGAGTCGCATTCATACCGGCACCACGCACTTCGCCACCATGATGACGATTCCCGACGCCATCGACTTCCAGCTCAGCATCGGCATGCCGCAAAAGGCCGCCCGCTTGCGCTATCTGCGTGACCGCTGGGTGCACGCCGTGGCCGACGTGAAGGGCGTGACCATTCTCACGCCGGAAGACGCCACGCTCACCGGGGCCATCACCGGATTCCGCCTGCACAATCGTGGCACCGGCGACGCCAACCGGGCCCTCGCCGCCACGCTGCACGATGAATTCGGCATCTTCACCAATCAGCGGACCGGCCTCGCCAAGGGCGATTGTGTGCGCGTCACCCCTGCGCTGTACAACACCCCCGCCGACGCCGACAAATTGGCGGCCGCCATTCGTACCATCGCTGCCCGGGGCTGAGTCATGAAGCGCCGTACCTTTCTCTCGCACGCCGGCGCGCTGGCGTCGATGCCGCTGATCATGCCGTACCTGCCCGGCGGCTCGCGCGCGCCGCGCGGTGCGGCACCCCTGCACGTGAACGGCGCGCGCCTCAACGAGTGGCTCACCGCGTTCGACCGCGTCGGCCGCACGGCCACCGGCATCAATCGCGTGGCGTACTCCGAGGCCGATCTCGCCGGACGCGCGTTCACCCTGCAGCGTCTGCGCGATGCTGGCTTCACGCCGCGCATCGACACCGCCGGCAATATCTACGTGCGGCTCGACGGCACCGATCGCACGCTCGCGCCGATTCTCATCGGCTCGCACATCGATTCGGTCACCGACGGCGGCAACTTCGATGGCCCCGTGGGCTCGTTCGGCGCCATCGAAGTCGCGCGCACGCTGCGCGAACAGAACCGGCGCCTGCGCCATCCCCTCGATGTCGTGATCTGGCAGAACGAGGAAGGCGGCACCACCGGCAGCAAGGTCGCCGTGGGCGAGATCACCGACGCTGAACTGGCGAAGGTCGCGCGCTCGGGCAAAACGATCCGTGAAGGCATCGGCATTATCGGTGGTGATGTCTCACGGTTGGCCGAATCGGTCAAGAAGAAAGGCGACATCGCCTGCTATATCGAGCTGCACATCGAACAGGGTGGCCTGCTGGAAAAGGCGGGCAAGCAGATCGGTGTGGTGCAGGGCATCGTGGGGCTGCGCTGGTTCGAGGTCACGATCACCGGGTTCGCCAACCACGCCGGCGCCACGCCCATGGATCAGCGACAGGATGCCATGCTGGCCGCCGCCAAGTTCACCGTGGCGGTGAACGACGCCGTGCGCGCTGAACCCGGACGACAGGTAGCCACCGTGGGCCGCATGGTCGTGTCACCGAATACCACCAACGTGATTCCCGGCCAGGTCGTCATGACGGTGGACCTGCGTGACCTCGACCAGACCAAGATCGAGCACTTTACCGAGGTGTTCGAGCGGCTGGCGCGTGAGATCGGGACCGCCACCACGACGACTTTCGCGTTCAAGCGCCTCACCGACAGCAGGCCTGCGATTTCCGATCCGCAGGTCATGACCTGGATCGAATCGAGCGCCACCGCGCTCGGCTTGTCGTCGCAGCGCATGCCCAGTGGCGCCGGACACGACGCACAGGAGATCGCGCACATCGCGCCGATGGCGATGATCTTCATTCCGAGCGTGGGTGGCATCAGTCATTCCCCGAAGGAATTCTCCCGCGCCGCCGACATCATCAACGGGGCCGACGTGCTGCTCAACGCCGTCATCGCCGCCGACGCCAGCCTCGACGGTCGCTCATGACCGAGGGCGGCGCGCTCCGCCGCGTCCTCGGTCCGGGCACGCTCGCCCTGCTCTTTGCCAACAGCATCATCGGGGCTGGCATTTTTGCGCTCCCCGGTCTGGCCGCCGCCACCCTCGGTACGGCCACGGCGCTCGGCTACGCGATCTGCGGCCTGCTGGTCACCCTGATTTTCCTCTGCTTCGCCGAAGTCGGCAGTCGGGTGCACAACAGTGGCGGCGCCTACGCCTACGTCGAGGCCGCGTTCGGCCCCTTCGCCGGATTCATCGCGGCGAATCTCATCTGGTTCGGCCTTGGCGCCTGTGTCGACGCGGCGCTGGCCGATGTGCTGGTCCGTACCGTTGCCACCATGGCACCGGTGTTGGTGCAGCCGATGCCGCGCGCGCTGGCCCTCGTGGCGCTCTTCGCGTGCATGGCCGGCGTGAACGTGTTGGGGGTGACGGTCGGGGCGCGATTCGTTGTCGTTCTGACGGTACTCAAGCTCGTGCCGTTGCTGTTACTGCTCGTGGTGGGCCTTCCGCACATCGACCTGTC
>NZ_JBILKJ010000236.1:0-3399 GCF_044376735.1 Gemmatimonas sp.
ACGGAAACAACGCGGATTGGCGGTGTGCTCATCCAGAGATCGTGCCGGTCGACCATCAATGCTTTTGTTTATCCGTGTGGGTTCCGCGCGATCCGCGGTCTCCGTGTTCTGGCTGTTTCGGGGCTTGCCGACCGATGGGTGCGCGGCGGGAGATCGCTAACGGCCAGAACACGGAGACCGCGGATTACACGGAAACAACACGGATAAGCGGTGTGTGTGTCCAAGGCCGGTGCCTATCGACCATCGAGGCTTTGGCTTATCCGTGTGGGTTCCGCGCGATCCGCGGTCTCTGTGTTCTGGCTGTTTGAACGCCCGTTGCATCACAACGAGAAAGGCCAGCGCACACGCCGCGCTGGCCTCTCGATCCTGCGACACCGCAGCCGCCTACATCCGAGCCAGCACCCACCCCGGCAATACCGCCAGCGCCAGCGTGCCCATCAGGCACAGCACACCTGCCGCGCGCGCCATGCTATCGGCGCGCTGCTCGGTCGGCGCGGCCTCACCAGCGGTCATGAACAGCAGCTGGATCACGCGCAGGTAGAAGTAGATGCCGAGGTAGCTGCCCACGAGGCCGAGCACGGCGTAGGTGGTGTAGCCCGCCGCCACGACGTTCTTGAAGATCAGGAACTTGGCCGCGAAGCCCGGGAAGGGCGGCAGGCCGGCCAGCGAGAGCATCGCGATGGCGATCATCACCGCCGCGAACGGATTGCGATGATACAGCCCCTTGAGCGCGTCGAGCGAATCACGCTGCTCGTCGTCGGTATTCTGCGGCATGACGGCGAACGCCAGCAGATTCACCACCGAGTACGCCACCACGTAGAACAACACCGCCTGCATGCGCCCCTCGGCGTTGCCAAGGAAGGCGTAGAACAAGTAGCCGGCGTGGGCGATGGACGAATACGCGATCATGCGGCGGAAGCTCTGTTGCTTGATCGCCGCCAGGTTACCCCACACGATCGACACCAGCGGGAGCACGAGCAGCAGATCGACCAGCGGTCCCGATGCTGTCGCCCCACTGAACAGGCGCACCGAAGCCAACAGCACCGCACCCTTGGTGAGCGTGGCCATGTAGGCCGTGACCGGGATGCTGGCCCCTTCGTAGGTGTCGGGCGCCCAGGCGTGGAACGGCACCACCGCTGCCTTGAGGAACAGGGCCAGCAGCACCAGCACCACCGCCGCGCGCGTCATGACATCGCCCGAGGCCAACGCCGGACCGAAGGCATCCACGCTCATCGAGCCCGTGGCGCCGTACAGCAGCGACACGCCCATCAGGAATGTGGCCGACGCGGCGCCGCTGAGTACCAAGTACTTGAAGGCGGATTCGGCGCTCTGTGGGCGACGGAAGGCCAACAGTACCAGCGCATACACCGGCATGGCCAGCAACTCGAGCCCCAGGAACATCACCAGGAAGCTGTCCGACGACGGCAACAGGCACAGACCGTACAGCGACGAGAGCAGCAGAATGGAAAACTCGCCGTCGCTGAACTCGGTGCGCGACATCAGCAGCACCGGCACTGCGAGCGCCAGCAGCGCGCCCTTGGCCATCAGCACGGCCGGCGTGACTGAGAACTGGCCGGCAAACGGAGACGCGGCGTATTGCGCGTTCGACAGCCAGAATGCCGCCGCCGCCGACGCAATCACCGCGCCCAGCGCCACCCATAACGCCGATCGCGACCCGCGGCCCAGCACTTCCATCACGATCACCAGCACGATGCCGCCCAGCAGGAGATGCTCGGGGAGCATCGCCATCAGCGCGTCTTGCGCATTCATCGCGGGGTTCACGGCGTCACCCCCGCAGAACCAGCGTCAGACGCCCGCGATGTGGTCACCAGCGACTGGTACGTCTTGGCTGCCTGTTCGGTCTTCTGCAAGGCGCCGTCCGGGAAGAGGCCCAGCGCGAACACGGCGATGGTAAGCAGGCCAAGGATGCTCTTTTCACGCAGCGACAGATCGACCAACGGATGGTCCGGCGAATGGTGCGGCGCCTTCGCCGCGCCGAACAGGAACGTGAGGGCGAAGCGCAGCATGTACATGGCGCCCAGCACCACGCCCGTGACCGCCAGTGACGCGAGCACCAGCGGTAGGTTGTTGCCGTCGAGATGGGCCGGCCACGCCGCCGTGAACGCACCCATGAGCGCGAGGAACTCACCGGTGAAGCCACTGGTGGTGGGGAGTCCCACCGAGGCCAGCGTGAAGATCATGAAGAACACCGAGTACACCGGCAGCAGGCGGGCCAGGCCTCCATACGCCGCGAGATCACGCGTATGGCAGCGATCGTAGATCATGCCGACCAGCAGGAACAGGCCGGCCGCCACGAGTCCGTGGCTGACCATCTGAATGACCGCGCCCTGGATACCCACCAGCTCGAGACTGAGCAGCCCCAGCATCACGTAACCCAGGTGACTGATCGACGAGTACGCGATGATCTTCTTGATGTCGGTCTGCACGAGCGCGAGGCAGGCTCCGTACACGATGCTGACGACGGCCAGCGTCATCAGGAGCGGCGTGAAGGCGCGCGCGGCGTCGGGAAACAGCGGGAAGCCGAGCTTCATGAACCCGTAGGTGCCCATCTTGAGCAGCACACCGGCCAGAATCACCGAGCCCGCCGTGGGCGCTTCCACGTGGGCGTCGGGAAGCCACGTGTGCAGCGGCACCATCGGCACCTTGATCGCGAACGACAGCGCGAAGGCGCCCAGCAGGATCGTCTGCACCGACAGCGGCAGCTGCGTCTGATACAAGTCGGCGAACGCGAACGACATCACGCCGCTGCTCTGCTGCATGGACTGCACGAGGTAGATCACCGCGGCCAGCATCAGAATGCTGCCGAACGCCGTGTACAACACGAACTTGAGCGTCGCGTACACGCGTCGCGCGCCGCCCCACATACCGATGATCAGGAACATCGGGATCAGCATCGCTTCCCAGAACAGATAGAACAGGAAGAGATCCTGGGCTACGAGGGCGCCGATCATGGCGAACTGCAGCAGCAGGACCATGACGAAAAAGAGGGGTACGTCCTTTTTGATCGACGTCCATGCCCCCAGCACCACGATCGGCCCCAGGAACGCCGTGAGCAGCACGAGCAGCAGGTTGAAGCCGTCGAGCCCGATCAGGTACGACACGCCCCACTGGGCGATCCATGGCAGCTGGGTGGCGAACTGCAGCCCGGCGACGGTGGCGTCGAACTGGAGATACAGCACGGTCGCCAGCGCGAACTGCACCGTCATCACCGCCGCCGCGATCGTACGCGCCAACCCGTCGTTCGTACGCGCCAACAGCAGCACCAGCCCCACGCCCACGATCGGCAGCCACAACACGAGATTCAGCAGCATCGGTCCCATCGTGAACTCAGACATGACGCCAGCTCCAGAGCAAAGCGCCCACGATGCCGACCGTGAT
>NZ_JBILKJ010000089.1:0-10557 GCF_044376735.1 Gemmatimonas sp.
CACCGTGAAGACAACCGCCCCGGCTCGCTCACCAACGGCGACACGCGGCGCATGGCGTTCGACGTGGCCCGGCGCTTCAAGGTGCCCAAGCGCTTCACCACGCGGAACGCCACGGTGCGCACGTCGCTGTCGTATCAGAGCGAGGAGTCCCAGACGATCGTACAGGGGTCGTCGTCGACCAACAGCTCGGGCGCCGTCGTCATCATCCCCCCGTCGGTGCTGACCGACAACGGACGCCGGGCTTTCAACGTCAACGCCGATACCGACCTGTCGGAACTGCTCACCTTCAGTCTGACCGGGTCGCGGGTCGTGAACTTCGACCGCAACTTCAACCGGCAGACGTCGAACCTGATCTTCAGTGCGGTCCTGCAGCTTCGTTTCTTTGCGGGTGATCTCAAGTAGGACCGGACTCCGCGTTCAATAGATGACGCGGGCGTTACGCGGGTTACTAGGTTGGCGCGCTCTGTCACTACCGTGGCGTCATGCCAACGCCCGCCGAACGACAGGCACTCCTGTTTCTCGCGGCCGTCGCCCTCATCGGCGGCGGCGCCCGTGCCGTGGGCACGCGCGCCCTCGGGCGCGAGCTCACCCGGGCTGAGCAGGGAGACCCCCCCAGCGCGGACCTCGCCGCCCGTGCCCTCGACGCGCAACTCGCCGCCGTCGACTCCGCCCGGAGCCGCGGGAAGGCGAAGCCCTCCGCCGCCCGGGCCGGTTCAAGCCGCCCGCGGCAGCGGCCGAACCTCGCTGCTGAACGCGTCGCGGCTCCGGTCCTGCCGGTCGATGTGAACCTCGCGTCGGCCGCAGAACTGGAGCGTCTCCCCCGGGTTGGACCGGCGCTCGCCGCCCGTCTGGTCGCGTGGCGCGATGCGCACGGTCCGTTTGAGTCGGTGGAGAGCCTCCGTCACGTGCGTGGCATCGGGCCGGCCACGGCACGGTTGCTCGCCCCTCTGGTGACGTTTTCCGGACGGTACAGTCCATCTCAAAGTGAGGCTCCGCCCTCATCCAATCGTCGCACCGCACCCGCGTCCTAGCCGAAACTCGTATCCATGTCCGCCACCGCCGCACCACTCACCGGTCGAGCCACTGAACGGCTCGGCGATCTCCTCGTCCGCGAGGGGCTGATTTCCCGCGAGCAGCTGGAATCGGCGCTCCAGGAACAGGCGGCCACTCCGGGCCAGCGAATCGGGCTGACCGTCGTCAAGATGGGCATGGTGGGCGAGACGGACGTCGTGCGCATGCTCGCCCGGCAGTTCCGCATGCCGGCAGTGGACTTGTCCCGCTTCGAGGTGGATACCCGCCTCCTCAAGCTGATCCCCGCCGAGCTGGCGTCCAAGCACACGGTACTGCCGCTCAAGCGCGACGGACGACAGCTCACGGTCGCGATCGCCGATCCCACCGCCATGTCGGTGATCGACGATCTCAAGTTCATCACGCGCTACGATATCGTGCCGGTGCTGGCCGGTGAATTCTCGATGCGCGCGGCGATCGAGAAGCACTACGAGGCGAATGAGCTGCACATGCAAACGCTGCTGCAGGACATCGCCGCAGCGGAGGAGGATGAGGTCGAGGTCCTGGAGGCCCAGGAAGAAGCCCAGGATGCGAGCGTGCTGGCGGCGCAGGTTGATGAAGCGCCCGTCGTCAAGCTGATCAACGCCATCCTCGTCGATGCCGTCCACAAGGGCGCCTCCGACATTCACTTCGAGTGCTTCGAGCAGGAACTGCGGGTACGCTACCGCATCGATGGTGCGCTGGCTGAGGTCATGAAGCCGCCCATCAAGATGCGCGCCGCCCTCATCTCACGATTCAAGATCATGGCGTCGCTCAACATCGCCGAACGCCGCGTTCCGCAGGACGGCCGCATCAAGCTGAAAGTCGGCAAGAAGGTGATCGACTTCCGCGTGAGCGTGCTCCCCACGCTCTTCGGTGAAAAGGTCGTGCTCCGAATCCTCGACAAGGGGAACCTGACGCTCGACCTCGAGAAATTCGGCATCGAGCCGCGCGCCGAGCGCGAGCTCATGGAGGCCATTTCGAATCCGTACGGCATGGTGCTCGTGACCGGCCCCACGGGTTCCGGCAAGACGACCACCCTCTACTCGGCGTTGTCGAAGATCAACACCGGCGACACGAACATCATGACCGCCGAGGATCCCGTCGAGTACAATCTCTTCGGCATCAATCAGGTGCAGGTGCGTACGGAAATCGGGATGACCTTCGCCGCGGCGCTCAAGGCCTTCCTGCGTCAGGATCCGAACGTGATCATGGTCGGCGAAATTCGCGACCTGGAAACGGGCGGCATCGCCATCAAGGCCGCCCTCACCGGCCACATGGTCATGAGCACGCTGCACACGAACTCGGCGCCCGAGACGATTACCCGCCTGCTGGATATGGGACTCGAGCCCTTCAACGTGGCGTCGGCGCTGAACCTCATCCTGGCACAGCGACTGGTGCGCCGCATCTGCAGCAAGTGCAAGGTAAAGTATGAGCCCGATACGGCGGAGTTGCTCGGCGCCAAGGTAAAGGCGGACACGACCTTGCGTGAACTCCGGTTCACCGACGAGGCGCTGAACAACGCGCGGTCGCGCGCGACGCCCGAGGCCGTGCCCTTCCTCACCAATCTGTCGCTCGACACCACGATCGGCGAACTCCCCTTCTTCAAGGGGCACGGTTGCGACGCCTGCGGCGGCACCGGGCTCAAGGGACGACAGGGCCTGTATGAAGTGATGTTCCTGACCCAGACGCTGAAGAAGCTCGTCATGCAGAACGCCGATGTGCAAGTGCTGCGTCACGCGGCGATCGACGAGGGTATGCTGTCGCTCCGCATGGATGGATGGCTCAAGGTCCTCAAGGGGGTGACCACGCTCGATCAGGTCATCCGCGAAACGTCCAGTTGAGCACGCCCGTGGGTGGGTTTCCTCTCCGCCCTGACGCTCGTCCTATCGCGGGGAGCCGTACGGCGCCCCGTTCACGACTACCAGTACCATGACTGCTCCTGCACATCTAACCGTCTCTCTGCGTACCCTGCTCGACGAGATGATCACGCGTGGGGCGTCCGACTTGCACCTCTCGGCCGGGGACCGGCCGAAGTTGCGGGTCGATGGTGACATCCTGTCGTCCAGCCACGATCATGTCCTCACGCCGAAGGACACCCTGCAGCTGGCGTACTCGGTGCTCACGGAGGGCCAGAAGAAGCGATTCGAGATGGAGGACGAGCTCGATTTCTCCTTCGGTATCGCGAATCTTTCACGGTTCCGTGGCAATGTGTTCAAGCAGCGCGGCTGCGTGAGCATGGTGATCCGGCAAATTCCGTTCGAGATCAAGACGTTCGCCGAGCTGCAGCTGGCGCCCGTGATCGCCACCTTCGCGGAACGGCCGCGCGGGCTCGTGCTCGTGACCGGCCCGACCGGCTCCGGCAAGACGACCACACTGGCGGCGTTGATCGACAAGATCAACACCGAACGACGTGGACACATCATCACCGTCGAAGATCCGATCGAGTTCATTCATCGGCATCGCAATTGCATCATCAATCAGCGCGAAGTCGGTGCCGACACCAAGAGCTTCGCGTCGGCCCTCAAGTACGCGTTGCGTGAAGATCCCGATGTCATCCTGATCGGCGAAATGCGTGATCTGGAAACCATTCAGGCCGCGCTCACCATCGCTGAAACGGGGCACCTGGTGTTCGCCACCCTGCACACGAATAGCGCCGCAGAAGCGATCAATCGCATCATCGACGTCTTTCCGGCACACCAGCAGGGTCAGGTCCGGGCCCAGCTCGCCTTCACGCTCGAGGGCATCCTCACGCAGGTGCTGCTGCCCAAGCTCGTGGGGCGCGGCCGCGTGATGGCCTCGGAGATTCTGGTCATGACGCCGGCCATGCGTGCGCTGATCCGCGACGACAAGATCCATCAGATGTACTCGCTCATGCAGTCGGGCAAGAAGTTCGGCATGCAGACGATGAACGACGCCCTCTACCAGCTGTATGTGTCGCGGCAGGTGAGCGCTGACGAGTGCGTGCGCGCGTCGGGGGACCCGAACGAGTTCCTACGCATGATCGGTAAAGGGGCGAACGACCTTGCGCCGACGCCCACGGCGACCCCACGCGCTGGCGATCGCGTGGCCGCTGGTGGCCTCGGCCGTCGATGACCCTACGTGCTGTCGCAGCGGTTTTCCGCACTTTGACTTCCTGACACCATGCCTACCTTTACGTATACGGCGCGCGGCGCCAACGGTGAGCTCAAGTCCGCGACGATCGACGCGCCCAGTCGGGACGACGCCGTCTCCCAGCTTCGCCGGCAGCGCCTCACGATCATCAAGGTCGATGAAGCGCGATCGACGCCGAAGAAGACCAGCGGCTCGATCGCGATGCGCGACATCGTGATTTTCACGCGACAGTTCTCCACGATGATCAATGCCGGTCTGCCGCTCGTGCAGGCCCTCGACATTCTGGCCCGCCAGAGCGAAAACAAGGTGCTGGCCTCTGTCGTGCGTGAAGTCGTGTTCGACGTGGAGTCGGGCAACACGGTGGCCGATGCCATGCGAAAGCACCCCAAAGCCTTCAGCGACCTGTACACCAACATGGTCGCCGCCGGCGAGGCGGGCGGTATCCTGGATACCATCCTGAATCGCCTCGCGATCTTCATGGAAAAGAACGACGCCCTGGTACGCAAGGTGAAGGGCGCGATGATCTATCCGGTGGTCATTCTCTGCGTGGCCGGCATCTGCGTGATCGTGCTGCTCTGGAAGGTCATCCCGGTGTTCAGCAGCATGTTCGACAGCGTGGGCATGGAGTTGCCCCTGCCCACGAAGGTCGTGATCGCGCTGTCGGCGTTTCTAACGTCCTTCTGGTGGGCGCTTCTGCTCGGCGGAGGTGCCGCCACCTTCTTCACCAAGCGCTTCTACGCGACGCCCGTCGGCCAGTTCATGATCGACAAGGCGCTGCTCACGGTGCCGGTGCTTGGCGACGTGCTCCGCAAGTCGGCGGTGTCACGCTTCACCCGGACGTTGGGGACGCTGATCTCGTCGGGCGTCAGTATCCTCGACGGCCTCGAGATCACCGCGCGCACCTCCGGCAATCGCGTGGTGCACGACGCCATCATGGGGAGCCGCGCCAGCATCGCAGGCGGTGATACCATCGCCGGACCGCTGCAGAAGTCGGAAGTGTTCCCGCCCATGGTGATCAGCATGATCGCCGTCGGTGAGCAAACCGGCGGACTCGACGAAATGCTCAGCAAGATCGCCGACTTCTACGATGACGAAGTCGACGCCTCGGTGGGCGCACTGCTCTCCCTGCTCGAACCGGTCATGATCGTGTTCCTCGGCGTCGTGGTCGGCGGCATGATCGTCGCCATGTACCTGCCGATCTTCGACATGGTGAATGCGGTGAAGTAGGCGGGTAGGAGATTCAAAGAGCGCGGCCGGTGCATCGCACCGGCCGCGCTCTTTCTTTCCCGCCACTCTCGACCAGCTAGGTCGGCGCACGAGTGGGGTTCGGCCGCTAGTTTCCGAGGGTGCCTACTCGAGGATTCTCCATGCGAGCCCGCGTGCTCGGCGCGGTCCTTTCAACCGCGGCCGTTTCGGTGGCCCTTGCCGTCGCCATGCCTACCCTGCTCTCCGCCCAGCGCCGACCGGGCGTGGGGATGGGCTTCTACACCACTACAGGGCTGATCACCGGCGAGGTCGAAGGCGGCTCGGTCACCTCCAGTACGGCGCTGGCCTCGTCGCCCTCGTTCGAGGCGTCGTTCCTGCTCACCGCGCCGCTCAAGAAAATGCCCAAGCGTGCGTGGATCGCCGGGGTCCGGGCCCGGGCGCTCGCGCTGGGGGACAACGACTACTGCTCGGTACGTCCCGAGCCCGGCGGCTGTCAGATTCGCCGCTTCGACGAGCGGGCGGCGTTCCTCGCGGGCGGCGCATTCGATATCCGCTCGACCGTGCTGCGCGCGCTCGTTGGCCCGGCGCTCTTCCGGGTGGAACAGGAGGGAACGCGATTCGGTACCCAGGTTCGTCTCGACTTCGCGTCGCCGCGACTCAGCGGCCCGACCCCCACGCTCTTCTACACCGGCACGTTTCTGGGAAGCCAGCGCGGCGAGTCGGTCGTGATCAGCACGATCGGGGCGGGCTTTCGGTGGGTCCGTAAGCGGTAGGGTCGCCGGAACGCGGAGGCCACACATCGGCGTGAATACCCGATGCCAGCCCCACACTACATTCCCCGCATGGATCGAAACGCACCCTGCCCATGCGGCTCCGGCAAGAAGTTCAAGAAGTGTCACGGCGCCGCCGTGCCCCCCGAAGCCGCAGCGCTGCCGGCCGAGGCGCGCGCCGAGTGGCTGCGCGGCGACGTCGTGTTGCAGCGTCAGAAGCGCGTGGGGCAGGAGCTGCTCGACTGGGCCGAGAAGAAGCTGACGGCCGAATGGATCGATGCGTCGCTCGATGCCTGGGGCATGAAGGAGGATGAGGATGTCGACGAAGGCGCGGCCGACCTCTTCACCACCTGGTCGCTCTTCAACTACGAGCCCACAGCACTGGGCAAGCCGGTGGCCGCCGCGTGGCTCGACGACGCCGCCGGCAAGCGTGCCGACGCCGACACCCGCCTGCTGGTGAGCGCCGCGCTGCGCACACCGCTTGGGCTGTGGGAAGTCGAAACGGTCGAAGCCGGAGTCGGTGCGACCATCACCGATCGACTCAGCGCCACCACCTGCTTCGTGCACGAGCCCGACCTCACGCACGACCTCGGCCCAAGCGAGTTTCTGCTGGCCTATGTCATCGAAGCCGACGGCGTGCGCGTGTTTTCGGGGTTGCACGCCGACACGCTGGTGATCGTCGACGCGAAGGACCTGCTGGCCGATGTGTGCGCGGATGCGGGCGTCGCCGCCGCGCCGCTGCCCGCCGAGTTGCTGCGGGACCCATTGTGGCAGGTGCGGTTATCTCGGCGCTTTTCCGAAACAGCGGCGGCGGGATATCCCGATGATCTCGACGAGTCCGACCAGGAAGGCGACGCGCCCTCGTTCAGGCCGTAGCCCGCACGTCGCGCCGAACGGCGGCCGATAGATCACTGGGCCGCAATATTCCCGTCACGAAACAGCAGGGGCCACCGTATCACTGGTACGAATCGCCCACGCTGCGTTAGCCTGTTGCCATGTCGTCCGCCGTAAGCGATTCCCCGATGATTCACTCCGTGAAGCGCCTCAGTGCGCCCGGGGTTTGTCCGGTGTTCGTGACCGGGGACGGCGTGCAGTTTCTGGTGTCGGGTGGATTGGTTCGAGCGCGGGTGCTCGGGATCGACGCACGCGCACGCCTGGTGCTCCCGCAAGGGAGTCCGTATCGACTGCGCGTGGTCGACGCGCCGCCCCACAGCGGCTACGCGGCCGGCACCGACTGCACCATCCGCGCGGCCTGTCTCGAGCTGGATCCGACGGCTGAGGGTTACGAGCAGTCGCTGGCCACCGCAACGACGGTCATGGTTGGCGCCGATGGGTCGGCGCCAACACCGGCCGTCAACACGTTCCTTGTCGCGTTCCAGCGTGAAGGGGGCAAGTCTCCGCTCCAGGGCGCGCTGCTGGTGCAGGGGGCATCGCTGGAAGAGGCCTCCGCGGTCGCCATGCAGTCGTTGACCGCCGCGCTGGAAGCCGATGTCCGTGATCAAGGGGAACGCCCCGAAGCCACGGTGAAGCTGCTCAGCGCGTCGGAGGTCCCAACGTTTACCCCCGGCCGTGCCGTGGTGGCGTCGGTGAACTGGTAGGGGCCCGGCCTCCGTCGCGATCGGTGGGCGCCGCGGTGCCGGGCGGTGACCTATCCCGCGATCATGGTCAGTACCGCGCCCGGCGACATCGCCCGCCCCGCCGCCACCAGCGCCTCCCGCAGCTCCGTCCCGATCGTGGCGCGCGCGGTCTCCACATGGCCCTCCATCTCGGGCCCCATCGAATGTACGACGATCACGCCCGTGCGCTCGGACAAGGCATCGGCGGCCGCCGCGATCGTGACCGCACGGGCGGCGCGACCGTCGGCCGCTTCCGAGGCGGCCAGCCCCATCAGCGCGAGGCCTACGCCACGCGCGCTGCCGACTTCGTCGTACACGCGCAGCGCGCCACGGAACGCCGCGCGCGCCACCGGCAGACGTGACGCCGACAGGGCGGTCCACCCGATCTCGCTGTGCACGCGCGCCAGTTCCGTCCGGTTGCCCACCCGCGTGAACGACAGGACCGACTGACGATACAGTTCCAGCGCGCGACCCACGTCACCTCTCGCGGCCGTCATCTGTGCGAGAAAGCTGAGGGCGAGGCCGCCACCTTCGTCATCACCAATCCGCGTCTGGATGGTGCGGGCCTGCGTCAGTAGCGCGAAGCCCGCGTCGAGTGCGCCGCACACGAACAGCTGCAGCCCCTTCATCGACAGCGACCGCGACAGCAGGAATTCGTTCTGCGCCCGCTGGCTGAGGGCAATCGCCTCGTCCAGCGCCGCGCCCGAGTCCTCCATGCGCCCATTGCACATATGGCCGTAGCCGACGCCCATGTGCGCCTCGGCCAGCAACACATCATCCGCCAGCGCGCGTGCGTCGGCCAGCGCGTCTAACCACTCGTCGACTCCTCGCTCCGGCGCGCCGCTGTTGATCGACGCCATACCGACGGTCAGCCGCGCGAGGACGCGACCGGGGCTCGGCGCATGGTGCTTCGCCAACGGCAGCAGCCCCGCGATCACGTCGTGCGCGGAAACGTGCTGCCCCGTGATATGCCAGAACCAACGGAGTGACCCGCACAGCATGAGCCCCTGCTCGACAACATCCGCCGTGCCGACGTCATGTCGCGGGCGTGCGTCTCGCGCCTGACCGGTGCACCACCGGATCGCCGCCTGGAGGTTGGCGTGGTCGCCACGTGCGCGCCGGATGGCCTCGAGCTGTCCGGCGCCCATGATCCCGGCATTCACCGCGATGGCGAACGCGAGGAACAGCTCAGCGTGCGCGCGCGCTACCGACTCCGCCTCGCCACGCTCCCGAAGCGCTTCGGCCGCGTACGCCCGGATCGACGCCGGCAGCGTATACCGTTCACCCGCGCCCTCCACGCGCACCAATCCCTTCTCCACCAGCGAGCGCAGTCTCTCGAGGGCGTGCACAGGCTCGCCGCCGGCAGCGCACAGCGCCTCCATTGCCTCCAGCGTCCAGCCGTCGGAGAACACCGACAATCGGCGCAGCAGTTGCTGCTCGGTGGCGTCGAGCAGCGCGTAGCTCCACGCGATCGTCGCGCGCAGTGTGCGCTCAGGCGCGGCACCACGGTCGTCGTCCGACACAACGAGGTCGAGCGCGTCGGTCAGCGACGCGAGGAGTGCCACCGGGGCGAGCGTCCGACTGCGCGCGGCGGCGAGTTCCAACGCCAACGGCAGTCCATCGAGACGGATACATATCGCGGCTACAGCCGCGCCATCTGCGCTCGTGAGCGTAAACGTCGGCTCCACCGCCGCGGCGCGTTGCACGAACAGCGCGACCGCGGGTGACTGCAGCAGTTCGTCGACCAGCGTCGCGTGACGCGTCGGGAGCGCGAGCGCGGGTAACATCAGCTCACACGCCGCGCCAATCGCGAGCGGCGCACGGCTGGCGGTGATCACGCATACGCCGGCGCAGCGCGACACGAGATGGGCGAGCGCGCCGCCAGCATCATGCACCGGCTCGAGGTGGTCGAGCAGCAATAGCACGCGGCTTGTGCCGATCACCGTTGCGATCGCGTCTACGGCGGCCCGACCGTGTGCTTCGGCAATGCCCATCGCGGAGGCCACGTGGGGCATCACGTCGATCGCCCGCGTCACCGACGCCAGCGACACATAGGCGAAGCCGCCGGGATACTCGTCCTGCAGGCGCGTGAACAGCTCGACGGCAACGCGCGACTTCCCGGTGCCACCGGCGCCGGTAACGGTCAGCACACGCATCCCGGAACGCACGAGATCACTGGCCTGCGCCAACGCGTCGTCGCGGCCCAGCAGCGCGGTGGCCGGCGCCGGTGCGGGTCGGGCGATCCTCGGCGCGACCACCACATCGCTGGTTGGGGGATGACTTCCGCCGGCGCGCGCGAGCGCCCGCCGCCACTCCTCGACCGAGGGAAAGCGATCGGCCGGCGACTTCGCCAACGCGCGTTCGACCGCCTCGCATATTGGCCGCGACACCGCGGCGCGCACGGTGCCGAGTGGAGCGACCGGCTCGATCGCGTGCCGCACCGTCACGGCGATCGCCGTGGGGCCGGTGAACGGAGGTGTGCCGGCCAGCATCTCGTACACCACACACCCCAGCGCGTAGAGATCGCTGCGTGCGTCACCCACGACGCCGCTGGCCAGCTCCGGACTCATGTAGGTGGGCGTGCCCACCGCCATCGCGGCCGCAGTGCGCGTTGTGTCACGCGAGGCGTTCACGGCGTGCGCGATGCCGACGTCGGCCACGATCGCCTGGCCGTTCTCGATGAAAATGTTCTCCGGCGAGATATCGTGATGCATCACGCCGCGTCCATGCGCGTAGCTGAGTACGTTCGCCATCTCATCAGCGAAGCGGAGGGCATCGGCGATCGGCAGCGGCCCGTCGCGCGC
>NZ_JBILKJ010000090.1:0-10554 GCF_044376735.1 Gemmatimonas sp.
AACGCCGGCGTTCAACGACTCTGACCCCTTGAACTTGAACAACGACTCTGACCCCTTGAACCCCAGCGTGGCGAATGCCCGTGTTGCTACATCTTTGGCTGCACCACCGCCGGCGCCCCGTTGATCAGATTCGCCGTTATCCGCGCCGCCCCCGGCACGCCATTTGGCAACTGCCGGAACAGCGCCAGCGTGACGTACACGTAGCGTCCCTTGCCCAGCGGGGCCACCAGCAGCCCACCCTGCTGCACCGGCTCGTTCGGATCGTTCATCGCCAGCAGCGGCGTGTAGCGTTTGTCGAAGGTGCTGGGCATGTACGTGGCGCGTTCCTGCGCCCAGTCGGCCCAATCGGCGGCACCGATACGATTGGGGCCCACCAGCAGCGGGTGCGTGGGCTGTAGCACCGTCACCGGCGCCTGCTCCATCGTGACGCGCGCCGCCGGGCGACTCCACTGCATGGGGTACGGCACCACGCCCGGAAAACGATTCATGTCCTGCGCCCCGTACTGCACGACCAGCGTACCGCCCTTCTTCGCGTAGTCCAGCAGTCGCACGTTGTTGCGCACCAATACCTCGTTCGCTTCATACGCGCGCGGGCCCACCACAATGCTCGTGAAGCGCGACAAGTCGGTGCTGGTGAGCATCGACGGTTCGATCTTCTCGACCGTGATGTCGAGTTGTTCGAGTGCCTCGAGCCCGGTGTCCCCGACACCCTTCACGTAGCCCACGCGAGCACGCGGCGGGAGCTTCACATTCACCGCCGAGAGGTACATCCCGCTCGCGCCGTACAAACGCATGGGCGTGATGTGGTCGTATTGGATGGAGAACACGCTGCTGGTGCTCAACGCGCCCTCGTGCAGCGCCAGCGCGACGAGCTCGAGACGTCCCTCCTTCACCATGCCACGCACACGAAAGGTGAGAATCGTGGAGCCATCCGGACCCAGTACGCGTTCGCGTTCCACCGAGTCGGCCTTGAGCCCCTCGGGAAGCTCGAGCTTCACCGTGACCTCCGCGTCGTGCGGATACGACGACTGGATCCGTACCGGCACGAACCGCTCCACCGGCACGCCGGCGCGCATGTACTCCATCGTGCTGCCGAGGTTCACCGTGATACCGGGCACCGCCGACACCGGCACCTGCTGATCGCCTTTGATGGGATCGGCGAAGCGATACACCACCGGTTCGTTCACCGTCACGCTTTCACCGGCGATGGTGAGACGCGCCTGTACCATTGTGGCGCGCTGCTCCTGCTGCTGCGCTTCGGTTCGCGCGTCGATGGGCGCCTGAAACCAATCCTGCTGCTTACGACCATAGGCCCGCCACCACGGGGAGTTGGCCTGGAACGCCACCGCCCAGCGGTTGAGCACCGCCGCGCTGTCGGGGCTGATGGCGATGTCGCCCGCTTCACCCGGACGCAAGCCCAAACCCGCCACCGATGCGTTCAGTAACTGCACCGCCGCGCGTCCGCGATTGAACACGGTGATGGTAACCGGCAGCGAATCGTTCACTGCGATCTTCACCGCCTCACGCACCGGGAACGTGGCACGCGGAGCCGTCGCTTCCACCGCCACACCCGCCGCCAGCACCAGCGCACGCTCGGCGCGATCGATCGTGATTGCCAGCGCATCCCACAGCGCCGGTGGCGCTTCGTCGGGGGCGCGGCGCGACAAGCTTGATGGCGCACCCGGACGACCGGTAATCAAAATGCCGGGGCCACTGCCGCTCGCACCGCGCACGTCGCGCAGCTGTCGCAGTGCCTGCGCCAACGGCGCGACGATCAGCGACGGATCATCCGCGCGATACGCCACGCGCGCCGACGCGATGGTGCGCAACGCCGAATCGAGCACCGGCTGCGCCGTGGCCGGGAGCGTGCTGCGCAACGCCGTCCACGTGGTATCAATGCCTTCGAACAACGACTGCTCGCTCCGTGCATTCTCCGGCCCCACACGCGACGCTTCGCGTGAGAGATATCCCAGAATCGTGCCCTTCTTTTGCAGCACGCCGAACCCTTGGCTCTTGTGCTGTGAGCGGCTCTCGGCCGCGATCTCGTAGTAGCTGCGCCCCAGCAGCGCGTCGTACTCCCCCACGTTCACGCGCAACGTGGCCGAGTCGGGAGCCTGTCGCGCGCTGCGATAGAACTTCTGCGGCGTCCACGGCAACCCGAAGCCTTTCACCGGAAAGCGCACCGTGTCGGCGGCCAGATCGTATGCTTCGCGCGCCAACAACCCCGACACCTGATGATGCCCGTGCCCGTCGCGCGGCGTGCCGCTGAAGAACGCCACCATCACATGCGGACGGAACGCGCGCACCACGCGTACCACGTCACCAAGAATGGAATCTTTGGGCCAATGCGTGTATGTCTCTTCAGCGTTCTTGCTGAAGCCGAAGTCGTACGCGCGCGTGAAGTACTGGCGCCCGCCATCGATGCGACGTGCCGACAACAGCTCCTGGGTGCGGATCGCTCCGAGCGCTTCGCCCAGTTCGTTGCCGATCAGATTCTGTCCACCGTCACCGCGTGTGAGCGAGAGATACGCCGTTTCCACGTGGCGGCCCTTGGCGAGCCACGCAATGATCGGCGTGTCTTCGTCGTCAGGGTGCGCGGCGATGGTGAGCACGCGGCCCGTGGTGCCGACACCCGCCAGCGTGGACCCAAGCGCCGCCGCGCCGCGGTCGAGCGTTACGTTCTGCGCCGACATGGTGCGGCCACCAGCGACAAGCGCCGCGGCAATAGCCGCGGCGCTCATCATGACCTGGTGGATTCGGGTGCGCCGAAGCGCCTTCACTGCCCCACCTGCATCGGCGTACGCTCCGTGGCCACTTCGCCGGTATCCATGACCATCGCGATGATGCGGGCCTGCTCGGCCTGATGCGCGTCCATGTAGCCTTCCGCCGGACTCGCCCGCTCCGGACGTCCCACATAGCGCACACCCACCGACGCACCCGCCGACGCGCGCAAACGCGGCTGCACGTACGTCCACGCGCCCTGATTCTTCGGCTCTTCCTGCGCCCACACGACCTGCTCGATCACGGGATACAGGTCCATGATGCGCACGATTTCCTCGTGCGGCCACGGATACAGCTCTTCGACCCGCACCAGCGCCACGTTCGGATTGCGCGTAGCCGCCAGCGCCATGTCGTAATACAGCTTGCCCGTACAGAACACGATGCGACGCACGTCGTCGCGATGCTGCGACGCGATGGGATCATCGATCACCGACTGGAAGCCGCCCTGCGACAGATCGTCCAGCTTCGATGCCGCCTGCGGCAGGCGCAGCAGCGACTTGGGCTGCATGCAGATGAGCGGACGACGCGACGTCCGCAGCGCCTGACGACGCAGCAGATGGAAGTACTGCGCCGGCGTGCTGCAGTAGGCCACGGTCATGTTGCCTTCGGCGCACATCTGCAGGAACCGCTCCAGACGCGCGCTCGAATGCTCCGGGCCTTGACCCTCGTATCCGTGCGGCAGCAGCATCACGACGCTGCTGTCCTGTCCCCACTTGGCGCGGTCGGCCACGATGAACTGATCGATGATCGGCTGCGCCACGTTCACGAAGTCGCCGAACTGCGCTTCCCACAACGTGAGGGCGTCGGTGGCGACGGTGCTGAAGCCGTACTCGAACGCCAGCACGGCGGTCTCGGAGAGCGCCGAGTTGAAGATCTCGAACACGCCCTTGGCGCCGGGCAGGTTGGCGAGCGGCGCGTACTTGCGGCCGTTCTCGCTGTCGCTGAGCACCGCATGACGATGCGAGAAGGTGCCGCGCTCGGCGTCCTGACCCGTGATGCGCACCGACATGCCATCGATGAGCAACGTGCCGAACGCGAGGGCCTCGGCGTGTCCCCACTCGATACCGCCCTGCTCGCCCATCGTCTCACGACGACGCTCGAGCTGCTTGGCCAAGCGCGGATTCGGCGTGAGATCGGACGGCCAGGTGAGCAGCGCGTCGTTCACGTATTGCAGCTTCTCGCTCGCCACGTTGGTGGGCACCGGCTTCGGCGCCCTCGCCGGCTCGGCCGGCCACGGCGCGTGCTGCTCACTGCCCAGCAACGACTGCTTGAAGCGCGCATGGATGTCGGCGTAGTGCTGCGACTCCGCCTGCTCCACCTCGGCCGCTTCGGCTTCGGTGACCACGCCCTCAGCCACCAAACGACTGGCCCACACCTGCGGCACCGTGGGGTGCTTGCGGATCCGGGCGTAGCGCGTGGGCTGCGTGTACATCGGCTCGTCGCCCTCGTTGTGACCGTGACGCCGATACCCCACGAGGTCGATCAACACGTCCTTCTTGAACGTGGCGCGATACGCGCACGCCACCCGCACCGCCGTAATGCAGGCCTGCGCATCGTCGGCGTTCACGTGGAAGACGGGCATCTCGAAGCCCTTCGCGAGATCCGACGCGTAGTGCGTGGAGCGGGCATCGGTCGGGTCGGTGGTGAAGCCGACCTGATTGTTCACGATGATGTGAATCGTGCCGCCGGTGCGGTACGCGTTCAGGTGCGAGATGTTGAGCGTTTCGGCCACGATGCCCTCGCCCGGGAACGCCGCGTCGCCGTGAATGGCGACCGGCACCACCGCGAGTTCGTCGCGCTCACCCATGCGGCCCGGCACCCGCTGCAACGCGCGCACCATGCCTTCGACGACCGGGTTCACCACTTCGAGGTGCGACGGATTGGGTGCGAGACGCAGCGTGACGGCCTTGCCGTCCACGTCCCGCGATCCGACGAAGCCCATGTGATACTTCACATCGCCCGTCGCGTTGCCATCGACGTGATCGTGACGACCCTCGAACTCGGCGAACAGGCTTTCGAACGGCTTGCCCATCACGTTCGTGAGCACGTTGAGCCGACCGCGGTGCGCCATGCCGATCACGATTTCCCGTGCGCCCGAGCGTCCCGACTCGCGAATGACTTCATCGAGCATTGGAATCAGCGTGTCGGTGCCTTCCACCGAGAAGCGCTTGTACCCCTGATACGCCCGACCGATGAAGCGCTCCAGCCCGTCCACCTGATTGAGGCGACGCAGCGTGTCCTTCTTTTCCTCGGGCGTGAGATCACGCGTGAGCACACCATCGCGGAACGCGCGCTGAAACCAGTCGCGCTCTTCGTCCACTTCGAGATGCCACACCTCCCAGCCGATGCGCCCGGCGTAGACCTCGCGCTTCCGCGCGATCGCGTCGGCGGCGGTCGCAAAGCGCACGTCGCCCAGCGCCTCGCCGGGAATCGCCTGCAGGTCGGCCTCGGTGAGCCCCCAGTACGCCGGGCTCAGATCCTCGGCGCCAGGCGGCGGGGTGCCAAGTGGATCGAGCTGCACCGCGTAGTGGCCGTAGCTGCGGATGGCCTGCTGCAGCGAGGCGGCCGCGGCCACTTTCCGGAGGAAGGCGACATCGTAGGTGGTACCGCCGGCCGGGGCGGACGCCGGCGTCGCCGCCCCCTGTCCGAACAGCGACTCGGCGATGCGGAAGTACTGGCGCCACGTCTCGTCCACACTGGCGGGGTCGTGACGATAACGCTCGAATTGTTCGGCAAAAATGCCGTCGTTGAAAACGCTCGTGATGGCAGCGGTCATAACGTTCGAATGTAATGATGGAGTCACGAAGACACAGGTGATTCGTGCACTCCACCGGCTGACGCGTGTGCTCAGTGCGTCGCGGGCACGACCAGGGTGAATACCGACCCGTCGCCGGGGCGCGACACCACCTCGATGCGTCCGCCGAGCATGGTGGCGAGGCGGCGGGCGATGTAGAGCCCCAAGCCAGTCCCGCGGTGCCGACCAGCCGACACGTTCTCGATCTGGGAGAAGGGGCGAAACAGGCGCTGCATGTCGGTGGGCTCGATGCCGATCCCCGAGTCGCGCACGGCACAGCGCACGGTGGCGGTTCCATCGGCCAGCGGGGAGCCGCGGGTCACGCGGACCGACACGGCACCCTCCTCGGTGAACTTCACGGCGTTCTGGCAGAGATTGAGCAGGATCTGCCGCACGCGGGCCTCGTCGGTGTGCATCGACGGCAGCCCCGGCTCGAGGTCGATGGAGAACTCGATCCCCTTTTCGCGCGCCAGCGGCTCGATGAACGGGTGCAGCGAATCCAGCAGTTCGGGGACACGGACGGAGGCGTTGCGCGGTGTGAGCCGGTCGGCTTCAAGGCTGGCGTAGGTGAGAATGTCCTCGATGAGCGAGCCCAGGTGCCGTCCCACGGTGCGCAGGCGGGTTACGACGTCCTGCTGTTCGGGGGACAGCGGGCCGAGGATCTGATCCTCCAAGAGCTCGTGATATCCCTCCAGTGCCGCTAAAGGGGTGCGAAGCTCGTGCGATAGTGTCGCTAAAAGGCTGGTTTTTGCGGCATCGGCCGACCGGGCGTCTTCCAACAACCGGGCCTTCCAGAGCGCCAAGGCGGCCAGATCGGCCATGACCCCCAGCCGCTCCTCGTCGGCCTCGTCGAACTGCGGGTGCCCGGTGTCGCGGGTGATGGAAAGCACCCCGAACAGCTGGCCGTTGGCCAGCAGTGGCAGCAGCAGAATGGGGCCGATGCTCAGCCGAGGCATCAGCTCGGCGAAGAACGGCAAGCGGGCCTCCGGCGACAGGATCGTGATCGCCCGCAGTTCGTTGGCGACGAGCCCCGTGACCGTGCCTTCGAGCGGGAAGGTCATGGACAGCAGGTCATTCGTGCGGCCGGCACAGGCTACATACACGCCATTATCACCACTTAATTCTGCCACTGACGCGCCAGTTGCTCGACCGCGCACCATGGAGAGCTCACAGAGCGTTTGCAGCACGCTCTGGGAGCTCGTTTCGGCGGCGAGGGCGCGCGCGACCTGACGGAGCGTGCCGAGCTCCTCCGTTTTTCGGTAGTCGGAATAGAGGAGGTCTTCCGTGCTGCCCGGAAAGTGCGCCGGATCGTGAGGACTGTGCGGACTCTGCATCCGGGAACTCTGCACCGCCGCGCGGCGCTTGGGGAGCGATGCCTTCACGAGAATCCAAACGCCCGCGCGACGGCGGCGTGCGCGGCCAGGGCGTAAATGGCCACCCCGACAAACTGTGCGCCCGCTGCGGCCGGCCGTTCAGCTGGCGCAAGAAGTGGGAGCGCGACTGGGAGAACGTGCGCTACTGCAGCGACAAGTGCCGGATGGGGAAGGGCGCGGGGTAGCGCGCTGGGACGGGCGCCCTACTTCATCACCGGCGTCGCCCCGCCCGGCCACAGCGGCCCCAACCCCGCCATCAGCTCGGCGATCACGCCGATGCCGTCCCACAGATTGCCGATACGCAGGTTCTCGTTGGGCGCGTGCTGACTGTTGTCGGCGTTCACCGTGGGCACCGTGATCACCGTGGCGCCGAGCTGCTCGACGAAGTGAAACAGCGGCAGCGACCCGCCCAGCATCGGCATCACGAACGGCTCACGGCCGTACGCGCGCGTCATCAGCGTTTTCACGGCACGTACCGACGGCAGCGTGCTCGCCACGCGCACGCTGGTGTAGCCACCGCCGCAGCCCATGTACGCCAAGTGCGCGCGATCGGTGCTGCGCGCGGCGGCATTGGGGTCGGTGGCCACGGTGTAGCCGAGCGACACGAGATGACGCGAGACCAGCTCGCAGATGCGCGCCGGTTGCTGATCGGGCACGAGGCGGAAGTCGATGGACACGCTGGCGCTGGTGGGCACGGCGTTGGCCGCGCCGCCACCCACTTCGCCGGTGCGAATGCCGCGAATGTTGAGCGCGGGGAGCATGATGCGCTCGCCCAAGGCGGCGTTGTTCGCTTCGGTGCGTGCGAGCCCCAGTGACGTGCGCAGCGAGTCGTCGGTGTTCGACAGCGCCTTGCCCAACGCGCGGTCGTTGTCGGAAATGGCCGGTACGTCGTCGTAGAAGCCGGCAATCTTCACGCGGCCGTCCATGTCGCGCACACTCGCAATGAAGTGCGCCACCGCCACGCCGGGGTTGGGCGCCCAGTTGCCGTAGTGTCCGCTGTGCAGCGCGCGGTTGGGGCCGTAGAAGGTCACGTCCACGCCCATCACGCCGCGCACGCCGAGCACCAGCTGCGGCGCGCCGCTCACATGGGCGGGGCCATCGAAGAACAGCCAGGCGTCGGCCGTCAGCACCGCTTTGTGCGCCTTGAGCAGGTCGCCCAGGTGCGCCGAGCCGGCTTCTTCTTCGCCTTCCAGGAAGAACTTCACGTTGACCGTGGGCGCCTTCTTGGCCGCCTTGAGGGCATCGAGAGCGGCCAGCATGGCGATGATCGGGCCCTTGTCGTCGCTGGCCGAGCGGGCGCGGATGCGAACGGCGGGATCGATGGTGTCGCCCTTGGCCGGCATGGGCACGGCGTCGGTGGCCACGCTGTTGGCGTAGCGACGCAGCTCGGGAGTGAACGGATCGCCGTTCCATCCGCCCCCGGCCACCGGCTGTCCGTCGTAGTGCGCGTACATCACGATGGTGCGCGTGGCCCCGGGCGTTTTCAGTTCGCCGAACAGGGCGGGACTGCCGCCGGTGGGCGCGACGAGGGGCCGCATGGCCACGCCGCGTTTGGCGAAGGCCGCGGTCAGAAACTCGACGTTGCGCCGGATGTTCGCGGTGTCGGAGGCCACGTTGGGAATGGCCATCAGGGCGAACGCTTCGTCGAGGATCTCGCGCTCGTGGGCGCGTCGCCACGCGTCGACGGCGGGGCGGAGCTGCTGGGCCTCGAGCGGGGCGGCAGCGAGCGCGGCGAGGGCGACGGACGCCAATAAAGTACGATGAAGTGAGACCATTCCGAAAAGTGCGAGCGGGATGGCTGCTTCGACAGGGGCGTGGCGACTGGGGCCCGCGCTGACGGTCGCGAGCTCGTTGGTTCACGCGAAGAGCGCGACGATCGCGACGATCGCGAAGAACAGCAACCACATTTTTTTCTTTTGCTGTTCTTCGCGCCCTTCGCGATCGTCGCGCCCTTCGCGTGAACCAGCAGCCTATCCGATCACTCGAGCTCCCAGCGAGGCCGCTACAACGCCGCCAGCAACGCCACCCGTTCGCGGGTGCTCACCACCACGCCACCCGGCGCCTCCACGGTGACCGCGAACATCACGGCACTGCCCACCGGCACGCGGGCGTTGATCGGCACGAACACCTCGGTGGCGCCGGCCGGCACGTCGAACACGCCGCCGTCGACGGGATACCGTTGATCGCGCGTCTTGTCGAAGATCCACAGTTGGTACTGCCACCGCTTCACATCGTTCGACTTGAGCCCGATCAGGCGCATCACGCCGCGTTGCGCCCGCGTGCTCCACACCACGTCGCCACTGGCGCCGAGGGCGGTGGAATCGGCGGTCGGTGCCCAGGCGATACGGGTGATGGCCGTATCCACCGCCATCAGTGAATCGCGTACCGATGAAGCGGCAGCCGAGGACGCGGCGGCCGTGGGCGCCGCTGCGACAACGTCCGACGGCTTGGCCGGCCCGCGGACCCACAGCGCGAGCATGGCCGCAGCCGCCAGCCAGCCCCCCCACATGGCGTACGACCGTCGCGGGCGCAACGCGGGAGCGCTCGCGACCGGCGGCGCCACCGCCACCGCGTTGTATGGCAGCACGCTCGGCTTGACTGGCACCACAACGTCGACAGCGGACGCGACCGGATCCGAAGCCGCTCGTGCGGCAATGGCGCGCGCGGCAAACGCCGGCGGCAGCGCATCCTGCGCCGACATCGACTCAGCCGCCAGCGCCGCCGTCAGCTCACCGATCAACAGCTCGTCGCGCGTGACGATGTCCGGCACGTCGTTCTCTTTCCTGGTCATGACTCGTGCTCCTCGTTCGTCGCGTCCGACGTCTGATGCAACTCGTTGGTGTGCAGCAGCATCGCCCGTGCGCGCTGCAGACCGCGACGGATGTGCGACTTCACGGTGCCCAACGGCGTGTTGGTGGCCTTGGCAATCTCGTCGTGCGTGTGCCCATGCAGGAGCGACAGCTCGAGCATCGTGCGCTGCGCTTCCGGCAACGCCCGCAGCGCCGCCCGCGCGCGTTCCACGCGATCGTCACCCGCATCGTCCCCGGTATCCTCGGCCGCGTAATCGAAATCGTCGGGGAGCGGCTCGAGTTCCACCGCCCGCTGACGCTTCCGTAGTCGATCAATCAGCCGCCGGCGCGTCACCATCGCCACCCATCCGGCCTCGGTGGAGCGGGTTGGCTCATACCGCGCCGCGCTGCGCCACAAATCGACGAACACCTCCTGCACCGCATCCTCGGCATCACGCGCATCCGGCGCCCAGCGCCGAACGAGCGACCAGATCAAGGAACCATACCGCTCCACACACTCGCGCACCGCGAGTTCATCCCCAGCCGCGATTCTCGGCAGCAGTGGCAACACACCTGACATGGCGGGCTTGAGGGACCCGGTCACGAGCGACAGATGCGCGCGTTCCGGTAACGGTGACTCAGCGTAGTCCATGTCTGGGCGAGTTCGGCTGACGAGGTGGGCTATCCCAAGATGCATGAGCGCTCCGACGGGGTCCACCAGAGCGTTCGTGGCGGTCAGCGTATTGGATGCACCCAACCGGTCGGACGGTTGGAACCATCTGGCAGGTCACGTGAGCGCCGCCGGACGACGGCTTCC
>NZ_JBILKJ010000237.1:0-3389 GCF_044376735.1 Gemmatimonas sp.
GCGGTGCGTGTCGCGATGCGACTCGATGCGCCGGATGAAACTTTCGATCATCACGATTGACGCGTCCACGATCAGCCCGAAGTCGAGCGCCCCGAGGCTCATGAGATTGGCCGAGTAGCCGAACAGGCCCATGCCGATGAAGGCGATCAGCATCGAGATCGGAATCACCGACGCCACGATCAGCGCCGCCCGCACGTTGCGCAGGAACAGGAAGAGCACGGCGATCACGAGGAGGCCGCCCTCCACCAGATTCTTCACGATGGTGCTGGTGGTGCGGCCGACCAACTCGGTCTGATCGTAGAACGGCGTCACCTTCACACCCGGGGGCAGTGCCTTCTGAATCTCCGCCATCCGCTCGCGTACGCGTTTGATGACGTCACGCGAGTCGGCGCCCTTGAGCTTGAGTACCATCCCACTCACGACTTCTTCGCGGCCGTCCTGCGTCACGGCGCCGTTCCGCGGCAGGGCCCCGATCACCACGGTGCCGATGTCGCTCACGCGAACCGGTGTGCCTTGAAACGCGCCGACCTGCACCCGCAACACATCGTTCGTGCTCTCCACACGGCCAAGCCCGCGCAACGTATAGCGCTCGCCGCCCTGCTCGAGGTAGCTGCCGCCGAACGCCAGCGTGTTCCGGCCAAGGGCGTCATGCACATCGGACATAGTCAAACGACGCGCCGCCAGCTTGACGGGATCGACGATCACCTCCACACGCTCGGTGAGTCCGCCCCACGAATTGACCTCCGAGACGCCGGGCACCGTGCGCAAGCGCGGACGCACCGTGTAGTCGTGCAGCGTCTTGAGCTCCGTCAGCGATAACGAGTCGCTGGTGAGCACGTACTGATACAGCTCGCCCATCGGCGTGGAGACGGGACCGAGCGCGGATTCGACCCCGGCCGGGAGGGCGCCCTTGGCATCGTTGAGCCGCTGCTGCACCAGCTGCCGAGCGAAGTACACGTCGACGTGATCGGGAAACGGCACCGTGACCAGCGACAATCCGAACTTGGACACCGACCGTACGTCTTCCGCATCGGGGACGCCCATGAGCGACGATTCGATCGGATAGGTGACCAGCCGTTCGACTTCCTCCGGCGCCATGCCGGGTGCGACCGTGATCACCTCCACGCGCGTGCCGGTGAGATCGGGGAACGCATCGAAGGCGATGTGCTGCAGGGCGTACAGCCCGGCCGCCATCAGGGCGAGCGTCACACCGATCACGAGGCCGCGGCGATGGAGCGCGAAATGAATCAGGGCGTTCACGGCGTCATTCTCCGTCGGGCGAACGACGCTTGATCAGCTCCGCCTTCGCAATGGCCGCACTGCCGGCGATCACGCGACGCCCTGGCGAGAGCCCCGACAGAATCTCGGTGTGATCGCCGGCGCGTCGTCCGGTTCGCACGCGCACGGCTTCGATATGGAGCCCTTCGCCGCGCGGATCGGCCACGATCACCACCGTGTCGCCCTCGAGCGCCTGCACGGCCGCCGACGGCACCACGAGCGCGGGCGCTCCGCCAGTCCCCGAGATCTCGGCCTGCACAAACGACTCGGCGCGGCCGGTGCGGCCGCCGCCTTTCGGGACCGCGATCACTTCGATGGTGCGCGTGAGGGTGTCTGCGGTGGGCGCGACGCGGGTCACGGTGCCCGTCATCGTGGTGGCCGGCGATTCAGTGAGCGCAAAGCGCACGGTAGCGCCCACCTGCACGCCGGCCGCCGCGTCGGCACTCAGGTGCATCTGCAGTTGCAGCCGATCGGGATTGCCCACCGCCACCAGCGGCGTGCCCGGCAATACGACCGTGCCCGGCTGTGCGGCACGCGAGGTGACCACGCCGGCAATCGGCGTGCGAATGAGCACGTCGTGTTCATCGGCAAGCGCCGGTACGTTGCCCGAACCCACGAGATGGTCGATCAGCGCCAGCGCCCGGTCGCGCTCGGCGATGGCCTGCTGGTACGTGGCGGTGGCTACCCGCTTGCCCACGTCGGCCCGTTCGACTTCGGCCTTCGACATCGCCTTGGCCTCGAGGAGGCGCGCGGCGCGGTCGGCGGCACTGGTCGCGAGATCGCGTTCGGCTTCGGCGGCGGCGACCTTCGCGGTGGCGCTGGCCAGCGCCCCGCGGGCGTCCATGATTTCGTGACTGTGAATGAGCACCAGCACCTGCCCGGCCTGCACGCGATCACCGACCCGCACCAGCACGTGCGTGATGCGCCCCTCCGTGATCGACCCGATGGTCTCGAGCGCACTCGGATCGAGCATGAGTCGTCCGGGCACGGTCACCGACGACTGCCACGGCACCATGCGGGCGGAATCATAGGTGAAGCCGCCGATTGCGACCGACCTGGCCGAGAGCGTGGCGGTATCGGCGGTCGGCGCCGGCGCGTCGGCCGCGGCCATGTTCCCGCCATCGGAGGCTCCGCCGCAGGCAGCGGCCAGGGTGCTACCAAGGAGCAGGCCGGCGGCACCGAATCGACGGGCGCGCGGAAAGCAGAACGTCGAGGGCATGATCACGATCCGATGGTCAGCAGGGTGGAAAGCAACGGCAGATCGAGCGGACTCGATGCGTCCAGTCGCGCGCCCAGCGCGCGCTCGAACTCGAGCCGGGACAGCCAGGCGTCGGCGGCCCAGCGGAGCTGGGTATTCATGGCGTCGGTGGCCGCCCGTTCGGCATCGAGCAGTTCCGTGAGCGTCACGTGGCCTTCGCGATACGCCACGCGGGCGATGCGGGCGATTTCCCGGCCGCGCGCGTCGAAGGTGGAGGCCGCCTGCGCGGCGCCACGCGACGCCACATAGGCCCGCCACGCCGCGCCGACGCTCCCCTCGATCTGGTTCAGCATGTCGTCCCGCAGCGTTTGGGCTTCGGCATACTCGCCGCGTGCGCGCTGCCGGGCCGCGTCGTTGCGATTGAACAGTGGGAACGGCATGGCGAAACCGATCTGCCCGGTCATGAACCCGCTGGTCTGCTTGGTGCCGCCCTGCAGCTGCATGTCGCCAATCAGGCCGCGTCGTTCGGCGGTAAAGCGTCGCTGCGCTTCACGGAGCGCCGCCTCACGGGCCTGCACTTCCGGCCGCGCCCGCAGCGCGACGGTCTTCACGGTACCGCTGTCGGGGGCGGCCGGCATCACGGGAGCGTCCAGCGCGGCCAACGCCGGCAAGGCATCGGGGCGCACGCCGAGCACCCGGGCCAGCTGCGCGCGGGCGCGGGCGGCGTCTCCGGAGGCCGTCACCACCGCGACGCGCGCCCGGTCGGCTTCGAGCTGGGTGCGAAGGCCAACGGCCTCCGACACCAGCCCTTCCCGGAGCCGGGTCGCGTCCACGCGGGCGATCTCCTCCAGCGCCTCCAGCTGTCGGGTCGCCACCATAAACGCCCCGTCAGAAGCGGCGGCGCGTAACCACG
>NZ_JBILKJ010000026.1:0-36981 GCF_044376735.1 Gemmatimonas sp.
ATGATCGGCACCATCCGCACCTTCGACCCCGACATGCGCAAGGACATTCACGCGCGCGTGAAGCGTACCGTGGAAGACATCGCGACGTCCGGCGGTGCGACCGCACGCGTCACGCTGTCGATCGGCGGATTGATCACGCAGAACGATGCGTCGCTGCTGGAAAAGATGACGCCCACGCTGCAGCGCACTGCGGGCGACGGCGGCTTCAAGACCGTCAATCCGGTCACCGGCTCCGAAGACTTCCCTGCCTTCACCAAAGAAATCCCCGGACTCTTTTACTTCCTCGGCGTCGCCCCGAAGGGGATGGACCAGAAGTCGCAGGCGGCCAACCACTCGCCGCTGTTCTTCGCCGACGAAGCCGCGCTGCCCACCGGTGTGCGCGCGATGACAAACCTGGCGGTGGATTATCTCAAGAGCGGCGGCATCGCGACGGCCAAGCCGGCCATGAAGCAGTAGCCAGCGGTCCGTCGTCGAGGCGGAGCCGCTACGCCTCGACGAAGGTTTCCGCGTGGATCAGCCAGCCCATTTCGCTGCAACGCCACTCGGCGGTGTAGCTGCCCCCCTGCTCGTGCATGCCCGTTTTCAGGCGCCACCGACCAACCCAGCGTCCGCGCTCGGTGGCGCGCATCGGGTCGACCAGCGTGACCGAATCGATCGTGCGCACGTAGGTCACGAACGCCCGATCGGCAAACTGTTCGGCGAACGCCGCGCGTGAGGCGTCGCGGCCGGTGAGTGTGGGGCCACCAGCCACGCCGACCACGACATCCGGTGCCATGAACGACACCGTGCGGTCGGCGTCATGCGCCGCGATCGCCTGATTGGACTGCGCGCGGAGCGCGCGAATCTGCGCGCTCCCCATCGATGCTGCGTCGGTCACATCGTGGTGCGCTTTTTCGGCTTCACGTACTGATCGAGCCATGCGGCCATCTCAGCGAGCGCCTGTCCAACACTCTCACGGGCACGGTAGCCGTGTGATTCACCCGGCAGCTGCACGTAACGCGTGGTGGCGCCGTTGCCCTTGAGCGCCTGGTACATGCGCTCGCTCTGAATGGGATACGTGCCGGTGTTGTTATCGGCCATGCCATGCACCAGCAGGATCGGATCCTTGATCTTGTTGGCATACGTGAAGGGGGACATCGCACCGTACAGCTCGGGCGCATCCCAGTAGGTGCGCTCCTCGCCCTGGAAGCCGAACGGGGTGAGGGTGCGGTTGTACGCGCCACTTTCCGCCACACCGGCGCGGAACAGCCGCGTGTGCGCCAGCAGGTTGGCCGTCATGAACGCGCCATACGAGTGTCCGCCCACACCGATGCGATCGCGATCGGCCACACCCATCGCCACGATCGTGTCCACGGCTGCCTTCGCGCTGGCCGTGAGCTGCTCCACGTACGTGTCGTTGGGCTCCTTGCCGTCCACACCAACGATTGGCATGGTAGGATTGTCCATCACCCCGTAGCCCTGCGTCAGCATGAACAGGTGCGACGAGCCGCTCGGGCGCACGAATCGGTACGGCGAACCCACCACCTGCGACGCCGCTTCGCGCGAGCGGAACTCCAGCGGATACGCCCACAGGAAGAAGGGCAGCGGACCGTCCTTCGCCTTGTCGTAGCCGGCCGGCAGATAGATCGTGGCCGACAGCTTCACCCCATCGGGACGCGTGTACGTGATCAGCTGGCTCGTGACACCGGCAAACACCGGGGCCGGGTCGGTAAACTGCGTGAGGGCACGCGGGGCGATCTTGCGCACGAAATCGCGCACGAAGTAGTTGGGCGCGTCGGCCTTCGATTCGCGACGGGTGAGGGCCACCGTGCCATTCACATCGAGCATGCCGATGGGCTGCTCGTAGTACGGTGCCGCGCTCTGGAACAGCCGCGTCTTGCGGGCGGTGGCGAGGTCGAAGCGATCCACGAACGGACGATCGCCTTCCGGTCCGGCGCCCAGCCCACTCAGGAATGCCACCTTGCCATCGGGCGTGGTCAGCAGCACCGATTGGCCGCGTGCATCGCGCGCGGTGAGGAAGTCGCCGGGATCGGCGTAGCGATCCTCGCTCGAACGTTCCCACAGTAGCCGCGGCGCCTTGGTACCCGACGGATCGATGAGCCACGCGCGCGTCTTGCGCGTCTTGCCTTCGTTCTCGCGCGCGATGGCGAGCCCCGCCGAACCCCACGTGATCGCGCCGGCGCGCCAGCTCGTTTCCAGCAGCATCTTCGGGGTACCCGTGAACGGCGCCTCGAGCAACGTGATGCGGTCACGCTTGTCCGCCTTCGAATCGCTATCTCCACCGTCGAGGGCTTCCACCCACGCCAGCGTGGACGCGACATCGCGACGCCACTGCACATTGCGAATGCCGGCCAGTGCGCCGTTGCCACCCCACGGCACGCGCTCGATGAGCGGACGGCTCACGATCGACTTCACCACCACGCCATCCATCGACCACACTTCGGTGCGCGTCGGGAAGTAGTTCAGCGGCACCGTGTACGAGAACGGACGTGACAACGTGCTCACCAGCAGGTAGCGGCCGTCTGGCGAGGCGCTCACATCGGTGCGCATGTCGGGCGCGCCAAGCGTCTTCACTGTACCGTCGAGGGACACGAGACCGAGCTGGCTCGTGCCGTAGTGCGCGAAAATCGCTTCGTCGAACGGACTCTTGAGCAGATCCTGATAGGTGGCGGCGCGGTCGCTGCGACCGGTCAGCGCTTCCTGCACGATCGGTCCTTCCGGCGTCGTCGTCATGGCTGGCGCCGTACCGCGCGTGGCCGGCACGAACGTGCAGGCGAGCGACGCGTTCGACACCCACGAGCAGGGATTGCCCAGAATCGCCGTGAGGCGCTGCGACGTCAGCGGCTTCGCCTGCGCCGTGGCAACGTCGGCCATCCACAACGTGATCGCGTCATCGCTCGTGACCGTGAAGGCGATCTTCTGACCGTCGGCCGACCACGACACGTTTTCGATACTGGCGCCGGCGGGAATCGCAGCGGCGATCTTGCGCGCCGCGCCGCCACTCACCGGCTGCAGCGACAGGCCGGTGTAGCTCTGACCGCGGGTGGGTCCGCTGGTTTTCGGATCGAAGCGCAATCCGGCCAGGCGATACTCGAACGCCGCGACTTCACTGATCGGTGGCAACGCCGGGCGTTCCAGCAGCAGCAACTGCTGACGATCAGGACTCAGCTGTACCAGCGGCGTAGCCGGCTGGTCGAGAATCTGCGCGATCGGCTGGGGCGGCTGCCGGTACTGCGCCTGCGCTGCGGATGGCACGAACACCGGTGCCAGCGCTACGAGAACCGCAATGCAACGCGGTGAGCGAGAAAGGAGAGTCACACGTGTCCCGATGTTCGAAGTGGAAATCCGACCTGCATGAGCCGACCTGCATGAGCCAACCACGTTACCGCAGCGTCATGACCAACCCGTTGTGCGCCTTGATCACACCGGCGCGCCGGATGTCGAAGCCATTTTCGTGGCAGTACAACCCCATCTGTCGCACGTCCATCAATTCGCGATAGCCGTGGTTCATCCAGTCGGCCATCACGTTATAGAACACCCGCGACTTGAACTGATTGCGCGGCGTGGTCATCACCACGGTACCACCCGGCTTGAGGAATCGCCGGTGCATCTCCAGACACTCCGCCTTGTGTGCGTCGGGAAAATGCTCCAGCAGCCCGATCGACACCACCACGTCGAATTCCTTCCCGTATTTCAGGTCGCGAATGTCAGCGACCTCGAAGTGAATGGGCATCTCGTCGCGGTACCACACGCGCTGGTGCCCCGTGGTGGGATCGACGCCCAGGAACGGATAGTCGAGCGGAAACTGGCCGAAGCGGTCGGTGGCGCAGAAGGCGTCGTAATCCACCAGCACGATCTCGCCGCCCGGATACATCGCGGCCAGCTGCATCGCCTCATAGCCGTCCGCCGCCCCCAGAAACAGGATGCGCGGCTTCTTCACGTCGAGCCCGGCGAACAGCGCGCGTTTGCCGCGGGGATCCCACACCGCGTCCTCCACCCGCATGATCTTGTTCCACACCGCCAGATACGCGAGGTCCTGCAGGGCCTCCTTGGCCTCATGCAGATCCAGCCGCGACAGCGCGTCGCCGAACTGCGCCTTGGCCTGGTTCTGCGCCTCGGGCACATCGGTCAGGAAGAACTGATGGAACGCGGTGTTGAACAGGCGCCAGCCCTCGATAATGGGCAGCGGCTGGTGATGGTCCTGTTCGTAGCGCCGCCGCGCACTCGACCACTTTTCGGTGCGATACGGCCGGCCCACATCACGCCACGTGAGCGTGGACCAGTCCATCGCACTCACGTCCTCGAACAGGTCGGGGGCCTGATCGCGCAGGTCGATGCGGTACTGCCCGGTAAGCTCGTGGTGACCGATGTCGTGGCGTACGCCACGCGGCCGGCCCCACGGGCGACGGGACTGGGAAGGAAAGGCGCGCGGACTGGCCGCGGCGGTTTCGGGGGCGAGCAACGTAGCCATTCGAGACCCGGCATGAGATTACCGACTCATGGAGTCTGGGTTCTCGGCGGGCCGGGCGCCAGTGCAGGCGCCCCCGTTTGGCGCCCCGGAGGGCTACCGGCGCTGTGTGCCGGTCGTGTCGGTGAGCGCCTTCATGAACGACACCAGAGCGCGCTGCTCGGGCGCGGTGAGGCGCAGAGGGTCCGGAGGCAGCGTCTGGTTGTCGAGCACGATACCGATGCCGGCCCCGCCGCCGCGGTTGTAGAAATCCACGACGGCTTCGAGCGTGCGGTACACCCCATTGTGCATGTACGGGGCCGTGAGGGCCACGTTGCGCAGCGAGGGTGTCTTGAACGCGTATCGGTGCGGCGCGGCCCGCGTGAGCCGAAAGCGACCAACATCCGGGTCGATCGTGGCCCGGGCGGTGACCGCCCGCGACGGCGTGCCCAGCACTTCCACCTCGGCCTTCCGATAATTGGGCGGCACCGTGCCGTTGGTGAGGGGGATGAAGTGACAGGTGGCGCACTTCCCCTTGCCCACGAACACATTGAAGCCCTGGCGCTCCTCGTCGGACAGAGCGGCCAGGTCGCCACGCAGCGCCCGGTCCACCGGCGAGTTCAGCCGCGTCAGACTGCGCTGATAGGCCGCCAGCACGGTCCGGATTTGCGCCGCGGTGACCAAAGAGTCCGTACGCGCCGGCAACTGCGCAAAGGCGGCGCGAAACCGGGCTACGAGCGCGGTGTCGGTTGCGAGGCGAGCGGCAATGCCGGCAAGACTGCCATGCATTTCGTCCACGTTCTCGACCACATCGGTAACCTGGTCTTCGAGATACGCGGTGCGGAGGTCAGCGAAGGAGCCCAGCTGGAGGCCACTGTTGATCACCGTGGGCGTATTCCGCGCTAACGGGGCGCCTCCTCTGGCCTGATTGACGGTGAGGCCATCGGTGAACGCCTTCGTGGACACGTGACAGCTGCTGCACGCGCGCTTGCCGTCGCCAGAGAGCTGGGTATCGTGAAAGAGCCGCTCTCCAAGCGCGACCTGCGCGGGCGTGCCCGGCCTCGCATCGATCGGCGCGAAGCCCATGACGTCAAAGGCTGCGCTGTCGAATACCGTGGCTGCATCCATGCGAAACGACCGACGTTCGGCCGGCACGGCAATCCCCATCGCCAGCCGCAGCTCCTGCATGGCGTGACCGAGTGGGATGAGCCGCTGCGACAGGAAGGTGAGGTGATCGAACGTCTCACGATCGCTCGTCGCCGTCACCATCGCGCGGGCATCGGCAACCAGCGAATCCACTCGCAACCATCCGCTGTCGGCCGTGTGGTACGGGGCCAGCGTCCGCACAATGCTCTCGAGAGCGACGCCGGCTTCAGCCAGTGAATGCCCTGCCACCGGGGAATCGAAGCCGGGGAGACCGAGGGTCGCGATGCGGGCAAGCTCCAGTTTCACCGCGTCCCACACGTGCGCGTCGGACGCGTGCTGCGCACCCATCATCGTCTGCGCCCGTTTAGCGAGCGGACGAAGTGTGGACGTCTCCCGGGTAATCGCCTCCCACTCGCTGACCGGCTCGTCGCCGTACAGCGCCTCTTCGATCACCTGAAATCCCGTCGGTGGAAAGACCGCCTCGGGCCCTTCTTCGTCGTCCACCTCCGGCAGCGCCGGTCCGTTCATCTCCTTGGCGGTCGTCGGCGTGTAGTACTCCAGCGCCAACTCCGCGAGCTTGAATGCGCGACGGGCATCGACGAACGCCGTCCGCACACGTGGCACATCGGCGTTGGTACGCATCGCCGCGGCGGCCGAGTCCAGCTGCGCAATGCGAAGGGCCAGCGTGTCGACGTGCGCACGCCACACCACGATCGTCTGCATGGCTCGCGGGTCGACACCAGCCGTGGTTGTGTCAGGCGTCGGAACGGCGTCCGTGTCGGTACCACCACAGGCGCCCATCGCTGCCGAACTGGCCAGCATGAGGAGAAACGATCGGGTCTTCATAAGCTGGGTGAATGAGCACCGGCCCGGAGCGCAGAGCCCCGGGCCGGCAGTTAATCGAGATCGCGTGAGGGAGTTAGCGCGGCAGGCCCTTCACCAACACCAGCATGCTGGCCTGATTCTCGGTCGGGCGAAGCGTACCACCATCCACGCCCTGGTACTTCGTGCCGCGCCACGAGTGCGGCTGCAGCGCGATCATGAACGTGTTTTCCTGACCGAGTTCAGAGGACACGTCAACCATGGCGCCGTACTCCCAACCGGCCTTGCCGGCCGGGCGGGCACCAACGGCGTTGTACAGCGCGGCGTCGGGGGCCGTGCGACGATGGTCCATCTCCATCACGGGCTTGAGCTCACGCGTGGCGATGTTGTACTGGTAGATGTAGGCATCGTGCGTTTCGTCGCCGTAGCCGTTGTCATCTTCCTGCAGGTACACGTAGTTCTGACCGACGTAGATGTTGTCGAGGTTCTGGAACAGGCGCGCCGGATTCGTGGCCGACTTGTCATCGCCGTCAGCGATGAGTTCGAGGGTGCCCACCAACGGGTTGCTGGCATCGAGGCGCAGGCGGTAGGCACGACCGTACTTGGTACGGTTGTAGTCCGCATTCACGCCGGTGTTGTTCTGGCCCGTCGCCACGAAGTAGATCTCGCGGTTGTTCGCGTCCGAACCCTTGCGGTAGTCCACGTCTTCCACGCGGGAAAAGCGAATCTGGTTCAGGGCGGCACCCGCCACGTTGATCTGGCGGCCCGTGAGCGTCTTCTGATTCGCAATCTGGCGGAACTGCACCGGGTACGTCTGGCCGATCACCATGTCCCGTTCGCGGCTGTTGTTGTCGGTGCGCGCGAGCACGTACAGGCTGCCGTTGTCGAGATCGCCGACAGTGCTCGAGAGGTACATCGCCACCTGCCCGCCTTCCGCGCCGGAATCATCGTCGCCGATGATGACGACCGTACGGTTCGGATAGGCGACCTTCGGCAGCGGCACGGCGTTTTCGGTGTTGAAGCGCCCAAAGGCCGCCAAGTACTTCGGCGTATTGGCGGGGCCCGACGGATCCACCGCGAGAATTTCCGACTCTTCGTTGCTCTCACCGGCGGTGATGAAGGCACTGAAGCCGTGTTCAGCAACGGTAGCCAACGTCGCCGAGCAAAGCCGATAGCGACCGGCGGTCGAGTTCACGACATAGTCACCAGAGATCGGCTTCAGATCCTTGTCGAAACGAACGCGCGAGACGGCGAAGTTGTCTTCATGATTCGCGAGCACCGTGAACGACCCATCGGTGTTCTTGATGAGGCCGGCGCCGTCGGCCGATCCGCCAAAACGGTAGTTCGGTGAGCCGGCGAGCACGTCATCGCTGCTGACCAAGCTGAATACTTCGACGCCCGACACCAGCGACTTGATCAAAGCCGGCGTGACCGACTGGTTCTTGAGCGTCACGGGGGTGACTGGCTTCACGTCGGTCGAGTTGTCGTCACTGCAAGCAGCGACGAACAGACCGCATGACGCGGCGAGCATACGTGTCGCGATATGGGAAGAAATGCGCATACGGCCGGCGACCTCTATTTATTGTGTGGTTAACGCGGTGCAAATGAGACGACCAGAAGGCTGATCATGTCGTACACAGCACATACCGCGTGGTCGGTCACGTCCACCACACGCAAGCGTCACGCCGACGTAACTGAATCGCCACGGATCCGCTCACGGCATGCAGTCCAGTGTATTCGGTCCGATATTTCCGGGTCGTGGAATCACACGCGGTGATCCGTTCATTCCAATAGCATGGCCGTGACTGCTCTCACACGACGCCACGTCCTCGGGATGGCCGCGTCGCTCCTGCCGATCGTCGCCTGTGGTGCCAACCCGTCGATCGCGCAACCAGCCGAACCGGACGCCATCCCGGCCGACGCCGTGATGATCACCAATGATCGCGTGCTGATCAGCGTTGAACGCATCCCGGCGCTCCGTGCCGATGACGGCGCGGTCGTCCTGCTGGCGGCACGCCTCATCGTCGTCCGCACGGGAGCGGCATCATTTCGCGCGCTCTCGGCCGAATGCCCGCATGCCGGGTGCGGTGTGTCGGTCGTCGACCGCCCACGATTGCTGTGCCCGTGTCACGGCTCCGAGTTCGACTTCGAGGGGAACCGTCTCGGAGGGCCGGCCCCGACGGGACTTCAGCGGCTCCGTGCTGACTTCGACCAATCGTCGCGCGTGCTGCAGGTGTATCGCAGCGTGGCCCCTCAGCTCAGTCCGAACTCTTCGCGCGCCTGACGCGCCGCACGGCTCTGCACGTCGCCGGCACCGAGTGCGATACCACTGGGGTCGCCGGCCTTGACCAGCGCCATCGCGTCTTCGCGACGCGCCAGCAACGTCCAGAATTCTCCGGCATCAGGATCCGCCCCCTCATCGGCCGGCAGCAGCGCATACATCGCCTTGTACATCATCGAAAAGGCGAAGAAGAGCGCGAGCATGTCGGGGAGCACCAGCACCAATCGCGTGATCGCATTCACATTCGCAACCTGATCATTGAACGACGGCGTGTTGAACGGGGCCACGACCATGCGGACGTTGATCACGTAGTTCACTGCGCCGGCGGCCAGGTTGGACACGCCAATCAGCACGCCGGCGCGCTTCATCGCCGCAAGCACCGTCGGCTCGTCGAGCAGCCGGTCCATCTGCCGCTCGCGCTCCGGTGTATCCGGCCCGAGTCCCTGCAGCGCAATCGAACGCGTCACCGGCGCCCCCAGCAGCGCGGTCACGCCGAACACCACGAACGCGAGCAGGTAGCTGGCGCTGTCCTTGAAGGCGAACAGCGCGCCATCCACGTACCAGAACGCGAGCGCCCCGCGCATCACCGCCGACAGACCGCCATAGGTGGTGATGAAGTTGAACCGGCGGGTGATCACGAACAGGTCGAGCATCACCCACACCACCGGCACCAGCGCCGCCAGCAGGTACGCGTTGAGCGTCCCGAGCGAGGCGGTTCCGTACTTCAGGATCACCACCGGTGCCGCGGCACCGATCAGAATGTCCAGGGTGAGTTTGAGCGTCTTCGACATGGACACGGAATCTCACCGGGGGCGGGGGTAGATGGTACCCGCCGCCGAGGCCGCTGAACGGCCAACAGCTCAGGAGGCAGGGGGGCGCGTATCAGGGAGGAGGAAGCGGCCACGGCACGCGGTGTCCCTGCCTCCTCCTGCCTGATACCCTCCTCCCTGCCTCCTAAGCCGTTGGGAGTAAAGCCGTTGGCAGTAAAGCCGTTGGCAGTTACCGATCTACCGCCTCGCCGCCGACCCCAACCCGAGCGCCGTATTCAGCCACCGCACGAAGGGCGTCATCGCCTTGAAGTGCGTGGCCAGTGTCTTCGGCAGCGTAGCGCTCGTCACATCCTCAGGCGTCAGCTCGGCAAACGCGGTGAATGACTGATACCGCAACCACGCTTCCGCCGGATGATCGGCGGCAAAGCCACGAGGCAGCCGGGTGAGCATGCCATCCGTATCCAGATCGCCGAAACGGCGGCGGAAGGCGCGCCCCTTCACGATCTCCTCGAACCCGTCCAGATCATCCGTGAGCGCCTGACGGATCTTGTTCACCGCCGAACGCGGCGGCATCCAGATGCCGCCACCACAGAACGATTTGCCCGGCTCGATGTGGAAGTAGAAGCCCGCACCGCCGTGCGCGGCTTCGGTGCCCACGCCACGTCCTGCATCCCGGTGAAAGAACCAGCAGGCCGCATGCGTTTTGTAGGGTGCCTTGTTCTTCGAAAAGCGCACATCACGATGAATGCGGAACACCGACTTCTTCGGCGACCCCACGATCTCCGGTGCGAACGAGGCGAGGTGCACATCCACCTCTTCCACCAGCGACGCCAGCGGCTGCTTGATCTCACGTTCGAATTCCGCGCGGTGCGCCTCGAACCATTCCTTGCGGTTGTGCTTCGCGATGCCCCGCAGGAACGTGAACGCTTTCGGCGTGAATGGTGTGACGTGATCCCCAGTCGGCTCGTTCATGACATCCCCGAAGACATCGTCGTCGCCATGGCATCGATGGACGACGACATGGAGGGAAACAGGAAGCGCAGAAACAACCCCGAGCGCTCACCCCACGCCCGCTCATCATGGAGCGCCCCATCCGCTTCCATGTACAGCAGGTCGTGTCCGGGTTGCCACCCTTTTCGCAACAGCATCCGATACAGCAACCGCGTCCCCTTCAGCATGCGCTTCTCGGCGGTGCCCACGTCGAGCCAGATCTTGAGCGCGGGACGCATTCCGTTGTTCGCCACCAGCTGCCGCACGATCCAGCGATCGTCCCACCACACGCTCGGCGACAGCAGGCCGATCTTGCCGAACACCGCCGAGTGCGTGAGTCCGAGATGCAACGTGAGCAGTCCACCCAGCGAACTGCCGGCCAGCCCCGTGTCCCAGGCGCTGCGGCGCGTGCGCCAATTCTGATCCACCCACGGCTTGAGCTCGTACACGAGCATTTGTCCGTAGCGATCGGCCAAGCCGCCCGCATCATGCGCGTTGTCGCGCGTGGGCGTGTACTCGTCGATTCGATCACGGCCGGCGTTGCCGATCGCGACGATGATCACCGGTTCGATCACCTGCGCATGCATGAGCGCGCGCGCCGTGGTGTCGATGCCCCACTGCACGCCGAACGGCGACATCGCGAGATCGTCGAACACGTTCTGCCCGTCGTGCAGATACAACACCGGGTACCGCCGGTCGCTGTTCAGCGCGTAGTCAGGCGGCAGGCAAACGATCACGTCGTGCGGGTGCGGCAGAAACCGCGACCGGATTTCGGTGAAGTGCAACAGCGAACCCACCACCCGGGGAACCGGTGGGGTGGGGTGCAATTCGTCGGAGAGCCCGGCATGGACCATGGACGCAACCTAAGCGGTGGGAGTGATGCGGGGCATGGCTTGCATATCGCCGTGCCGGCGCTACCCCCGAAGCGATTACACCAGATCCGTTACGGTGCCGTTGGCCACGAACGAATCGAGATTCGACAGCGCGCGCATGCCCATGTTGGTGCGCGTCTCGACGGTGGCGCTGCCCAGATGCGGCAGCAACACGACATTCTCGAGTTCCTTGAGCTCGGCGGTGACGCTGGGTTCGAATTCATACACGTCGAGACCGGCACCGGCGATCTTCCGTTCCTTCAGCACCGACGCGAGTGCGGCCTCGTCGACCACATCACCACGCGCGGTGTTCACGAGATAGGCGTGTTCCGGCATCAGCGCGAGCGTGCGCGCATTCATGAGGTGACGCGTTTCCGGCGTGGCCGGGCAATGCAACGACACGACATCCGCCCGCGCCAGCAACGTCTCCAGCGAGTCCACGCGCTCGGCGCCCACAGGCCCGGCCGTGGCCGGATCATCGATGCGCGGATCACGTGGTGCGTGATAGAGGATCTTCATGTCGAACGCCGCGGCCGCCTGACGCGCCACCGCCCGACCGATACGACCGTAGCCCACGATGCCCAGCGTCTTGCGACGCAGCGTGCGCCCCAGCATGAACGTCGGACGCAAGCCGCCCCACGCGCCAGTGCGCACATGCCGCTCGCCTTCTCCCAACCGACGCATCGTCATCAACATCAGCGCGATCGCGATGTCGGCCGTGTCCTCGGTGACCACGTCGGGCGTGTTGCTGATCGTGATGCCGGCCCGCTTCGCCGCCGCCACGTTGATGTGATTGACGCCCACACCCACGTTGCACAACATGCGCGCGCGAATGCCCGGCGTGTTGAAGATCTCCTCGCTCCACCGGTCGGTGACCGTGGTCATCACGATGTCCGCCTGCTGCAGCACTTGCTTCAGCTGATCCGGCGCCAACGCCACATCCGTCTTGTTGAACAAGGCGTCGTAGCGCGACGCGATCTCCGCTTCCACCGCGGCCGGCATCTTCCGCGTGACCACCACGCGGACCTGCTTCGTGTCTGTCGGCAACGCGCTCATGCCGACACGCGCCACTGCTGCAGCGCGGCACCGACGCCGCTGCCAAGCGTGATCGGAATGCCGGCATCACACAGCGCCATCTCCACCCCCGACAGCGCGCCCGACAGCGTCAGACTGTTGGTGTCGCCGAGGTGACCGATGCGGAATACCTTGCCGGCCACTTCGTTCAGCCCCGATCCCAACGAAATGTCGTACCGCGTGAACGCGATCTCGATCACCTGACGCGCGTCGTGCCCCTCGGGTACCATCACCGCCGTGAGTGAATTCGACGCGATCTCGGGCCGCTTCGCACACTGACGCAGCCCCCACGCATTCACCGCCGCCCGCACACCATGGGCCAGGAACCGGTGACGCTCGGCCACGGCGGCCATGCCTTCATCCAACAGCATCGTGAGGGCTTCGTCGAGGCCGAACAGCAGCGACAGCGCCGGCGTGCTCGGGAAAAACCCTTGCGCGTTGTTCGCGCGCATCGGACGCAGATCGAAGTACGCGCGCGGCATCGTACAGCCGTCGACGCGCGCCAGCGCCTTCTCGCTGAGGTAGAGAATGCCGAGCCCCGCCGGCAGCATGAACCCCTTCTGCGTGCCCGTGATGGCGCAGTCCACACCCCACGCATCGAACTGAAAATCGAGACTGGCGATCGAGCTCACGCCGTCCACGAACAGCAGCGCCGGATGCTTGGCGCGATCGATCGCGGCGCGCACCGCCGCCACATCGCTCGTCACCCCTGTCGCCGTTTCGTTGTGCACCAGCAGCACCCCCTGGATCTCGTGCGCCGTATCGGCCGCCAGCGCCGCTTCGATGCGCGCCGGATCGGCCACCTCACCCCACGGCTCCTCGAGCACGTCCACTTGATAGCCGAGTGCGCGCGCGGTCTGAATGAACAGATGGGAGAACTGTCCGAAGCGCACGGCGAGCAGCCGCGCGCCGGGATTCACCGTATTCACCAGCGCCGCTTCCCACATCGCGGTGCCCGTGGCCGGGAAGACGAACGGCTCGCCTTTCGTCTGATGCACGACCTGCGGCAGTCGCGAGAGGATCGATCGCGTCAGCGCGGGAAAGGCCGACGAGCGATGATCTTCCATCGCTCGGTGCATCGCGCGCTGCAGTCGGTCGGGAACCGGCGTGGGGCCCGGGATCTGGAGAAAGTGTCGTCCGGCCATCGATTACATCGGAGGGGGAAGCGTGGTCTCGACGGCTGGAGTCTCCAGCGCGTCATCGGACGCGTCGTCGTCATCGTCATCGTCGTCGGCGGTCTCGTCCGGCGCGTCGTCGGGCGTCTGGTCCGTCGTCTCATCGGCCGGCTCGTTCGCCTGATCGGGATCGAGCACGCGCAGCAGCCGCCGGCACAACCGCGCCAAGCGGGCGCGCTGCTCACCGCTCAACTCGGCCATGATCGCCACGATCGCGTCGCTCCGCGCCGGGGCCGTGAGCGCCAGCACGTCGCGCCCGTCGTCGGTGAGATACACCGAGATGAACCGTCGATCGGTGGCGTGGCGCTCGCGGCGCACCCACCCGCGCGTTTCGAGCGCGTCGATGATCGCCGTCATCTGCGCCTTGCTACGCCCCAGCGCCTCGGCCAGCTCCTGCTGATGTACCGGGCCGCGCGACTGCAGCGTTTCCAGCACGCCGAACTGCGACGCCGAGAGCCCGAACGGATGCACCGCCTGCTCGACCTGTGCGGACGCCATCGTGGCGGCTCGCTGCAGCATCGAATAGGCATCCAGGGCGCGACGGCGTTTCTTCTCTCCCTTACTCATGCGGACGTTGGTGGTCGGAGGACAGGGACGGCGGTGCAGCGGAACAGCGCACTACGTGCGGGTGATGCCCGCGTGGCGCATCGCCATGCGCTCGGCGAGCACCGTCGCGACCGCCATGATCGTCTCCTGTGGATTCACACCGAGCGACGTGGGCAGCAGCGACCCGTCCGAAATGTACAGCCCACGCACGCCGTGCCGCTCCCCTTCCGGCGTGGCCCCCGACGTGGACGGATCGGTGCCCATGCGACACGTGCCATTCACGTGGGCCGAGAAGAGCCCAATGCGATTCGGACCGACCGACCCGTCCTCGAGCCGTGCCACGTCGGCCACCGAACGGACCACGATCGGCGTGGAATGCATGGTGCCCACCTCACGGGCGCCGGCCGCGAAGTGCAGCTGCGCCGTGGCTGACAACGACGCACGTACCCGGCGTTGATCCTCTGGCGTCAGCGCGTACGTGATCGACGTTTCGCCGCGACGGTTCACCTGGATACGACCACTCGACCGCGACCGCTCGGCCCCGTCGCGGGTGAGACCGATCAGCACGCCGAGCTGGTTGAACGACGACATGAGGGCGGCGTGCGACTGACCGAACCCGGGCATGGCCGCCGCCGTGAACGACGGGTGCATCGGCGGTGTTTCGATCCAGAACCCGAAGTCGGTGCCGCGCCATCGCAGATGTTCGTCGCACATCGTGGTAAGCGGAATGCCGGTGCTGGTCACGATGTCGCGATCATAGCGCCCCCAGACCGCCGTCGTGGGGTGCACGCGCAGCCAGTGTCCGACGCCACCGCCACCGAGTCCCGAACGTTGCAGCAGCGCCGGCGTGCCGATCGCGCCGCCGGCCACCACCACAATGGGCGCGTCGATGGTGAGCGTACGCGCCGGGCGCCCCGAGTGCGGATCGCGCACCGTGGCATGGACACGCTTCAACGGTGGTGTGCCCGACCCGGTATCCCGTTCGCGCACCTCGATCCGATCCACGTGCGTATCGGCGTGCAGCGTGGCACCGGCCGTGAGCGCGCGCGGCACGAACGTCACCAGCGTGGACTGCTTGGCATCGTGCCGGCAGCCCACCCCGCAGAAGCCGCAGCGCACGCAGTTGGTGGCGTTGATCTGCGCCGTGGACACCTTCCACCCTAGCGACCGCGCGCCGTCGAGCAGGATGCGGTTGTTAGCTGAATGCGCGTCCTCGGGGACCGCGCTGGCGTGCACCTCACGCTCCACGCGCTCGAACACGGGGCTCATCTCCCGCGGCGTCATGCCGTACACGCCGGATTCGGCGGCCCACTGATCGAGCACGAAGTCGGGAGTGCGCAACATGATCATCCAGTTCACCGTGGTCGATCCGCCCACGGTATTGCCCTGCACCAGCGCGACCGACGCATCGTCGGTGGTGCGGAGCCCGCCCTCGGCATAGAGCTTCTCGGTGAGCTCCGCCTCGCGTTCGTCGAAGTCGGCGCGCGTGCGATACGCCCCCGACTCCAGGACCACCACCTCGAAGCCAGCTTCGGCCAACCGGGCCGCCGTGACCGCGCCGCCGGCGCCGGTGCCGATCACCACCACATCGGCAGTCCGATGCCGGTCGTCGCGCATGGCGACCGCCGGAATCACCCCGCGCGGCAGCGGGGGCGGTGCAATGTGCGTGGGCAACACCACCGGACCGCGCGCCACCGGCTCGTCGGGCCGACTGACCCCGGACAGCGGTCCTTCCCACGGCACCTGCGGCGACCGCAGGTGCAACGGGCCCGCGTAGCCGATCGCCTCGGCGACCTCCGGGCGCGCGTAGTGCACCGCCAGAATCAGGCGACGTACAGAGTGCGCGGCTGACCGGAGCGGGGCGAGCGGCGAGTCAAGCCAGCGGCCAAAGCACCGGCGCTGCTGCGCCACGCTCAGCGAGTCGAAGCGACGGGGCGTGACGATCGCCAGCGACACAGCGATCCGTCCCGCCAGCACATCGAGAGCGAGACCGAGCTGGGCACGACGATGCGGCGGCAACGCCTCCAGACGCGCATCGCATCGCTCCACGAGGTCGGCGCGCGACTCGGTGCCCGGGGGGGCGCCGTCGAGAACGCAAGGAATGAACGCGTCCAAGGCGGCGCGCTGCGCCGGTGACAGGTGCGGCAAGACGACGCGGGGTGGCGTCCGGAATTCGGAACTCACGGCGGGTGTGTCGGTCACGCGATCTACGGTACCGCATACGTCGTCCGCTCGCCAGCGAGGGCGGGGTGGTAACCGCCGTCACCCCAGAGTGGGAGTTACCCTGCGGCCGTTACAGGCCGCCGTCGAACAGTCGGCGCGTCTCGTCGTGCGTCAGCACCCAGATCGAGTAACCGCCGAACAGGGTGCCCCACGGCCAGCGGAACAACCGGAAGGCCGACACGACCAGAATGACATAGCGGGCCCACTGCTGATGATTGAGCAGCGCGAAGCCGGCCACGAGGCCGAACACGCTCATGGCGCCGATCACCACCGCGATCAGGGCGCTGGTGACCGTGCCGACGAGCAGCACGATGGGATTGAGCGTGGCCAGCGAACCGAAGATGCCGCCCAGCAGCACGCCAGCGGCGGCGAGCAAACCGATCGCGCTGTAGAGCAGGTTGACGAGGCCGACGACTTTGATGTGGGTGCGCACAGGGCAGCTCCGAAGTGAGGGGACGCCGTTCCGTACGACCCGTCCTCCGCGCAGGATTCAGCGCGCTCGCCACACGGCCTTGACCATCCGGCTGGCGCCGCCGCCCGCGATGCTGACCATCGCCACGCCGCCCAGGATCACCGTCATGGCGGCCGCGGCTTGCGCGGGGAGGCGCTCACCCGCCATCAGCACCCCCAGCAGCACGGCCACGGCGGGATTCACATAGGCGTACGTCCCGACCGCCGCCGGGCTGGCCACCTTCAACAGCCACATGTAGGTGCTGAATCCGATCAGCGACCCGAACACGATCAGATACAGCAACGAGGCGGCCGAGCGGAGGGAGACGTGCGGCGCCGCGGCCCATTCGCCGACGGACAGCGACAGCAGCAGGAGCAGGGAGCCGCCCACGAGCATCTGCATCGCAATCGCCAGCGCCGGTGACGCGGCCTGGCGGGCGGTGCGCGAGTAGAGCGAACCGACCGTCCACGACAACGATCCCAGCGCGAGTACGACGGCACCGAGGGGATCGACCGTGGCCCGCGCGGCGCCGGTGGGCATGACGAGCAGGGCGACACCGGCCAGGCCGATCAGCACCCCCACGACCTTGATGAAATCGGGGCGCTTCCCTTGCCAGAGCTCGCAGAGCACGAGCCACAGGGGCACCGTGGCCACGAGTACGGAGGTGAGCCCCGACGACACGCGCTGGCTGGCCCACGAGACGGCCCCGTTGCCGACAAAGAGCAAGAGCGTGCCGATGACCGCGGATGCCTTCCACTGACCAATCGTCGGCTTTTCAGCGCCACGAACACGGCACCATACGTACAGTATAGATCCTGCCGTGAGAAAACGAACCGCCCCCATAGCAAACGGCGGGATCGTCTCCACCCCCCAGTGGATCGCCAGATACGTCGATCCCCACACGATGTAGATCACCAGAAACCCGGCGATCAGCTGCCACCGGGTGGCAGTCGCCGTGGCACCGTGACCCAGCGCCGGGGAAATCGGACGGTTCGTGGAGGACATCGCGTCAGGTCGAACGCCGCAGGGCACGCAGGGCGGCATCGCCCGCCGCCACCCCACCAACGAGGAGATAGAGATAGAACGTGTAGAAGCGCCACCAGAGCAGCGACGCGGCAAAGATACCCGCGGGAATCGCCGAACTGAGCGTCGCGGCGAACGCCCCTTCGATAAACCCGCCACCACCGGGTGCCGGCACCACAACGCCGCCGTAAAAGAGCGCCAGTGGCCAGAGCACCAACGGGGCCAGCGCGTCCATCGTGAGCGGGAACGACGGGTCGCCCAGGAACACGAGGATGGGCAGCGTGGCCACCTTGAAGAGCACGTGCAGCACCGAGCCCCCGAAGGCCAACAGCATGAGGGCGGGATCGGCCCGACGCAGCGACTGCACCGAGGTGCGCAGCACCCGCAACGTGCGCTGCACCACCCGCCAGCGCCCAGCGTGCATCCCGATCCGTGTGGCCCAGAACGGCGGTGGCCCGTTGGCGTTCCGTTTCGACAGGATCAACCCCGCCGCTCCGACGCCCAGCACGAAGCCGCTGTAGCCGCCCACGAGACTGAGCAGCCCCGCCACCGACGCGCCGCGCCCGGCGAAGAGCACCGCCAGCACCCCGCACACCAGCACCAGCGACCACATCTCGAGAAACAACTCGAGGAAGAGAATGAGCACCCGCCCCGCCGGGCCGGTTCCACTCTCCGCCAGCACCAGAAAGCGCGACGGCTCCGCCCCTGACCGGGCGGGGGTAATGGCCGCCGCGAAGTCACCGGCCAGACACACCCGCACCGCGGTGCCGAAACGGAGCGGGATCCCACACGCCCGCGCCGACGCCTGGATCTTGAGTGCGCGGGTGATGATCTCGGCCGTGACCGTGGCCAGCGCCGCCGCATGCACCGGCCACGCCAGCCACGGCATGCCCGCCGCCGGCCAATGGGAGGCGACCACCCATGCCGACACCCCCAGCATGGCGGCGAACGACAGGGCGGTCAAAAGCCATCGCGCGGCAGACATCATGGAAGGATAGTGGACGTGGTATCGGAGTCCCACGTAGAGGTGCGCTTTCTCGCGGCGTGGGCCGCGCCGATCAGCCGTGCGGCGTTTGGTGTGGGATCAACATCGGGACACCGGACAAGATGAAGCAGGTTGTCACGCGCATTGGGTGTGCACGAAGCGCCGGAACAGGGGCTTGGAGCCGAAGTACATCAGCAAGCCGAGCTCGGTGTCGGTGGCCTTGAGGTAGTGCAGCATCTGCGACTCATGCTGCGGGTGTAGCGTATCAGCGGTCTTGCACTCGACGATCACTTTGCGGTCGACGAGCAGGTCCACGCGATACTGGCCGACGATACGCTCCTTGTAGCGGACGCCGAATGGCACTTCGCGATCAACTGGGATGCCGCGCTCCTGCAGCTCGACATAGAGTGCGTTCCGATAGCACCCCTCGAGGAGTCCGCGGACCATCGTGTTGTACACCTCGTAGAACGCACTGATGATCTGGCCGCTGAGTGCTTGGTGCACTAGCCGCTTCCGTTCAGTTTCAGCCTCGCTCATGCTTGCTCCTGGTTCAGGTGCACACAAGCTGTCATCGTCATCGGCCAACGTACCCACCAATACGTTGCCACCAATCTCTTTCTTACGGCGCTTGCGATGCGATCGCCAAACAGCCTGACCGCTGATCCACGCGAATAACAACACGGATTACCCACAGCGCGACGACGGCTCCGTGCATCCAACGACCAATACACTTGTTGCTGTTCATCCGCGAACATCCGCGCCAATCCGCGGTCCATCTGTTCGTTCAAAGGCTGGAACAACTGCCTGACCGCAGATCCACGCGAATAACGACACGGATTTGCCATGGCGCGACGACGGCTCCGTGCATACAACGACCAATCCAGTTGTTGCTGTTCATCCGCGAACATTCGTGCGAATCCGCGGTCCAGCTGTTCGTTCAAAGGCTGGAACAACAGCGTGACCGCGGATCAGCGCGAATAACAACACGGATTACCCATCGCGCGACGACGGCTCCGTGCACACAGTAACCACTTTGACTGTTGCTGTTCATCCGCGAACATCCGCGCCAATCCGCGGTCCAGCTGTTCGTTCAAAGGCTGGAACAACAGCGTGACCGCGGATCAGCGCGAATAACAACACGGATTTCCCATCGCGCGACGACGGCTCCGTGCACGCAGTAACCACTTTGACTGTTGCTGTTCATCCGCGAACATCCGCGCCAATCCGCGGTCCAGCTGTTCGTTCAAAGGCTGGAACAACAGCGTGACCGCGGATCAGCGCGAATAACGACACGGATTTCCCATCGCGCGACGACGGCTCCGTGCATACAACGACCAATCCAGTTGTTGCTGTTCATTCACGAACATTCGTGCGAATCCGCGGTCCAGCGGTCTGTTGTTCACGTCCCCCGCGGTTTCGCTCTCCTCGTCGCCTCCGCCGTGAGCGGATCCTCCGGCCACGGGTGCCGCGGATAGCGCCCGCGCAATTCCTTCCGTACCTCGAAGTACGAGCTGCGCCAGAAGCCGGCGAGATCCCGTGTGACCTGCACCGGCCGCTGCGCGGGTGACAGCAGCTGCAGCGTGAGCGACACCCGGCCATCCAGCAGCATCGGCGTGCTCGTCCACCCGAACACTTCCTGCAGCTTCACCGCCAACACCGGGGCCGTTGGCTCACCGTAATCCAGCGCAATCCGCGATCCACTCGGCACCTCCAGATGCGTGGGCGCCAGGCGATCCAACGCCGAGCGCTGCGGCCACGGCATCAGCGACTGCAGCGCGTCGTGCCAATCCACCGACGCCAGCTGCCCCCAGGTGCGCACGCCGTCGAGATACGGCCCCGCCCACTGCTCGAGCGACGCCGACAACGCCGCGACCGACACATCAGGCCAGCTCTCGTCATGCGCGTGCACGAACGCCATCCGCTCGCGCAACCGCGACGCCGCCGGCGAGAACGGCAACACGTCGATGCCGCCGCGAGCCAGCTGCGCGCGGATGGCGTCGAGCACGGTCTGCAAGACGACCGTGGCATCCGCGTCGGACCACACCACGTCCTCGATCACCATCGCGCCAAGCATCGTGCGCTTGCGCGCCCGAACGGCTTTGCTGCGCTCATCCCACTCCACCAATTGCACCCGCTCGAACTGCTCGCCGAAATCCTCGCGCAGCTCGTCCAGCGTGATCGGTGCCGCGCGCACAATCCGCGCCTCCGGCGAGGTGCCTTCAAGATCGGCGATCGCCAGATACGGCGCATCATGCAACGCATCGTGCTTTGCCAGCACCGCCCCGCTGCCGTTGCGCAACACGTACCTTGGCTCCGCCCCACTGCGGCGCTGCGCCACGCGGTCGGGATACGCCAACGCCAACAACGAACCCGTGTCGGCGTCGTCCCACGACGCCCGCGACGGAGCACGACCCAATCCCCCGCCGGCGGTGCGACGCGCCAGATCATCAGCCGTCTGTCGGACCCGCCGTACCCCGTCACGATCCACCGCGACTCCCACCACCGCCTGCGCGCCATCGCGTCGCAACAGCTCCGTGCGCAACCGCATGTCCGACTGCGGCGGCAAGCCGTCATGGCGCACGATGTCGCGCTCCTCCAGCAACGCCGCGATCGCGGCCCCCAGAGGCAAGGCCCCACGCTCAGCGGCAACAATCGCCAGATGCGCCAATCGCGGCTGCAGCGGCAGCGCCGCCATGCGACGTCCGTGCGGCGTGATGCGCCCAGCGTCGTCGAGTGCACCGAGCTGCGCCAACAACCCGCGCGCCTGCGCGAACGGACCCGCCCGCGGCACATCCAGCCAGCGCAGCGTGGTGGGATCGCTGATGCCGGCGTCGGCCAGTTCCAACGCCAACGACGACAGGTCGGCGTCCACGATTTCCGGACGCGTGCTGGGCATCAACGCGTGATCCTCGTGCTGGTCCCACAGCCGATAGCTCACCCCCGGCGCCGTGCGCCCCGCGCGACCACGACGTTGATCGGCCGACGCGCGACTCACCCGAACGGTATGCAATCGCGTGAGCCCCGCCGAGGAATCGTAGCGCGGCACGCGTGACAATCCGCAATCGATCACCACGCGCACACCAGCCACCGTGAGACTCGTTTCGGCCACGCTCGTGCTCAACACCACCTTGCGCACGCCCGGCGGTGCCGGTGCCAACGCCGCATCCTGCTCGGCCAGCGGCATGCTGCCGTGCAACGTGTGCACCCGCACGCCGCTCATTCCTTCACCGCTCAACCGTTCCGCCACGCGCCGCTGCTCACCCGCACCCGGCAGGAACACCAGCACATCTCCCTCAGTGGCGTCGATCGCCTCACGAACCACGCGCGCCGTCGTCGCCTCGATGCGTTCATCGCGACGCGGTGCGCGATAGTGCGTCTCGATGGGAAACATGCGCCCCTCGCTGCGAAGCACCGGCGCCGGCCCGCCCTCGTCGGCCAGTAATGCCGACACCGCCACACCATCCAGCGTGGCCGACATCACCAGCACCCGCAGCTCGTCGCGCAGATGGCGCTGCGTCTCGAGCACCAGTGCCAACCCGAGGTCGGCGTGCAGCGACCGTTCGTGAAACTCGTCGAAGATCACGAGACCGATGTCCTCGAGCGCGGCATCGCTGCTCAGCATGCGCGCCAGCACGCCTTCGGTCACCACTTCGATACGCGTACGCGTCGAGATGCGCGTCTCGCCGCGGACACGGTAACCCACCGTCTGCCCAACTTCTTCGCCCAGGATCGACGCCATGAACGACGCCGCGGCGCGAGCGGCGAGGCGACGCGGTTCCAGCATCACCACCTTCGCGCCCCCCAGCCATGGTTCAGCCATGAGCGCCAGTGGCACGCGCGTGGTCTTGCCCGCGCCTGGCGGCGCCTCGAGCACCGCCACGGTGCGCGCGGTCATCGCGGCACGCAGCGATGGGATGATCTCGTCGATCGGGAGTGTGGTCGTGTGTCGCACGGCAGCCGGCTAGCGGCGACGACGCGTTGGCGGCTCGATCTGCTGCACCAGCCACTGCTGCGCGCGCTCGATCACGTCGTCGAAACCGCTGCGCACGCCGCGTACCGTGAGGCGAACCTCCACGCTCGGGGTGATACCGACGCGCTGCAACTGGGCGTCATCCGACCGACGCAGCTCGACGATGGGGAGCGCGACGTTCAACAATCCCGGCAATTCCACGTTCATCACTTCGCCCGGTGCACCCGCGCTGGATGACCCGATGAACGTCACCCGCGCCACGGCATCGAGGGCGATCGCGAGACGCTCCATATCGCCGGCCGTGCGCTCGTCGATCAGTGCCACGATGCGTCCGGCGTAGTGCCCGGTGGTGTCACCGCGGCTCACGCGCGAGCGCGTTTCACGCGTGACGGCGCACAGCGCGCGGGCGTCGCGCAGCGTGGGTGTCGCGCACGGTTCACTGTCGTAGCGCCGCACTTCTCGCGCCGTGACCGCTTCCGGCACGCTGCGCACCGCCGCCAGAATCGCATCGGCCTTTCCGGTGCCCAGCGTGCCGCGCAGGTCCAAAATCCAGCCACGGGCACTGCGTGAGCGCGCCAGGATCGCCGCCGCCGAGTCGACCGGAAGTCGCTCCACGTCGACGTACACGATATCGCCAGACAGCGTGCGCACCGCACTCAGCAGGGGCCGTTCGGCGAGCACCAACGGCGCCACGTACACGGCGCTACGCGGAACGTTCAGCTGTCGCTCGCGATTCATCAGGTCGCGTAGCCGGAACAGCGCGCCGCCGCTCGGGCCGAGTGCCAGCTGCGGCATCAACAGGTGCATGCGGGACCACATGTTCGGCGCCGACACCGCCGTCCGGTGATCGATGATCCACGCCGGCATCGGGAAGCCGTCGGCGGCTGCGACTTCCATCCCCGTTTCGATCCCGAGCGCGGTCGTGACCGAGTCGCGGATCACATGGGTGATGATGGCGCGATCCTCGATCCAGCGCACGCGGAACGGAACCGACGCTATACCGCGTACCGAATCGACCGATGTGCCCCGCAAGTTCGATGGCGTGTCATCGAGGGCCGACACCATCGGCATCAACGCGGCCGCGTACTCGCTCGCCACCCGCGCGGCCTCGAGCTTCGGAATCGTGCGCTCGAGCAGGGCGTCCATGTCCTCGTCGTACAGATCGCGATGGACGTGCCGTACACGGATCGCGCTCCACAATCGCGCGGCCGCCAGCAGGCGCGCCCCCATGAACGGATACGGATCAGTGTCGTAGTAGCGCGGCAACACCGCCGGCGATCGCCGCGCGGGCAGCCGCGAGGCACGCGCCACACGGCTCGTGCGCAGCATCGACAGCGCGGCGCGCAACACCGGCGCACTGTCCGACGCCTGCGCAGCCCGCGGCAGCACCGTATCGGCGATCAACCCCATGCTGCCATCGGCATGCACGAGTTCTCCCGTGCGAAGGCGCACCGACACGCCGTCGGCGATCGGCAACACCACACTCGACACCAGCGGTGTGTCGTCCACGCCCTCCTCGGCAATCAGCGTGGCCCGACCACTCGCGACCAGCGACAACAGCGCGCGCGGCAGCACCGTGGCCTCGTTCGCGAGCACCATGACACGCCGTGGTGACGAGGCCTCCGCGAGCACCGGGCGTCCCGTGCGCATCGTCCATGCATCATCGGGCTGCCACTGCCCATCGGCATACCGCGCCCCACCCACCCGGCGCGTCCGTTCCGAACTGGCGATCGTGAGCGTGCTGTTCAACTGCACGGCCAATCCGGCTCCGCTGACGAATCGATCGACCACCACGCCGAGGCTATCCGCCATCACACCGGAGGTCGCACCTCTCGGCGATCGCGACCCGCGCAAGTCGAGCACCACCCGGGTTGGCGCACCAGCCAGCAGCTCATGGAGCGTCGCGGCGGCGCTGTCGGTCCACAGCGCGTATTGTGCCGATCCCAACGGCACGCGCACGATCAACACACTGTCGCGCGTGCGCTCGCTGCCAATGGCATCGTTCGCCGCCGTACTGGTTGTGCCGACGTCCTCCTCCAGCTCGACCCGCGTGGTCGGGTCCCGCAGCACCGACAGCAGGCGGCGATAGGCGGTGGCCAGCGCTCGCGGATCGTCCGCCGTCCGCACGATCGTGGCCGCGCGGATGAACGCCGAGTCCCACGGCGCGCCTCGTTCGATCACGGCCGGGTGATACAGCGACACCAAATGCCACACCTGCATGAGCCGATGCAGTCGGGCCACCCCCGCCGAGTCCGACGGGGCCGGGTCGGGCTCGGGAAGCTGCGTGTCCACCACCGGCGGCGCGACCACCGGCGGCACCGTCTGATCCGCCGGCGGAACGCCCACCCCCGCATCCGGCGTCGCTGCGAAGAAACGACTGGTGCACCCAGCACTCGCGACGGCGAGGATCATCAGGGCCGCACGCACAGCGACACGGCCGGACATCCGGGGAGCAGGCGGAATCAGCATATTGCGCAAGATACTATCGGCGCCGTTCCCTGTTGGACGGCGCGTCCCGTACCGACCCGCCGCCGTATGACCGTCCGCCTGTACTACACCGACGCCCGTCTCGACCGCTTCACCGCCATCGCCCTCGCGATCTCCGACGACGGCCGTCGCGTGGTGCTCGACCGCACGGCGTTCTATCCCACATCGGGCGGGCAGCCGCACGATCTGGGAACGCTGGGTGGCATCGCCATCGTGGACGTCATCGATGAGGACGACCGCATCGCCCACTCCCTCGCCGAACCGATCGGCGTTCCCGTGGGCGCGATGCTCGAGGGACATATCGATGCCGCGCGGCGCTTCGATCACATGCAGCAGCACACCGGCCAGCACCTGCTGTCGGCCATGCTCGCCGATGAATTCGGCTGGCCCACCGTGAGCGTGCACTTCGGTGACGACACCAACACCGTCGACGTGGCCTGTGCCGACTTCGACGCCGACACCCTCGGCGCCATCGAGCGCCGCGCCAACGCCCTGATCGTGCAGAACCACCGCGTGACGGTGTCCTTCGAAGACGCCGCGCTGGCCATCGGGCTGCGCAAGCCGAGCGACCGCGATGGCGAACTTCGCATCGTGACCATCGAGGGCATCGACCGCAGCGCGTGCGGCGGTACCCACGTCGATTTCACCGGCGAGATCGGCGCCTTGCTGTTACGGCGCGCCGAGAAGACCAAGGGCAACACGCGCATCGAGTTCGTCTGTGGCCATCGCGCCGTGGCCCGCGCCCGACTCGATGCCGAACTCCTCACCAGGACCGCGCGTACGCTGTCGGCGGCGCCGCACGACGTGCCGGGACTCGTGGACCAGCAGGTGCAGCGACTCACCGACGCAGACCGCGAGCGCAAACGGTTGGCCGGTGAACTGGCGCGCTATGAGGCGGCAGAACGGTGGACGGCGTGCATTCCCGGCCGCGACGGCGTGCGGCGGATCGTCGTGTCAACGTCGGGCGCGGTGAAAGAGTCCGAACCGCTCGCCCAGCAGCTCGTCGCCCTCGGGGGCTGCGCCGTTGCGGTGACCAACGCCGCCATGGGCGGCGTGTTGATGGCCACGGCCGCCGACACCGAGATCGATGCCGGGCAGCGACTGCGGGCCGCGCTACAAGCCGTGAACGGTCGTGGCGGCGGATCACCCCGGCTCGCACAGGGTGCCGTCCCCGATCCGTCGCAACTGCCGGCCGTGCTCGAGGCCCTCGGTTTCGCGGAAGCGCTCCCGGGAGCGCCGCCGGAGGCGTAACCCGACCACGTCGAGCTTCCGCGCTCGCCAAAGCACGCCGGGGTGGCCATCCTGTTCCGCACCGGCATCTCACTCACCGTCCGCTCACCGTTCGGAGCGCCCCGCATGAAGATCACCCGCCCGTCCTCCTCGGAACACGCGCCGTTCGCCGGCACCTACATTGACGCCACCGCCAAGGCCCTCGACGCCATGGGGACCGACCACCTCTGGTCGCTGCTGGTGACGCAGCCCATGTCGCTGGTGGAGCTGCTCGATGCCGTCGACCCCGCGCGCGTGAGCTTCGCGTACGCGCCGGGCAAGTGGACGCTGGGCGAGTCGCTGGTGCACGTCTCGGACACCGAGCGGGTGTTCGCCTATCGCCTCCTGCGCGTAGCCCGGGGCGACATGACGCCGTTGCCGGGGTTCGATCAGGATGCATGGGTGCCGGAAAGCCGGACGGCGGGACGGCCACTTGACGACATTCTGACCGAAATCCAGACCGTGCGGGCGGCCACGCTCTCGCTGGTAAAGTCGCTGGACGAGAAAGCCTGGGGCCAAGTCGGTGTGGCCAGCGGACATCCGATCTCCCCGCGGGCGTTGGCCTGGATGATCGCCGGACACTTCGCACACCACCTCGATCTCACCCGCGATCGGTATCTCGCCCCGTGAGTATCGTGCCGGTCTCAGCGTCCGGAATCCGCTAGATTTCCAGTCTGCGGCGCCCACTCCACTGGCGCGCCTCACCTGACCGAGCTTCCGGAGTGATGTCCGTGTCCGCTGTGCCTTCCGCTGCTGCCGTTACCGAGACCGAGCGTCTCGCGATCGATACGATCCGTACCCTGGCCATGGACGCGGTGCAGGCCGCCGAGTCCGGCCACCCGGGCACGCCCATGGCGCTCGCGCCGCTGGCCTACGCGCTGTACACGCGTCACCTGCGTCACGATCCGTCGGCGCCGCTGTGGGCCGACCGCGACCGCTTCGTGCTGTCGGTAGGCCATGCCTCGATGCTGCTGTACGGCACGCTGCACATGGCGGGGTACGACCTGCCGCTGGCCGAGATCAAGCGCTTCCGTCAGTGGCAGAGCCTCACGCCGGGACACCCCGAGGTGCATCACACGCCGGGGGTAGAAACCACCACCGGCCCGCTTGGGCAGGGTGTCGCCAACGCCGTCGGGTTCGCCGTGGCCGAATCGCATCTCGCGGCCACGTTCAATCGCGAAGGTCATGACATCGTCGATCACTACACGTACTTCGTGGCGGGCGACGGCTGCCTCATGGAAGGCATCTCGCACGAAGCGGCCAGCTATGCCGGTCACTTCAAGCTCGGCAAGCTGATCGGCTTCTTCGACGACAACGGCATTACGATCGACGGCAGCACCGATCTCTCGTGCAGCGACAACGCCGAGCAGCGCTTCGCCGCCTACGGCTGGCAGGTGTTGCACGTGCACGACGTGAACGATCTCGCCGCCATCGATGCCGCGATCGCCGAAGCGAAGGCCGATACGCAGCGGCCCACGATGATCATCACGAAGACGCACATCGGCTTCGGGTCGCCCAACAAGCAGGACACCGCGAAGGCGCACGGTGAACCGTTGGGCGCCGCCGAAATTGCGCTCACGAAAACGGCGTACGGCTGGCCCAGCACCGAACCGTTCTTCGTCCCCGATGCGGCGCGCGCGCATTGGACCGAGCGGGTGGCCACGCAGGCCGCGTCGCATACCGAGTGGAAGGGCAAGTGGGCAGCGTATCAGGCGGCGCATCCCGAGTTGGCTGCCGAGTTGCTGCGTCGTAACGAAGGAAAGGTGACGGCCGCGCTCGACGGTGCGTTCCCGGTGTTCGACGCCAAGAGCGGCAACGTGGCCAGTCGTGCGGCGAGTGGTGTGGTGATCAACGCGATCGCTGCCGCCGCGCCGGAGTTGGTGGGTGGCAGCGCCGATCTCACGGGATCGAACCTCACGAACGTGAAGGGCGCGACGTACTACGCCCCCACGGCCGCCGCCGGTCGCAACTTCCATTTCGGCATTCGCGAACATGCGATGGGCGCGATCATGAACGGCATGGGACTGCACGGCGGCATCATCCCCTACGGCGGCACGTTCCTGGTGTTCAGCGACTACATGCGTCCGGCCATTCGCCTGGCCGCCCTCATGGGCGTACAGGCGATCTATGTGTTCACGCACGATTCCATCGGACTCGGCGAAGACGGACCCACGCATCAGCCCATCGAGCATCTCACGGCGCTGCGCTGCATTCCGAATTTGCTGGTGCTGCGTCCGGCCGATGCCGACGAAGTCAGCGAGGCGTGGCGCGTGGCGATCGCACATCGCACCGGTCCGTCGGCCATCGTGCTCACGCGTCAGAAGCTGTCGTACTACAACGAGCCGGCGCGAGCGCGCGCGGGTGTGCCGCGCGGGGCCTACGTGGTGGCGGACACGAACGGCGTGCCGAACGTGGTGCTGATGGCGAGCGGCTCGGAAGTCGAGATCGCGCTGGCCGCTCGTGAAAAGCTGGCGGCGGGTGGTGTGAGCGCACGGGTGGTGAGCTGCCCCAGCCTCGAACTGTTCGCGACGCAGGACGCGGCATATCGCGCGGGTGTGCTGCCCGCCGGCGTGCCGCGTGTGGCGGTGGAAGCGGCGCACCCGATGTCGTGGTACCAGTGGGTGGGCGACACGGGCGCGATCGTGGGAATCTCCACCTTCGGCGCCAGCGCCCCGGCACCCACGCTGTACGAGAAGTACGGCATGTCCGCCGACAACGTGGCGGCCACTGTGACGGAGTTACTGGGCGCCTAGTCAGTTTGGTATGACACGTCTCATGGCCTTCATCGGCGCCACCATCGGTGGATACGCCGGATGGGCCGCCGGCGAACCGTTCGGGATCTTCACCGCGTTCGTCGTGAGCATCGTGCTCACGGCAGCGGGTGGGTATTACGGACGGAAAGTCGGGAAGCACTACGGCGGCTAGGGCGCGTTGCTGACGGATCGCTGAACTGATCACGCAGAGAAAAACGCAGAGGGCGCAGAGGCCGCAGAGAAGAACACGCTCTGCGATCCCTGCGCCCTCTGCGTCTCCGCGTGATCAGTTCAACCCATCACACGAACCAGGCTTACGGGGCACACCGCGCCAGCGCGACCGGGCAACGCTCCGGATCGCGCGCCGGTGCGCTGCCCTGTCCGCCAGGGCCACCGAACGTGTAGAGCGGCAGCTGCAGCGTCTGCAACTCGCGACCCGGAATCGGGAAGTGAACCGGCGTGCCTTCGGGCAGCGTGCGCCAGCCGCGTGCGTCGAAGAACGCCACGACGCCGCTCACACCGGCGCCCTCGATGCCCTTCTCGTAGCGCAGCGCATCCCACAGGCTGCCGCACCCGCCAGCTTCCTTGCGCGGCACGCAGCCCGGTTCGTTTGGCGGACCATCCACCGTGACCGGCGGCAGTTCACCGTTGGCGACGCGCGACTTGTTGATCAGCGGCACCGCTTCGCTCGCGCGACCGAGACGAATGAGTGCCTCGGCCTTGAGCAGATCCATCTCCGTCACCGTCATCGCGACCTGCGGACCCGTCTGGTACGTGAGATCCACACCGTTGCGCTTGTAGAAATAGTGCGAGAAGCGATACGTGCCGCGGGCCGCCTGGAAGATGTTGTTCAGGTTGTAGCCCATGTACTTACCCACCGACGCTGGTCCGGTCGTGCCCTGAATGCGACGATCCTTCGTGCGCATCTGGAACGCGACCCGCGAATCATTCGGCGTGGCCACCCAGTTCTTCCAGCCGTCGGTCGAGTCGGCCGGCCCCACGAGCCAGTAGCTCGGACGACCAAAGTCGGACGGACGGCCGGCCGTACGCAGACGCGCGATCAAGCGCTTCCAGTCATCGAAGAACACATCAGGCTGTGCCGATGGCGCAAAATCCGTCTGAATACCGGCGTCGACGCGACGAATCACTTCCGCCCAGTTCACCGCCGCACGCTCTTCACGAGTGCGGGCCGAATACACCAGGAGCCGTGCCGCAAACGAGTTGGCCACGCGCACGAACTGATCCTTCGTGAGCGCCTGAAACAGCCAGCTCTCCACCGGGAACGTCATCGTGGGCTGCGCGTTGGCGGTTGTAATGGCCGCGTCAAGCTGCGTGATGCCGAACGTCGTGACCACCTTGTAGTCCACGAATGTCGGCGCCTTGCCCGTGAGCGTATCCAGCTTCGTCGTCTCGTCGACCAACGCGGCCTTGTCGAAGTACAGACCGAGATAGCCATACGAGATCCCCTGCATGAACTTGCCCATCGCCTTCGCCCGAGCGGTGCGCGCGGCCGTCTCGATCACGAGCCCGCGATCGATCGCCCCCACGACGTCGTTCGCCGCCGAGATCGTGCGATACAGCTGATACCACGGCTGCTCATTCACCTGCCGGCGCGCATTCACGGGACTGTTATTCCACGACTGACGCGGCTCCGTCGACAGTTCGAGCTGACCGAAGTCGGCAAACCCTGAGGTCATCTCACGCGCCATGGTGCTGAACGCCCACGACGGGTAGTCATCGTGCCCGGCCACCGGCCACCAGGTACGAAACGACGTGGCCACGAACGATTCCGTTGTCACCGGCTGCGCCGTCGCGCGCGCGGCATCGGGCCGGTTGGGATTCACCACATTCAGGTCCTGACAGGACGCCGCGATGATGGTGAGGCCAATCGGCAAAGCGAACTTCTTGAGAGTCGAATTCATGAGTTGAGGCTCGCCGATCAAAAGGTGATTTCGAAGCTGCCCGTCAACGTGCGATAGCGCGGATACGAGAAGCTGTCGAGGCGATTGAGCACACTGCCCACTTCGGGGTCGTACCCCTTGTAGCGCGTGAGCGTCACCAGATTACGGCCGATGAGCGACACCGAGGCCTGCTCGGCACCCAGACGCGCCAAGGCACGAGCGAAGCTGCTCGGCAAACGGTACTTGAGCGACAGCTCACGCAGTTTCACGAAGCTCGCATCTTCCACGAAGTAGCTCGTGGGATCGGCAGCTGAATAGAGCGCCACGTAGTACTCGATGGGCTTCTTGAGCTCCTGTGCCTTACCCCCCTGATCCACATCGCGGCTGCGCTGATACTGGTACATGCGCTGGTTGGTCTGGTTGTACACGTCGCCGCCGACCTGCGCATCCCACAGCATGAACAGCTGCACCCCGCGCCAGCCGATCGTGTTCGACACACCGAAACGGAAGTCCGGGTTGCCATCACCAATGCGAGTGACGGCGGCATTGCCCGTCGAATCGGTGGCACGCACCGGCATGCCCCACTGGTACGACTGGCTGCCGATCGTCACCGCTGGCGAACCCCACAGGCGCTTGGTTTCGCCGTCGGTGTAGGCGTTGCCGGCACCGACGTACACCAACAACCCTTCGTCGTTGCGCGCGAACTCGCCCGCGCGCGACTGCGCGTCGGCCGGCAACTCTTTCGCGTCCCCGATGAAACGGAACCCGTACATGTTGCCGAGCGTCTCGCCGGCGCAGCGGAAACCCACCGTGGCGGTGGTGAAGCACGGGCGGTTGAACTCGGTGATCTTGTTGCGTGACCGATCGGCAACCACACCGGCACGCCACGTGAACGTGGGCTTGCGCACGATCTGCGCTTCGAGCGTCGCCTCGTAGGTGTTGCCGGTTACCGTGCCCGCGTTCTGCCACTGGTTGGCGTAGCCGAAGTATCCGGCCAACGGAATCAGCAAGAGCTGATCGGACGTGGTCTGACGCGCATACGAGAGCTGAATCGAGTAGCGATTCTTTACGATGGCATCGATGCCGAGTTCGGTTTCCTTGGAGTACTCGGGCTTCAGGAACTTGTTGCCGAGGTTCTGCTTCACCAGGCCGCCGCCTTCGATGAAGTTGAACGTCTCGAACTGGTCGTTAAAGTCGGGACGGCCACCGGCCGTTCCCTGCGACGCGCGGAGCTTGAACTCGTTGAAGACGCTCTTGAGTGGGAACCAGGTCTCTTCGGAAATGCGGTACGCTGCCGAGCCGCGGTAGTACCAGTTCTCCTGCTCTTCCGGACCGAACAGTGAACTGCCGTCCATACGAGCGAGACCATCCACAATGAGCTTTCCGCGATAATCCGCAGCACCGCTCACGAAGAACGAGTTGGTCCGGATCGTCTCGCTCGTGGAGTTCACGAAGCGAACCGTGGCGTTGTTCAAGCTGTTCACGCCCGGGGTCGAGAAGATCTGACCGCTCGCGTTCACGAGATCATTCGTCTCGCGTTCCATCAAACCACGTAGCGTGCTGCGCAGCGTGAAGCTGCCGACACGCTTGAGGAGGTTGGCGGACAGGGAGGCGTTCAGCGCGTCGGTGATGCCGTTGAAGCGCGAGATCTCGCCAGGGCCACCGTTGCCGAAGCCTTCCGTCTTCACGCCCTGGTCGAGGAAGAAGTCGGTCGAGCGATCGGAACGATCGTACGACACGTTGCCGTCAACCGTGAGCCACGACCGGGGGGTGTAGCGCGCTTCCATGGCGCCCTGCGTGCGGGCACGATTCCGATTACGCTTTTCGGTGGACAGCACGTACAGCGGGTTCTCTTCACGGCCTTCGAAATCGGGCTGGAAGATGAACGGCGTGCCGTCGGGATCAGGCTGACGCAGATCGACGTCCGGCGCCTGATTGATCAGGTCGAAGAACGTGTCGTCGTACAGATTCAAGCGCGTGGACCGACTGTGGTACGCACTCACGCCGATGCTGAGATCGCTCCGCGGACGATGGTCGAGATTGAGTCGGAAGTCGTTCTGATTGTAGCGGCCACTGTTCAGAACCACGCCGTCTTCCGTCTGGTTCACATACGAGAAGAACCAGTTCGTTTTCCCCCCGTTCTGCGCGATGTTCAGCGAGTTCCGGGTGAAGTCGCCGGGATTGAAGAAGCGATCCACCTGATCGTAGAACGTGCCCGCCTTGAAGGGGTTGTCCTGAAAGCGCGCGTAGATGGGGTCCGGCACGCGCTGCTCACGGGGAACCACCTGCCCCGCCGCGTTCAGGAACTCCCCCTTTTCATTTGAGAGGAAGGAATGCTGCTGCGCCCAGTTCACCTTGCGACCGAGTTCGTTGTTTCCATACTCGGTGCGAACCGTGAACTTCGTGGTGCCTTCAGCGAGTCCGGTACCGCGACGCGTGCGGATCTGGATCACTCCCGACGACGCGCGTGAGCCGTACAGCGAGGCGGCGGCCGCACCCTTCACGACTTCCACGCTCTCGATATCCATCGACTGGAGATCGGCGCTGGCCGCGTCGAACGAAGCCGATTGAATCACGCCGTCGACCACGACCAGTGGGGAGTTGCCCTTGCTGATCGAGGTGGGCGTGCGCAGCTGAATGTTCGTACCGCTACCGGCCTGTCCCGTGGGGATCACGCTCACACCGGCGATCTTGCCCTGAATGGTCTCGAGGGCGTTGGTGGCGGGAACCGGCGCGTCTTCGGCGCTCACGCGCCCTACCGAGAATGGCACGCGAGTGCCTGATGCCGGATCAACGACGCCGGTCGTCACCATCGCCTGCAGATTCAGCGCCGCCGCCGACATCTTGACGTCGTACGTCAGCGTGCCGCCGGCCGCGACGACGATGCCGACACGTACGACACGGCGATAGCCCAATCGAATGGCCTCGAGCCCGTAGGAGCCCGGCGATACCGTGGGGAAGGTGAAGCGACCCTCAGGGCCGGTGCGCGCCTCGAGTCGAATGGTGCCGCGCGAGAGGAACAGCTGCACCGCCTGCAGCGGCTGTCCCGACGCGGAGTCGGACACGACACCCACGACCCGACCCGGGGCCGCGGTCTGCGCGTGGAGTACCTGGGTGCCGGCCACGCCGAACACCAGTGAGGCCGCGAGCACGAGCGGCGCGGCGAAGCGAGGGACCATCTTTCCTCCGAGGGGAACGTGCAGACCTAAACACAGCGGCAGGCGGCATCGCGTGTGCGACACAGCCTGCCTCGACGCATTGCGAGCGTAACGCACCGGTAACTATAACAAAGAAGACCTCCGCGACGTCAGACGGCAGGTCCCCGATGCGCCGTTACGGATGGAACCAGAACGACGCGGTCGCATGGTCGAAGCGCCTTCCTGGCAGGGATCGCCAATTGCGAGCGGATGAACGCGCTCTATGTACGTTTCAGCCCGCAAATAACGCAGCTCGCGCATCGGTGGTCAGTGGTCAGAGTTCGGGCGGCAGACTGCTGATCGTGGTCAGAATTCAGCAGCTACGGTGCTCACTGTCGAGAGTTTCCTTACTGCCCGTGGGCCGGCGAGGTCGGTTCCGGCAATTGGCTCCCGACAAAAGCGACTGCCGAGCGAAGTCCCCGAGGATCGACAGATCCAGGAAACCCGCTCGGCACTGTGGACTGTCGTTGCTGAATTCCGAACACTATACCCAGTCAGACGCCGGTATTCTGACCACAGTGTACTGGGCCGTTCAATCCTCAATCCGCCGCAGTGCCCGCCCCGCCAACACGTTCGCCATCCGTCGCTCCTGCACCGCCGCCTGTCCGTTCACGAACACCCACACCATGCCCGTGGACAGCGTGGTCGGCTCCACATAGGTCGCGTGGTCCCGAATCGTCTTGGGATCGAACACGATCACATCGGCGAACGCACCGGCCCGTAGCACGCCACGATCGGGAATGCGGTACGTCTCGGCCACCTGCCCCGACGACGCGCGTACCATCCGCTCCATCGTGATCACCGGCTTGTCGAGTACGTACCGACGAATCTTGCGCGGGTACGTTCCATACAAGCGCGGATGTCCACCCGAGCCGTCGGAGCTCGTCATCACGTAGGGATCCTTCATGAAGGTCTCGATGTCGGCCTCGGTCATGTTGAAGCTCGCGACGCTCATGTCGAGCCCCTCGTGGATCATGGCCAGTGCCGTTTCCACCGCCGGCATGTTCCGCTCGGCGGCCGCCTGCTTGAGTGTCTTGCCGATATACGACGTGGCCGCCGCACTGCCACCGGTCAGCAGCAACGTGCTGTCACCACCGCGGCGACGCAGGTTGTCGCGCATTTCCACCAGCATCTTCTCCCGCAGCGCGGCATCGGCGATGCGCAGCGTGAGCGAATCACTGCCGCCCGCCTGCGCCCAGCGCGGTAGCAGCGCGGCACTCAAGCCTGTTCCGCTCGCCGTCCAGGGATACTGATCGGCCGTGACCACGCAACCCTTGGCGCGCGCCTCGCGCATGATGCCCAGCACGCTGTCGGCTTTGCCCCACACATCCACGCCCAGCGTCTTGATGTGTCCCACGTTGGCCGTGAGCCCGGATTCGCAGCCGATACGAATGGTTTCGCGCACCGACGCGAGGAGGCCAATGGTGTAGCTCGACTCATCACGCTGATGCGTGTCGTACACGCCGCCGAACGGCTTGGCGGCCGAGATCACAGCGATCGCCTCGGCGGTGCTGGCGTAGCTTTGCGGCGCGTAGAACAAGCCTGATCCGACACCGAACGCCCCTTCCCGCATGGCCTTCGTGATGAGTGCACGCATGGAGTCGATCTGCACCGTCGTGGCCGGCGCTGACGACGCACCCATCACATTCGCGCGTACGGTGCCGAATCCCACCGTGGCATAGGCGTTGGTGCCAAGGCCCAGCTTCTCGGATTCGTCGAGCACGCGCTTCACGTCGAACGGTCCGCGACCATCGGGGCCGATCGTCACGGTGGTCACGCCCTGCATCAATGACGACGCGCTCAGGCGCCGCTCGGCATTCAGGCGCGGCAGCCCTTCATAGGCATGCGTATGCGGATCGATGAACCCCGGCGACACGATCAGCCCCGTGGCGTCGATGCGTCGCGTAGCCGTGGTGCCGGGCGGGATCGCACCCACGAACGCAATGCGGTCACCGCGAATACCGACGTTGGTGATGCGCCCGGGGGCACCAGTGCCGTCGTAGACCATCGCGCCAGTGATCAGCACGTCGACAGCGCTTTGCGCTTGCAAGGCGGCCGCAGGCGGAAGCGCAGCAGCGACCACGCCGAGCAACGCGGCGCGACGGACGAACGAGATGAGCGTCATGATTGGAGAATATGTGTTGAAAGCGCTACGACAGAGGCGCCGCACCGCACACCAGCGTCGCGGCGGCCAAGTCTTCGAGCGCGAGTCCAACCGACTTGAACAGCGTGATCTGCGCACGATTCGTGCGCCCCACCGTGGTACCCGCCACCAGCTCGCGCAGCTCGGCGACCACCTGCGCGCGTCCGATCACGCCACGCGCCATCGGATCCACCAGATCGCCGGCTTCGCTCAACGCGCCCTCGTAGCTGTCCACCACGATGCGACTCACCCGCATCGTGTGGTCGTCGGCTTCGCGCATGGCGGGGGTGAACCCACCCACGAGGTCCACGTGCGTGCCGGGCGACAGCCATGCACCATGAAGCACCGGCGTGCGCGACGTCGTGGCCGCGCACACGATCTGCGACGCGGCCACGGCGGTGGGCAGGGCCTCGGGGTCGCCAGCGCAGGCTTCCACCGGCAGTCCTTCGCTCGCCA
>NZ_JBILKJ010000091.1:0-10548 GCF_044376735.1 Gemmatimonas sp.
AACGCCATCGTGTACATGAACCAACGCCTCTGGTGCACGAACACGCCCAGTTGGACGCGGGAGGGTGCGGAACAGTGGGCGGTGCGCGAGCGCGATGGCCGGGTGCGTCTCGAGACGTACAACGTGTTCAATCCGCTCCCCTGTGCCACCATGAACCCGGCCACGCCATTCTGGCGCAACAAGTACACGGGGATCGCCGACACGGTGTTGAACCAGTACGGCGTCGACGGCATCTACATGGATCAGGCAGTGCTCAGTCTCCTCGACTGGAGCCCGAACCGTGGCCATCCGGTCGGCGGTGGCAACTACTGGATGCAAGGCTTCCGCACGCTGGCCTCCGAGCTGCGTGCCAAGAGTCGCACGCGTCCGGCGGGGTTTGCCGGTGAGGGTGGCGGAGAAAGCTGGATGCCTGACCTCGATGCGTTTCTCACGCTGCAAGTGAGCCAGGAGCGATACGCCGATCCCGCCAGCGGATGGGAAGTGATCCCGATGTTTCAGGCGGCCTACCATCCGTATGCCCTCACCTACGGCACGTACGGATCGCTCACGCTGCCGCCCTACGACGAGCTGTGGCCGAAAGAGAAGCGTCCGCCCACCGCGCTTACGCCGCTCGACCTCAGGTTCGTGCGGCAATTCCACCTGGAGCAGGCGCGCATGTTCGTGTGGGGCATGCAACCGACGATCGCCAACTTCCTCCCCGATCAGCTCGTGGAGCGACGTCGCGAAATCGAATATCTCGAGCAGCTGGCGCGACTCCGGTACGGCCTGCGCGAGTTCTTCCAGTCCGGTGTGTTTCTGCGACCGCCCCTTGTGGACGTACCGGCGGCCGAGCTGCTCCTGTCGCGCATTTCCATTTACGCCGCGCGACTGGGCGGGCCCACCGAGGCGCGCATCACCGTCCCTGAGGTGCTCGCCGGCGCCTTCCGCGCCGCAGACGGGCGCGTCGCCGTGGCGCTTGCCGGCATCAATCTCGACACCCGCCGCATTCAGGTCACGCTCGACCGGCGGGCGTACGGCCTGCCCGCCGATACGCGCATCGTGCGTCATGATGCCGACGGCAAATCAGAACTCGGCACATTGGGCGACACACCGCGCGTACTCACGCTCGACATGGAACCGCTCCGCGGCGTGGTGTTGGAACTCCGCCACCGCGATCGCGCGAGCAGAGCCGCACGGCGCTAAGCGCGCCCCGAAACAGCAACAGGGCGTGGCGTCGAATCTTCCGACGCCACGCCCTGCTGTTTTACTGGACCGCTAACGAGCCGACCGCGTTACCAGTCGAGCCGCATGCCCACCTGACCCATGCGGGCCGCAAAGGCCTGCGTGGGAACACCAAAGGTGGCTTGCTCGGCACCCGCGGCGGTGTAGCGAATGCCACCAAATGCCAGGTTGTTCTTCCAGTTGAACAGATTGAACGCCTCGGCCGACACGCTGACCTTCTTGCCATTCCAGTTCAGAATGGGGCGGGCAAGACGGATGTCCACCGTGCGATACCAGTTACCCCATTCGTTCGACGGCAACGTGGTGCGATTGCCGGTGGAGGACACCGTACCGCCGAGGAAGTCGTCGGTGAGGATGTTGTTGAGATTGATGTCGCGACCGTCCGTGGAGAGGAACGGACGCGGGCTCGCGATGGTGGTGACACCGGAGAACATGAAGCCGAACGGCAGCGGCAGGATGTGCGAGAACGCCACACGATGCCGCTCATCGCCCGTGGTGCGCTGGCGATTGAACAGGAACTCGTACGCGAAGTTCGGCAACCCAGCCGTATCGAAGTCACCCTGATACCAGCCCAGCGTGTAGCCGAGGTTGAAGCGTGCCTTGCCACGCTGGTAGGTGGCCTGCAACAGCACGGAGGAATAGTTCGACCGACCGATGTCATCCCAGATCAGGATGTCGCCATAGGCCGGCGTCAACTTGCGGCGGGCCGGCGTGACCGTGCGATCGAGGTAATTCGGATTCCGCTGGACGTACAGGTTTTCCATGTTCTGACGCACGTAGTCCACGTTGATGCCAAACTCCGGTGTGAGCTGATGCCCGACACCAAGCGACATCTGCTTGGAGTACGGCGTCTGCATCTCATTATCCATGAGAATCGGCGCCACGGCTGCCGTTGCGCCGGCGATCACACGCTGACGCAACACCGCGGGATCGCGGGTACCAGGATTGGCAAACGTGTACGTACGCCACGTGGAATTCCGGCGCTCCTGGAAGCCCATGAAGCTGGTGACACGATCGTAAATGATGCCGAAGCCACCGCGCACGAAGGTGCGATTGTCCTTGAACGGGTCCCACGAGAACGAGACACGCGGCGAGAAATTGCCGAGCTGATTCTTGCGGTTGCCGGTATTCAGGAAATTCTGGAGCGCAGGAATCGCCTTGAGCGTGGGGTCATTGGCCCAGGGGACCGTGTACTTGTTGTTCATCGTGTTGAACTCCACGTCGTGCCGCAGTCCCAGCGACAGCGTGAAGTTCGGCTTGATGCGCCACTCGTCATTGATGTAAATGCCGGTGGTATACCCTCTGGCGTCGGCAATGGCATCGGACGTGCCATTCGGGTCATTGAAGCCGACCGCGATCGACGCCGACACGGGCAACGCCGTCGGATCGTCCGACGCAAAGGTGAACGTGCCGTTGGTGTTGTTCGGCTGGTTCTGCTGCGCGCCGACGGTGCTGAGCTCCACACCCGCCTTGATGATGTGCGAGCCGGCCTTCTCCAGGTTGTACGTGGCCCGGTTCACGAAACGGAAATGGTTTTCCTTGAGGATGAGCGGGAACCCCGAGGTTCCGAACTGCACACCCGGATAGTTGAACTGCGGGCCCGGCTTGAGCGGGGCTTCGTTGTGGTTCCAGCTCACCAACTGCAGCGAGGCTTCATTCACCAGGTTGCCGCTGGTGGAGATGTAGCGTTGCCGGAGCTGCGCGGTATAGATCTCGTACTTCTGCGAGATGCCGGCATCCTGCGACGCGCGGCCACCGAAGTTGCCTTCACCGCGCAGGAAGCGGGTGGAACCCATGAAGTCGTACGTCACCCGCGGGCTCTGCACGTACGTCAGACGGGAGAACAGCGTGTGATTGGTATTGGGCGCCTCAAACGACCCACGGGCCGACGGGAACGCCGTGTTGGCGGCGGCCGTCGTGGGATTCACGTCCAAGAAGAAGTTGGTGTTGGTCCGCTCATAGCTGGTGGCCAGGAACAGCTTATCCTTCTTGAGCGGTCCGGCAATGTTGAAGCCGAGCTGATCGCGTCCGAAATCCGGCACGGCGGCCTGAAAGGCGTTTTTCGCGAGCATCGACTTGTTCTGCAAGAACCCGAACGCCGACCCCTTCCACTCGTTGGTGCCGCGCTTGCTCTCGGCGCTGATCACGTACGACCCGGCGCGAGTGAATTCCGCGTCGTACGGATTCAGGTACACGCGGAAGTTGTCGAGCCCTTCCTGCGGCAGGGGCGAACCGGTCTGCCCGAGCCCAACGATGTTGCCGTTGAAGAGACTCTTCATTTCCACGCCGTCCATGTAGACGTTGAAGAAACGAAGGTCCGGTGCGGCACCGCCTGACGGCAGCGAGCGTCCGGACTGCGGCGAATACGTTTTGATGCCCGGCGCAATGCCCGCGAGGTTCATGATGCCGCGGGAATTGAAGGGCAGATTTTCGATTTCATCCTTCGTGACGGGCGCGCTCACTGACATGCGCTGCACCTCGACCTGCTTCACCCGTTCCGCGGTCACGGTCTGGGCGTCCAGCTCCGCGGCGCCCTTCTCCATGTTGAATTCGAGCCGCGCGCGCTGACCGAGCGCGAGATTGACCGTGTCCGTGCGCTGCCGGAAACCGAGCGCCTTCACGTTGACGGTGTACTGTCCGGAGTAGAGCCCCAGCACCCGGAACTCACCGGACGCTCTGGTGGCCACGCGGGTGACCTCGGCGGTTGCCACATTGCGTACCGTGACCTGCGCGCCGACCACCGGCGCCCCCTCGGCACGCACCGCGCCTTCCAGGGTGATGGTGTTCTGCGCCAGTACGGCACTGGGGGCGATCGCGGACGCAAACGCGGTCGCGGCAAGGAGCAACCGTTTAGGGATCGGTCGCAACATAGGCTTTCCTCAGAGGAAGGGAGGGGGGAAGGACTGCGTCAGTATAGGCCGAGTGTCGCGAATTCGTAAGGATTCCGAACGGCCGTCGGCGGGGGGCTGCGGGCCCTCAGGGGGCGCGTTCGAGCACGACCCGTTGCGGGACCGGGCGGGTTGCCATCAGCGCCGGCGTGAACCGGAGCCGCGCCAGCCGGCGGGCCAGTGGCGCGGACGCGGTGAGGCGGTCGTGGCCTCCGAAACTGCATACGGCGACCGCACCGTTCGCATCGACGACGAACGCCACCCACGCGCGGGGTAACGATGGCGCGCCGTTGTCGCGGGGTTGGCGCACGCCGATCGCCCGCGCCGCCATGCTGTCCATCGATGTCGCCGAGAACAGCGGGCGTGTGACCTCGCGCCATCCATCGGGCCACGACGCGCCCACGCGTAATGCGGCAGGGCGCTCAACCTGGCCACGATGGTGCGCGGTGCGCGTGATCGCGCAGGAGTCCGCGGCGGGCGCTTGTTCACGCCCCCACGGCTCACGCGACGTGGGCCCGGACAGGGGTACCGCCATCGTCAGTCCAACCCACGTCAATACGACCACACGCATGCAGGCTCTCGGGGAAGCGTTGGATCAACGGTGAGCGTCCCCGGCGCATCCGGACAGTCAATTTCGATGACAATGGGATGACGATATGGTGAAGCCTGGCACGACGCGCCTCGACGTCAGCCGGTGGAGCAGTGCTCCGCGGGGCCGGCAAACGCTTGCACGTGCACGTGTCATCACAGCGCTCGGGACTGCGATGGTGCCAGGTTCTCACCGCGTGGCGCCTTCTGCAATCCCGGGGCGGTTCGTTCCCTGCAGTTAGCGACGTCGCGCGCGCCGAAGCTGCGACGCTCTCACCCGACGGATGGCCGCACTTACTCTGGCCTCGGCACGCACGGAATGCTGTCGCGGTACAGCGTCACTACCGGCACCAGATCGGTTCCCTGACTCTGCCGTTCGAGCCCTGGGAGCAGTTTGCACACCGACACCGTATCGTCGAGGACAAGGAGTGCCTCGATGGTCATCAGCCCCGCCAACAACCGATCGCGCGCGCTGTTGAGCGCCGGGACGAGGCCACGAATGGTCTGAATGCGTTGCTTCGCGACGACATCGGAGGCGGGTGCGGACTCTGCCTGAAGCTTACGGAATTCTTCAAGCTTCGCGAACACCTCTGCCGGGACTTCACCCGAGGCGTCGCTGCCCGGTCGTGGTGGTTGAGACCGCAACGCCTGTGACGACTGCGCCAAAGTCGGTTGCGACGGCGACGAAAGCGACGGCGATACCGGCTGCGGTGGTGCAGGCGCCGGAGCCGCCGCACGCGTGGAATTTGAGGGTTGAACGACCGCTTGGTTTGTAGGGTCGCTTGGTCGCGCGGTGGCCAGGTACACACCGATCGCGGTGAGTGCGCCTACGCCGATCGAGGCCATGATCCAAGTCGGTCGCCGCCGCCCGGGTGCGCGGGCACCGGCGACCGATGCATCCGTGGTGGCCTCCGGCGGCACTGGCGTCCGGATACCCGTCCTGGAGAAGGCCAGCGAATCAAGCGAGGTCGGTGCGGGCACGGAATCTGGGCCGGGCGACACGCCGGCCAACGCGAAGGCGTCGATGAGATCCCGGGCAAACGCCGACGCCGTCGTGTAGCGAAGATTCCGATCAGAGGCGAGCACCGTGCTGAACACCGCATCGACCGCAGCCGGCAGGGCGAGCTCCGGCGCAATGGTGGAGATGGCCGGAGGCGCCGACGCTGCCCGACGGAGCACGTCGGCGAGCTCACCCGAGCCAAAGGGGAGCCGGCCAAGCAACATCTCGATACTGAGCAAGCCGAGGGCGTAGGTGTCGCTGCGGCCATCGATCGGCTCACCCGTGTCAGAGAAGAGCTGTTCCGGGCTCATGTAGCGCGGCGTGCCCACCACCATACCGGTACTGGTGAGTGCGGGCGTATCGGCCGACCGTTGAATCAGGGTCGCGATCCCGAAATCCACCACCTTGACGCGGTCTGACCCATCGCGCGCACGCGCAATGAGCACGTTGTCCGGCTTGAGATCCCGATGCACCACGTTCTCATCGTGCGCCGCATCAAGCGCCGCGGCGATCTGCAGCACGATGGATGCCACACGAGGAACGGGCAGCGCTCCCTTCGTGCGTATCAGATCACCGAGCGACTGTCCATCGACAAACTCCATCACGAGAAAGCACGTCCCATCTGCTTCTTCTTCGAAGTCATACAACGTGGCCACGTTCGGATGCCGGATGCGATTCTGCTGCTGTGCCTCTCGGCGAAAGCGCTCGACCGCAATCGGGTTGGTCAGTGCAGAACCCTGCATCAGCTTCAGGGCACGCTTTTCGTCCAGTCGGACATGCCGTACCTGAAAGACGTCACCCATGCCTCCGCTACCGATCAGCCGTTCGACGCGATACTTGCCCCCCAAAACGCGACCGATCAAATCCGACCCCGATCCGGCGAGCGTGAGCGCTGCACCATCGACAGCGCAGAAGCGCACATCCGGTGGGTAGGTGGCGCCGCATTCGGGACAGCGTGGACGCTGGCTGGCTGGGAGATTCACGCGATGACTCGGGGGATTTCGACGGAGCGGAGTGGTATTGCCGGCGGTAGCGGAGCGGGCGTACGTTTAGCGTTGGAGGCGTGACCTGAGATCCCGCCTGCGCTACCCACGAATTGTGATCCGTCTTCGCTCGAGGCGCAAATGAAAGCTTTCCCGTGGCTGGGCACGGCCCTGCTGACCGCGTGCCTCACCTCTGCAAACGGTGGTGCGCAAACGGCGGCTCCCCGTCCGACGTTGGCCCTGATGAACTTCACCAACGCGGCGCTGATCAATCGTGCCGACTACGAGCCACTTGAGTGGAGCGTGCCGGAGCTCATCTCGACGCGCCTGGCGCGCAACCCCGAAATTGATCTGGTCGACCGCCGTCGTCTCCAGCTGCTGCTCGATGAGCAAAACCTTGGCGCGTCCGGGCGTACCGAGTCCGAGTCAGCAGCACGCGTCGGGCGGCTGTTGGGTGCGAAGTACATGGTGTTCGGCACCGTGATGATTGATCGACGCAATCGACTGCGGATGGACGCGCGCGTGCTTGAGGTCGAGACTTCCAAGATCGTGCACTCTGAAACGTTTCGTGATGTGGATTGGAACGAGGACGTCAGCTACGCCGTCGATTCGCTCGCGGAGCGGTTACACCGTAACCTGAAACTCCCCGGACGCGTGCGACTTGAACAGCCGGGCAGTTCCCCCAATGGGCCGGCGGCGCGGCCAGCCGCCGATACCGGGAGGCAGGCACGGGAAACCACGAAACTCCCGTCACCACCGGAGACTCCGGCCGTATCGGCACCGGCGAACGCCGTGGCCACAGCGACCCGGCCAGCCGGGGGCTCGTCACGATCGCGTGGGTTGGTATCCATGGGGGCGGCGTTGCGACTCGCCGCGCGCGGCGGCGCCACTGCAACGGTGGTCACGATGCTCAAGAGTGCCGCGGTGGAGACGCCAAGCCTCGCGCAGGACGTCGACGATATCGTGAAGGGGTTGGGTAAGAGTGGGATGTAGTCGCAGGTGGCGGCGCGCCGAATGCCATGCGCGCGCCCGCGCCAATGCGGTCATGGTGGCAGCGGCTGTCCGGGCAGCAACACCCTAACCGGCACGTTGCGATTATTGGCCGTCCCATCACCGGCGTTGAGACCCCAACACCACGGTGTCCGATCGGCCGTCTCAATGCACGCCGTGCCATTAGTGCTGACCAATGCGGTGGGGATCACTCCAACGGGCAGGGCCACCTGCACCGGAATCGAGCTATTCTGAGTAGCACCGTTGCCCAACCCGCCAGTGTTGCCGAAGCCCCAGCAGAACACACGCTGGTCAGTACTGCGCGCGCAGACGAGCCCGGCGGTCGAACCGCGCACCTCCACAAAGCGCACGCCAGGTGGTGCCACCACGCGCGTTGGTGTCGTGCGGCTCAACGTGTCACCCACACCCAGCGCCCCCCCTGAGTTGCTTCCGTAGCAAAACGCATCGCCGGCCAGTACGACATAGCACGACGTCGTATTGCCGGGATTGAAATGCGCGACCTGAGCGCCGCCAAGATTCAATAGCACCGGAAGCTGTGAGAAGTCCGCCGATGTGACGGGAGCGCCGAATGGCGCGGACGAGGTATTGTTGCGCGCTCCAATGCCCCAGCAGTAGACACCGGCCGTACCGCTGGCGACGCCACAGGTGTTGATTCCCGGCCCATCAATACGCGCGAGTGTAACGCCAGCCGGAAGTGACACTTGGCCGAGCGTGGTTTGGTCGGCGGTCGCAGGAAACCCGACGCGCAGCGCGTTGCCCGCGCAGAACACACGACCCGCGGCATCTCGCGCGCACGTTTGATTGCCGCCGGCAGCCAATTCGACGAATGGCCCCACGTTCGCGCCGGCGGCGAGTGTCAGCTTGACCCTTGGCAACAGGTCACCCACCGCCATCGCGCCAGAAGTGTTGCCACCATTCACGCTCGCGCACATCAAGCGACCACTGCGCGTTAGCCCACAGTTGAAAAACGCGCCACCACTGATCGCGACAATGGCGCTGTCTGAGGGAATCGCGGTTGGCCGCAGTCGCATGTCGGCGCTGTAGCCTGCCTGCCCGGTTCCTCGACTCCAGCAGTATCCGCGTCCCGTGTCGCCAACGCCACACACGTAGTTGTAGTTGGCAAAAAGCTTCGAAATGCCCTCGGGACGCAGGGTGCGCACAACACTCGATACACGTCCCGTCGCCGTCGCCGTGATGTTCACGGTGCCGGCCTGCAGCACCGTCAACAGGCCCGTCGTATCAATGCGGGCACGCAGCGTGTCGTCGCTGCTGAATCGCACCGGCACACCGGTGACCACAGCACCATTGCGATCCCGCAGCACGGCGGTCACGGTGACCGTGTCGAGATAGCGCAGCGTGTCCCGTAGCGTGATGGCGACGGTGCGAACATCCGCCAACACGGTGCGTTGCACCAAGGCGCGGGCACCAAGGCTGGTGGCGGTTACCGATACCACGCCGGCACGGAGCGCGCGAAGGACGCCTAGTGCGTTCACCGTCGCGATACTCGGGTTGCTCGACTCCCACATGACGGCGCGGCCGGTCAGGATCGCGCCCGTGGAATCGCGCAGGACGGCCGCGACGGCCAGACTATCGTTCACGCGCAGTGTATCCGGCAACGAGAACGCGATGGTGGAAGGAACCGCGAGCGCCACGCGCGGCACGGCGATGGTCGCCCCCGGTATTGCGGCCAGCGGGCCGATGGTGGTGCTGTCCACGAGCGCGCCCTCGCTGTTGCGCGCCACGATGCCAACATATAGTGAGCACGCCTCGCTCAGTGGAATGCGTGTGGCGTCATTGAGACACGAGCCGATGTCTACCACCAGCGGCAGCTGAACGGTGCCAGGTTCGACCGAGCGCTGCAGCGTCAGCAGATTCATCCGACCCGTGGCGGCGCGGTAAAACACCTCCAGTGACACGGATCGGGTGACCGAACCCGGCAAGGTAGCGACGCTGAACGACAGCGCCGCCGTCGGCGTGATTCGATCGGGGTCGTGAAGCGCCGGCACACAGCCGGTCATGGCCGTAGCGGCAGCGGTGAGCACAACCATGCGCGTGAATCGCGCCGCCGAATGTTGAAGTGCAGTCAGCATGATCAATGATTAGCGGGGACGTTCGTTGCAGCGCACTAGGCCCGTTGCGCGGGGTGCACCGCCTACGAGCGGTTGACGCGGTGCGATGACCGGAGAAGGAGTGCGCGGTGGTTCGGCAAAGACATGCACGCAGGCCGCGCGTGGCGGCAGAAATCAGAAGACAAACAGCTGCCCGCGCAGGAGCAGCCGCTGCATCCCCACCGCGGCCTTGTTGCGAATGGTCAGACTCCCCGTGGTGGCAGCAGTGGTCACAATCAGCTCCGAGCCTCGCAGTGGGATCACGACATTGACGCTGCCGGTTACGTCGTTGAACGCCGCCGCCACCAGTGACGAATCCGACTTGATCCCACTGTACGTACGGGTCTCCACTCCCGCACCGATGCGCCATCCGCCGGCACGCAGCACGGTGCCAGCGATGGCGGCCGAGAACAGCGACGCCCCGCTCTCGGCGACTTGTCCGCGACCGAGCACCTCGTACGGCGCGCGCTGTTGCACGGCAAACGTGAGCACCAGATCGCGCGCACTTCGCGTGGTGGGCCGAATACGAAGCGCGGCGTTGGTCAGCGGACCGAGTTTATAGACCGAGCGACTCAGGCGAGTCCCCTGCGTAACCGCAAACGTATCGGCAAAGAACTGTCGCACGCTGGCGTCGAGCGTGACGGCAGCACCGGCGATCTCACCGTCAAGCTGCCCGCTCGCGGTCACCACGGCGCCGGGTGCGATGGACGCATCAACGGGTGTACCGGCGACCAATTCAGTGAAGGGCA
>NZ_JBILKJ010000092.1:0-10542 GCF_044376735.1 Gemmatimonas sp.
ACACCAGCAGTTCGTCGAGCGTGTCGAGCACGTCGAGCTTCGTGATCGCCAGCGCGGTCAGGCCGTTCACGCGCGCGGCGTACCGCACGACCACGCCGTCGAACCAGCCACAGCGACGGGCTCGGCCCGTCGTCGCCCCGAACTCGTGCCCCAACGTGCGCACTTGGCTCTGCAGCGGCTCCGCGAACTCCGTCGGCAGGGGGCCGTGCCCCACGCGGGTCGTGTACGCTTTCACCACACCAAGCGCGCACTGCAGGAACATCGGCGAAATGCCGACGCCCGTGGCCGCGCCACCCACGGTCGTGTTGCTCGACGTCACGAACGGATACGTACCGTGATCGATATCGAGCATCGAGCCCTGCGCGCCTTCCAGCAACACCGCCGCACCGCTCTTGATCGCCCGATGGACGCACAGCCCCACGTCGTCGGCCAGACCGAGCAACCGCGGCGACAGCGCGTCGAGCACGGCAATCGTCTCGTCCACCGACGCCCGCAGATCGGAGCCAGACCGCTCGAGCTGCGCGTTGGCGCGCTCGACGCCTGCCGTGACGAGTTCGCGAAGTCGACCCGGATTCCGGAGATCGAGCACCCGCACGCCGCGGCGCGCCACCTTATCCTCGTAGGCCGGACCGATACCGCGACCGGTCGTCCCGATCGCCTTGCTCGCCGCGCTCGCCTTGTCCACCAGCTTGTGGTACGGCATCACGAGATGCGCGCGCTCACTCACATAGAGCCGCCCTTCCACGTCCACGCCGTCGGCGATCAATTCGTCGATTTCCGTGAACAACGTCTCCGGATCCATGACCACGCCATTGCCGATGGCACACCGCACCCCGGGGTGCAGGATGCCGCTGGGGATCTGGTGCAGGATGAAGGACTTGTCGCCGATGTGCACGGTGTGCCCCGCGTTGGCGCCGCCCTGGTAGCGGACGACCCAGTCGGCCTTCTCGGCGAGGACATCCACCAGCTTGCCCTTCCCTTCATCGCCCCACTGCGCGCCTACCACTACGACGGTGCGCGTCGTCGAATCGAACATGCGAGTCGGTCTCCGGCGGCCCTGCGGCCGCGCACAAAAAACGCCCCGCGGACGATCCGCGGGGCGTTGAGGAAGTCTAGCTCCCGACCACCGCCGACGCCATGACCAACACGGCGACCACGACCCCGATTCCCACTTTCGCGGCGGCGGCGACCACACGCCCGACCAACGCGCCCGTGGCCACCTGCACCGGCGCCCCCCGCGCGCCCTTGGCCACCGTCAACTCGGCCACCAGCGCCCCCACGAAGGCGCCAGCGAACGCGCCGACGAGGGAACCGACGACCGGCACGGGAATGCCCACCACGGCCCCCACCAGGCCACCCAGCACAGCGCCCCATGAAGCCCGGCGCGATCCGCCGTACGCCCGGGTGTAGCGCGCCGAAATCGTGAACTCGAGCACCTCAGCCACGACCACCAACGCGCCCGCGCCCGCCAACGTCCACAGACCAACGCCCCCCTGCGGCATCAGCACCCAGTGCAGCAGCGCCGACCCCAGCATCACCCACAGCCCGGGCAAGCCGAACGGGATCAGAACCAAACCACCCACGAGGGCGGTGCCAAGCAGGATCAGGGCAAGCATAGCCGACCTACGCCGGCAACAGCCCCGCTGTTTCGAGTCGCGCCCGGACGATGGCCACTTCGTCGGCCGTCGCCGCCAGCAGCGGGCTGCGCGGCGCCCCGCCGTTCAGGCCCACCAGATCCAGCGCCGCCTTGATGCCAGCCGGACCCATCGCCCCGGCAATATCGGTCGCCAGCGGCGCCAGCCGCGCCTGCAGCACCGTCGCACCATCCACGTCACCCGCGTGGAACGCGTCGACCATCTGGCGCACCAGCGGACCGGCGTACAGCGCGATCGCCAGAATGGCCCCCGACGCGCCGGCCGCCAACGCCGGCACGACCGTCGCGCCGCTGCCCGTCAATACCCGGAAGGTCGGGCTCTGTGCTTCGAGATACTGCGTGAGCACCGGAATGTTGCCCGCGCTGTCCTTCATCCCGATCACGTTCTCGTGTTGCGCCATCTCGTGGACGAACGCCGGGCTCAGCACCAGATGCGCATACGCCGGCATGTTGTACAGGAGCACCGGCAGCGGACTGGCGTCGGCGACGGCGCGGAAATGCGCGAGCAACGCCGGCTCTGTCATCCGCTTCAGGAAATAATGCGGCGAAATCACCAGCGCGGCGGTCGCGCCCGCATCCTTCGCGTCGTGCGCGCGGGAAATCGTCTGGCGCGTGCTCTCGCTGCCCACGCCGGCCAGCAGCCACTGATCGTCGGACAGACGCGCGCGTGCCCACGTCAGCAGGTGGCGGCGATCGGCATCGTCGAGCAGGGCGGACTCGCCACTCGAACCCGCCACGAGCACGCCGTCGACGCCATGGCCGACGTACGCATCGATGTTGGACTGGAACGCGGCGCGGTCGAGATCACCCGTCGCGGTGAAGCAGGAGGCGGCGGGCACCATGAGCCCACCAATGGGAGTGTTCGGCATCCAGGCAATCTAATCCGTCGCCCGGATTCCCGTTTCTCCAACGCCTGGCATCAACTGCCGAAGAGGCTCTCGAATCCACTCCCGAACCCCGTTTCGGGCTCCAGCGGATTCGCACTCGGCACCTTTGGATGCCCCGTCGAACTCGTCCGGATCGGCGGCAGGATCGCACCGGTCCCCAATGGATTCGCCCCAAATCCACTCGGCGTCGCGACCGAACGCATACCCTGCGATACCGCCCTCGCGCTCCCGGTCGGCCGCGCGCCGTTGCGACGCGCTTCGGCCGACAGCGACGCCTGGTTGCTGCCGATGTGGAACCCCAGTTCGAAGTCCGCCGGGTTCGTCGAGGCCGCCTTCGCGACCTCGAACGTCACCTCGTTGCTGTGCACCAGTTCCGTGAGATGCTGATCGAACGTGCGCATGCCGTACTGCGCACCGTCGGCGATGTAGTCGTGGATGGCGCCGACGTTCCCCTCGATAATCAGATCGCGGATCATGGACGTCACGATCATGACCTCGCACGCCACCACGCGCCCTTGTCCGTTCGCGCGCGGCAACAGGCGCTGCGACACCACGGCCTGCAGCGACTCCGCCAGGCGCATACGCGCCACCGCCTGCTCGTGCGCCGGGAACATCGCCACGATGCGCAGGATGGTGCTCTGCGCATTGGGCGTATGCAGCGTCGAGATCAGCAGGTGACCGGTTTCGGCCGCCTTGATCGCCGTGTCGATCGTCTCCGCATCGCGCATTTCGCCGATCAGGATCACGTCAGGATCCTGACGCAGCGCCGCCCGCAGGCCCATGCGGAAACTGTCGGTATCGATGCCCACTTCACGCTGCGTGACCGAGCTCTTGAGGTCGGCGTGAATGAACTCGATCGGGTTCTCGAGCGTCAGGATGTGCTTCTCGTCCGAGGCGTTGATGGCGTGCACCAGCGCCGCCATCGTGCTCGACTTGCCGGAACCCGTCACCCCGGTCACCAGCACCATCCCGCGCTCGGTGTGCGCGATGCGATCCAGTACCGACGGGAGCTTGAGCGACGCGAAGGTCGGCACATGTTCGGGGATCACGCGCATCACGATGGAGTACGTGTCGCGCTGCCGCATGATGTTCACGCGAAAACGGCCGATCCCCGGCGAATACCAGGAGCAGTCATGGTCCTGCAGCGTGTCGACCGTGGAGCGATCGGCGTCCGACACCAGAAAGTGCAACGCGATCGCGCGCGTCTGTTCAGCCGCGAGCGCCTGCTTCGTCAGCACCACGAGGCGTCCGTTGATGCGCGCGCGCACCACATCGCCCGCCTTGATATGCACGTCGGACGCACCACGCTCGACGGCCGCCTTGAGGATTCGCTCGATCGCCACGATGTCTGGTTAGTGGAGCCACGAAGAGACGAACGGCCCCGATCCAACGCCCGCATCGAGGTCCACCCGGAGATCAGCGCGCGCTGCGCCAAGTGGACGACGATTGCCCGGGCCGGGAGCAACGGCCGAAGCGGCGCGCCAGAAACTCACGGGGCACCGTCAGTCCGCCGGCCCCTGCCCCGCGCACACGCGGATTACGCGCCGATCCCGGTCGGAATGGCGACCGCGTCGAGCCCCATGTAGCCGCGCACCTCGCGCATCGTCTCGCGCGCGATGCCACGCGCCGTCGCCGCACCGCTGGCCAGCGCGTCGAGCACGCGCTGCGGCTCGGCGTCCAGCGCTTCGGCACGACGCCGGATCGGCGTGAGCTCCCCCACTACGCTCTCCTGTAGCACCTTCTTGCAATCCATGCACCCCCACCCGGCCGTCCGGCACTGCTCGTCGGCATGCGCGACCGTCTCCGCCGTACTGAACGCCTTGTGCAGCTGGAAGATGTTGCACACCTCCGGGCGCCCGACATCGGTTTTGCGGACGCGCTGCGGATCGGTCATCGCCGGACGTAGCTTCGCCCAGATCTCGTCATCAGTCTCCATCAGACCGATCGTATTCCCGAGCGACTTCGACATCTTCGCCTGGCCGTCGAGCCCCATGATGCGGCGCGTCGGCGTGAGCAACGGCTTCGGTTCCGGGAAGTATTCCTGCCCGAACTTCGCATTCCACTTGCGCGCCGTATCGCGCGCCAGCTCGAGATGCTGGATCTGGTCTTCGCCCACCGGCACCGAATCGGCGCGATACAGCAGGATGTCGGCGCTCTGCAGCACGGGATACATGAGCAGCCCGGCCGGAATGCTCTCCATCTTCGACGACTTGTCCTTGAACTGCGTCTGCCGCTCGAGATCGCCAAGCGGCGTCAGCGTCGTGAAGATCCACGAGAGCTCCGTGTGCTCCGGCACGTCACTCTGCATGAACAGCGCCGCCTTCGCCGGATCGATGCCAGCGGCCAACAGAGACTTGGCCATCCCCCACCGCCGTGCGCGCAGCACCGCCGGATCGTACGTCCCCGTGATCGCGTGATAATCGACGACGCAGAACACGGCGCCGGGATGGGTCTCCTGAAGCTGGACCCAATTCTTGACGGCGCCGAGGTAATTGCCGATATGGAGTTCGCCCGAAGGCTGGATGCCACTGAAGATGCGTGCCATCCTTCAAAGCTACCCGCCGTGATTTTCTCCAGCAACGCAGATCGCACCGCATGCCGCTGTTCGCACACCCGAAGCGCCAGGACTGGCGTGACGCCGCCATCGCAGCCGCCGACACGGCCGCGCAGTTCATCGCACAAGAAGCGAGGTCGCATCGCACGCTGGCGTGGGAGGAAAAGAGCGCGACCGACTTCGTGAGTCGGGTCGACATCGGGGCCGAAGAACGTATCCGGGACATCATCACGGCGCGCATTCCCGGTATCCGCATGGTGGGCGAGGAGCTCACCGCCGACGCGCGCCCCGACGAGGGCTTGGTCGCGATCGTCGATCCGCTCGACGGCACCACCAACTTCCTGCACGGCTTCCCCAACTACGGCGTCTCCATTTGCATCGCCGTCGATGGGGTGCCGCAGGCGGGGGTCGTGCATGACGTCGCCCGCGGCGGCGTACTGCACGCCACCGCCGGCGACGGCGCCTTCGTGGACAGCAGCCGCCTGCTGGTCTCCACCACGGACACCCCGGCCCGCGCCCTCATCGGCACCGGCATCCCCTTCAAGGACGTCTCCCAGGCCGACCACTATCTTCGGCAGCTCCGGCGACTCATGCCGATCGTCTCCGGAGTCCGTCGTGCGGGGTCGGCCGCGCTCGACCTCTCCGACGTCGCCCGTGGACGCTTCGATGCATTCTGGGAGCTTTTCCTCAATCCGTGGGACCTCGCCGCCGGCGTCCTGCTCGTGCGGGAAGCCGGTGGCCGCGTCACGGACCTCGACGGACGCGACGCCAAGCTCACGGGTGGGCCGATCGTCGCCAGCAACGGTATTCTTCACGAGTGGTTCCTTGGCATGCTGACCGACGCTGACGTCTCCGCCCCCTACCCCGCCTGATCGTGTCTCTCGTCGAATGCGTCCCGAATTTCTCCGAAGGCCGTGACCCGGTGGTGATTGCCGCGATTCGCGACGCGATCGCGGGTACCCCTGGTGCCCACGTGCTCGATGTCTCCAGCGACCCATCGCATCATCGCACGGTGATCACCTTCGTCGCCTCGCTCGAGGCGGCGGTCCCGGCCGCCTTCGCGGCGATGACGGTCGCGCAGCAGCGCATCGATCTGACCACGCATCGGGGTGAGCATCCGCGTATCGGGGCCACCGACGTGGTGCCGTTCATCCCGCTCGAGGGCGCCACGATGGAACACTGTGTCGCCCTCGCCCGAGAGCTCGGCACGAGGGTGGCCACCGAGCTGGGCATACCCGTCTACCTCTACGAGCGTGCCGCCACCACGCCCGCGCGCGAGAATCTCGCCGACGTGCGTCGCGGAGAATTCGAGGGGCTGCGCGACGACATCCGTACGAATCCCGCGAGAAAGCCCGACTTCGGCGCAAGCGAGCTCCATCCCACCGCCGGTGCGACCGCGATCGGGGCCCGCCCATTTCTCGTGGCCTACAACGTCTATCTTGGCGACGCGACGCACCTGCCCGTTGCCAAGGACGTCGCCAAGGCCATCCGTGGATCGTCGGGCGGATTACGCTATGTGAAGGGACTCGGCTTGGAAGTCGACGGGCAGGCACAGGTATCGATGAATCTGGTCGATACGGAGAAGACGCCGCTGCATCGCGTCTTCGAGGCCGTGAAGTCGGAGGCCGCCGCACACGGCGTGGCGCCCACCTGGAGCGAGATCGTCGGATTGGTCCCCGAGCGCGTGCTGCTCGAGGCCGGCGCCCGGCACGTGCAGCTGCGCGGATTCTCCAAGGCGATGCTCCTCGAAACCAAGGTCCGCGACGTTGTCGCCGGTGGCGAGGCGCTCGAGCACTTCATGGCGCGCGTCGCCGATGCGTCACCCACACCAGGCGGCGGCAGCGTCGCCGCCCACGTCGGGGCGTTGGGCGCGGCGCTCGCGCAGATGGTCGCGGGGCTCACGATCGGCAAGAAGAAATACGCGGGCGTCGAGGACCAGATGAAGCAGCTGACCATCGAGGCCTCCACGCTGCGACGCCAGCTCTCCGAGCTCGTGCAGCGCGATGCCGATGCGTACGAACGGGTGCGGGCCGCCTACACCATGTCGAAGGAGCCCGCGCACGCTGTCGCACGCGCCGACGCCGTGCGCGACGCGTTGCTGTTCGCCTCGCGCGTGCCCCTTGAAACCGCGCAGCTGGCCGTGCGGGTGGCGGACATTGCGGCCACCGTCGCCGAACTGGGCAACAGCAACGCTGTCACCGATGCGTGCGTCGCCGCCCTCATGGCCGAAGCGGCCTGCAAGGGAGCCGTGCTCAACGTGCGCATCAATGTGGCCGCCCTCGATCAGCAGGGCGCGCCAGCTGGTGCCCAACTCACCGCGGAGGCGCGCGCGTGCCTGGACGCCGCGGCGCTACACGTCGGTGTCGCCGAAGCCGCGGCCGAGCGCGCCATGGTACCTTCATGATCCATCAGCAATCGGCCCGCCTACTCGGCGGCGCGCTGCTGGTCACCGCCTGCGCGCACGCGGCGCCTGGTACGCCCGCTGGCGCCGCCGCCTCCCCCGCGGCGCCGTCGGCATGCGCCGCCGCGAACGGTGTCGGCAAGCTGCAGTTACTCCTGATGCTGCAACCCGCCGTTCCCGAAACGACCGAAGCGCTCGTTCGCATTGAAGGCGAAAACGAGCGCTCCAGTGTACGCGTAAGTGCCGCCCTCGGCACCACCTTCGAACTGCGCCCAGGCACCTACCGGCTCACGGTGTCGCTCCCAGGCTATTCCAGCGCGACGCGGACGGCGGACATCGCGTGCGGTGCCGACAAGTCGCTCAGCATCCCACTCGCCAGAAAGCGCTAGCTACCCGAGCGGCTGCGTGAGGATGCGCGGTCCGTGCTCGGTGATGGCCACCGTGTGCTCGAAGTGCGCCGAACGCTTGGCGTCGGCCGTCACCACAGTCCACTTGTCGCTGAGCGTCTTCGTCTTCGCCGTGCCGACGTTCACCATCGGTTCGATGGCAATCGTCAAGCCAATGCTGAGCTTCTTTCCCCGCTTCGGCTTACCGAAGTTCGGAATCTGCAGTTCTTCGTGCGGCGAGAAGCCCACGCCGTGGCCAACCAACTCACGCACCACGGAAAATCCGGCGGCCTCGACGACCGCCTGAATCGCTGCGCCAATGTCACCGACGTGGTTGTCAGCGGTCGCCGCGGCAATACCGGCATCGAGCGAACGCTTGGTCACGTCCAGTAGGCGCGCGGTCGGCCCGTCAATTTCCCCAACGGGCACGGTGATCGCCGAGTCGGTGTACATGCCTTCGAGCTTCACGCCGAAATCGAGCTTCACGATGTCGCCCTCGTGCAGCACGCGCTTCCGCGAGGGGATGCCGTGAACGATCTCTTCGTTGATCGAGATGCAGGCGCTGCCCGGAAATCCGTACAGCCCTTTGAACGCAGGTTCGGCCCCGGGATGCGAGCGAATGAATGCTTCGCAGAGCGTATCGAGCTCGCCGGTGCTGATGCCCGGACGAACGTGCGCCTTCATGTGCTGCAGCGTGGCGTACAGCAGTGCGCCACCGCGTGCCATGATGTCGATCTCGCGCGGTGACTTGAGCAACGTAGCGGGGGCCGAGCCGCCGATCGCCATCAATACCCGAGCGCCTGCAGGGCGCGGGCCTCGACGTCTTCGAGCGATCCGATCGCATCGATGTGGACCACCCGCGGGCCATGCTGCTCGTACCAGCTGATCACCGGCGAGGTTTGATCACGGTACACCTGAAGCCGCTTGCGCACCGCATCCGGCTCATCATCGCGGCGGCGCACGAGCGTCCCCATCTTGCCATCGACCTCACAGGCCTCCCCGGGCTGCCGTCCGAAGAACGGTCGCTGACAGGCATCACACGTGGTCCGCCCACTCAGGCGTCGCACGAGCTCATCCTCCGCGATGTCGAACAGCAGCACGGCATCGACTTGCCGGCCGAGACCCTGAAGCATGGCCGCCACCCCTTCGGCCTGCGGCGTCGTACGCACGACACCGTCGAGAATCGCGCCCTTCGCGGCCGTCGGCGATTCCAGTGCTTCCTTCATGATCCCCATGATGACGTCATCGGGGACCAGATCGCCGCGATCCATGGCGGCCTTCGCCGCGAGGCCAAGCGGCGTGCCGTCACGTACCGCGGCGCGAAGGACATCGCCCGTGGCGATCTTAGGAACGTCAAGGCGAGCGGCAAGCCGCTCGCCTTGAGTCCCCTTGCCCGCACCAGGCGGTCCAAGCAGGACAATGATCATGTTTCCTAGAAACCCTGTGTCGCCTGACGGCCGCGGAAGCGTACGCGCCCCTTCTTCATGAAGCCGTCGTACTTGCGAAGCAGCAGGTGCTGCTGCATCTGCGCCATCGTGTCGAGTGCGACGCCGACCACGATGAGCAGGGACGTACCGCCAAAAGCGAACGGTACGTTGATCAGGCGCGCGATCACGATCGGCATCAGGGCAATCGCCGTGAGGAAGATCGCACCCGGTAGCGTGATACGCTCCACCACCGTTTCGATATACTCCGCCGTCTTGGCGCCGGGCTTGATGCCCGGCACGAACCCGCCCTGCTTCTTCAGGTTTTCCGCCAAATCCACCGGATTGAAAATGATGGACGTGTAGAAGTACGTGAACAGCAGGATCAGGACCGCCGACAGAATGAAGTACAACCACGGATTCGGCCCCTGCGGATTGAACAGCTCCGCAATCTCCTGCGCCTTGGCGTTACCACTGAACTGCGCGATCGCCCCGGGAATCACGATCACCGACTGTGCGAAGATGATCGGCATCACACCCGCGGTGTTGATGCGGAGCGGGATGAAATTCCGCGCCGCCTCACGCTGACGGCCACGTGCCATGGTGCGCTGCGGGATCTGGATGAGGACGCGACGCGCCGCCACCGTAATCGCCACGACCCCGGCGACGACGCCGACCATCAGGATCGCCAACACCACGAGCGAGAGCACCGGCAAGGCGCCCGTCGACACGAAGTTGAACGACTGGAAGATCGACGGCCACATGCGTTCGACGATCGAGAAGAAAATGATCAACGACGCTCCGTTCCCCAGACCGCGCTCGGTGATCTGCTCACCCAGCCACATCACGAAGATCGCGCCCGTGGTGAGGAAGAGCATCATCTGCATCGTGAACCACGGACCCGGACGCGATACGGCCGCCGGCAACGACGTGGTGAACAACGCAAATCCATACGCCTGGATCAGCGCCAGCACGACCGTGAGGTACCGCGTGTACTGCGTCAACTTTTTCCGGCCTTCTTCGTCCTTCTGCATCTTGTCCACGTTCGGCAGCACGGCCCCGGCAATCTGGACGAAAATGCTCGACGAGATGTAGGGCATGATGCCGAGTGCGAAGACGGTCGCGCGGGAAAGACCACCACCCACGAACATGTCGTAGAGGCCGAGAAGGCCACCGCCCTGCTGGCGGGTGAAGTAGTCCGTCAGCGCTTGGACATCGACACCGGGCGCCGTGATG